>NZ_VXKH01000002.1 GCF_008693065.1 Corynebacterium tuscaniense | reverse complement strand
TTGTGCCGGTGGCGGGGTGGCATCCACGCCAGCGCCGGGTCGTGGTCCCGGCTTCGGGGTCCGGGCGGGCATGGCGCCGGGGTTGGGAGTCGGAGTCTTGCCTTCAATTGGTGGCTGCTTCATGGTGAGGCATCCTTTCACTTTCATCTGTGTGCCGCGCGACACGGCTGCCGTAATGATTTGCAACTTTACCGTTGCCGGCGCGAGCATGTGTGCCCTTGCCCGTAGGGTGTTCCCACGGATGGATAGGCTACAAGGCGTGAATCAGTTCAACGTGCTTATCATTCCGGGTTCGCCGGCGCTTGTTCCGGAGCTGGCACCCCGGGATGATGCTGGCCGGAAACTCGTTTCCGCGATCCGCGCGCTGATTGAAAACGATGCTCGACCCATCCATATTGTGGGTTCCCGTGATAGCCGTTGGTACACGCAGCACACTGGCTCTTTTGCTGCGTGGGGTGCACCGCAGGTGAATGTGGGCAGAGGGAACTACGTCGCTGAGTTGGTTGCACGCTATTGCTTCGGGCCCGCAGTAGCACGTGTGACGGATTCGCGCGGGACGCTGAAGCCGTTCGACCCAGAGGTGCTCACCATCGTTGTCCTCGACGGGTCCGCGGGCCTGACGCAGCGCGCGCCACTAGCGCTCATCGAAGGGGCTGAAGCCACGCATGAGCAGATGGTACGGTTCTTGGATGGTAAAGCCACGTTGCCAAAGGACCTCGCGAAGCACGGCGTGATCGAGCCCGCGCTCTGGGAGGAACTCGCCGCCCAGCCAGCGAAAAACGAGCAACTCATCGTCGCGGACGCCTCGCTGGGGGTCGGCCGCTTTGTTGCCACGTGGGAGGTGGCTCATGGATAAGACGCCCATCGCGGTGGTGGGGCCGACGGCGTCGGGGAAGTCGCTCCTTAGCATTGCCCTTGCTCACGAGCTTGATGGTGAGGTGGTCAATGTCGATTCGATGCAGCTCTACCGTGGCATGGATATCGGCACCGCGAAGCTGACTCCTGCTGAGCGGGAGGGAGTGCCGCATCATCTGCTGGATATTTGGGAGGTCACGCGCACGGCGTCCGTCGCGGAGTATCAGGCGCGCGCGATCGAGGTAGTGGAGGACATCGCTGCGCGTGGCAGGGTTCCCATCCTCGTCGGCGGGTCCATGATGTACGTGCAATCGCTTATCGACGCCTGGCAGTTCCCACCCACCGACCCCGTTGTTCGTACCAAGTACGAACAACGGTTAGCGGAGATCGGCGTACAGGCGCTTCACGCGGAACTGGCGGAGGTGGATTCGCAGGCGGCAAGCATTATCGAGGACAATGATCCGCGCCGAACCGTGCGTGCGCTTGAAGTGATTGAACTCACCGGCAAACCGTTCCAAGCATCCCAACCACCGAAGGACGCTCCGCCACGGTGGGGGACACGAATCCTAGGTCTACGCACGGCGGCGCAGTGGCTCAACCCGCGCATTGAACTGCGTACGCAACAGATGTTTGAGCGTGGCTTTGTTGAAGAAGTACAAAAACTGGTCGTTGACGGACTCGTTGCGGATTCAACCGCGGGTCGCGCCATTGGCTATGCGCAGGTGCTGTCATACCTGGATGGTGAATGCACCCTGGATGAAGCGACCGAATCCACGATCATGGGAACCCGCCGCTACGTACGCCGTCAACGCTCCTGGTTCAACCGTGACAAGCGCATCACTTGGCTGGATGCCACGTTGAATGATGAAAAACCGGAAGAACTCCTGCAGGCGGCACTAGAATCTCTCGGGTGAGTAGTAACATCGAGAGCATTGCCACCCTCTCTTTCATCAAAGCGCACGGGACTGAGAACGACTTTGTCGTTGTCGTTGACACCGATGATGAACTTGAGCAGCGTGGTGTGCTCACCCGTGACCTTGTCGCCGCATTATGTGACCGACACGCGGGGATTGGCGCTGATGGTTTTTTGCGCGTCGTACGTACTGAATCCGGATGGTTCATGGACTACCGCAACGCGGATGGCTCCATTGCTGAGTTATGCGGCAACGGTATCCGCGTTTTTGTGCATGTGCTCGCAGCACTCGGGCTGGAAGGGCGCACAGACTTTAATGTGGACACCCGCGCCGGGGTCAAGCACGTGACCGTCCATGAGGTCAGCCCGTCGCGCGCTGTCATCGAAGTGGACATGGGGCGCGTTGAGGTCACCGGTGTATCCACCGCCCGCATGGGAGAGTTCTCCTTCGCTGGTTTGGGCATAGATGTGGGGAACCCACACCTGGCTTGCGTCATCCCGGGAATGACATCGGAACAGCTCGCTGACCTGCACTTCACACCGCCTGTCTTTGATACCACGTTCTTCCCGGACGGAGTGAACGTGGAGATCCTCACAGAAATGCACGAAGGTGAGGCGACCATGCGCGTGTGGGAACGCGGTGTGGGGGAAACCCGTTCATGCGGGACCGGCACGGTGGCTGCTGCACGTGCAGCACTTGCAGACGCGGGTGTTGAAAACGGCACCGTCACGGTCCACGTTCCAGGCGGGGCGGTGACTGTTCAGATCACTGATGGCTCAGCCACTATGACGGGTCCGTCTGTCATTGTGGCGCGCGGTGAGGTGCAGTTAACCAGCGTTGCGGGCAGCGCGCCGGGCATCGGACCAGGAACAAGCTAATTCACTAGCACGCTGGTCGGCGATGGTGATGAGTTTTTCTAGTTCGTGGCGGGAGAGGTCGCTTTGAAGCAAGTGCGTGTCCACGCGCGCAAGGAAGCGACGAGATGAGTCGAGGCGGAGCTGGAAGTCTTCGATTTCGGGGATGTCACTGTTGGGCACTGCGAGTGCACGGTAGGTGAGGGTTCGTTGCGTGAGAGCTTCGAGGTCAGTGCCCGTGGTGAAATCGTCGTACCAGTCGATGATCTCCGCGATGTCATCGCGCGCAACGCGCAGTGAGGCTTTAAGCGCCTCAATCTCCGGGTCGACGGTGGAATTGAGGAACCCGACGAATGCGATCGCAGCGAGACCAATACCAAGGATGAGTCCCAGGAACCCCAAACGTGCCACCAGCAAAATGACAACAACCATCGCGAGAGTCAGCCAAATCGCTGCCTCCCGGTTGCGGTTGTTCCTGGGCATGAGGCGCTCCTAGTAGCTCTAGTGGCCACCGCAGCCGCAGCTGCCACCACCGCCACCGCAGCCACCACCACCGCCACAGCCAGCTGCCATTGCAACAGAAGCAGCGAGGACCGCTGTACCAGCGACAACGGAATTGCGCTCTGGAAGGTCGCCACCGAAGGCGTCAGCGGGCACCACCACATCGAAGGGGAAGGCACCATCAACAGAGAGATGGATGAAACACTCGCCCGTCAAAGCATTAGTGCGGTACTCAGCCTCCAACACGCGGGCGGAAAAACGCGCCGCGGCATCCGGGGTGGCGGGTTTGCCGCCCGAGACGATCTCAGCGCCCTCGGACACGATCGTTCCCAGCGTCTCACCGGTGGCGGAAAGGTAATCATCCACGCTTGCGTAGTGCTGCACATCAACGCCGAGGGCGGTGAAACCCATTTCTTGCCATTGGAGAGTGGATTCGTCGACAAGCAGGGGGCCCTGCGCGATGTTCGCGGTGACTGAGGTGATCACATTGCCTTGTGGATCGACGATCTCGCAGAAGCCAACCACATCATTGACCATGCTCACGTGCGCATATGTGCGCGTGGTCGACGCAAACCCAGCGAAGGTGGCAAATGGCTCGACGGCCAGGATGTTCAGCTGCGCGCCCGACGGATCGGCGAACTGAATCAACTGGCCGCCACGGACCTCACCGGTCACCTCAAGCTGGTTTGATGCGATGGCAGCCTCCACCGCGTCCTGCCAACGCGTGAAGTTCATGCCGATGCTGGAAAGATCTTTTGTGATCGTGTCGCTCATAGGCCTGACTTTAGCGTCGCTGTGGGGTTGGGGAACAATCCGGTGAGAAGGACAGTTGTCATGAAAGAGAACAGTTATGAGATATCACCGGAGATGCTTTGGACACATCCAACGACCATGAAACAATAAGGATTCAATGACACAACCTTCTTCTTCGAATTCTTCATCTTCCTCGTCTGCTGCTGGGCAGCACACACCTTCCTCCTCTGCTGCTAGGCAGCACACACCTTCCTCCTCTGCTGCTAGGCAGCAGAGGAGCCACGATGAACTGTTGGCAGCGGCATTTCGTGACAATGAGCCCTCTGCGCGTAATGCAGAGGCAGATGCGCTTATCAACGAAGCTTTTGGCGCACCCACCGTTGGCTCGCTCGATTTGGCTGAGCGTAACTCCTTCCGTCGCGTGATCCGGGATACGGAGATCCGCTCGGAGGATCATGAGGACATCTACGAGGTCGAGTACCGCAAACTGCGTCTGGAGCAGGTCATCCTGGTGGGTATGTGGACAGAGGGGACCACGGCCGAGGTTGAGGCGAATATGAATGAGCTCGCCGCACTCGCAGAAACCGCGGGCGCTGAGGTTGTGGAAATGCTTTACCAGAAACGCGATAAGCCGGACCCGGGCACCTACATCGGCTCAGGCAAGGTGAGCGAGCTGCGCGATATTGTGCATGCGACCGGCGCCGACACGGTGGTGTGTGATGGTGAACTTTCACCAGGCCAGATGGTGGCGCTGGAGGAGGCGCTGAAGGTCAAGGTGATTGACCGGACCATGCTCATCTTGGATATTTTCGCGCAGCATGCAAAGTCGAAGGAGGGTAAGGCGCAGGTCAGCCTCGCCCAGATGGAGTACTTGTACACCCGTACCCGCGGTTGGGGTGGCAATCTGTCGCGCCAGGCTGGTGGCCGTGCGGGCTCCAACGGTGGTGTGGGTCTGCGTGGTCCGGGTGAGACCCGGATTGAGGCTGATCGTCGCCGCCTGCGTACGGAGATGGCCAAGTTGCGCCGAGAACTCGCGGGGATGAAAACTGCGCGCGATGTCAAGCGTGCGCAACGGCAGCGTTCGACGATTCCCAAGATCGCCATTGCCGGTTACACCAACGCCGGTAAGTCCTCCCTGATCAACGCCATGACGAATGCGGGTGTGCTGGTGGAAGACGCACTTTTTGCCACCCTGGACCCCTCCACTCGCCGGGCGGAGCTCGCGGATGGTCGCACAGTGGTGCTCACTGACACGGTGGGTTTCGTGCGTCACCTGCCTACACAATTGGTTGAAGCGTTTAAGTCCACTCTTGAGGAAGTCGCCGCCGCGGACCTGATGCTGCATGTCGTCGACGGTTCAGACCCCTTCCCGTTGAAACAGATCAAGGCAGTCAACGAGGTGCTCGCGGAAATCACACGGGAGACTGGGGAGGACATCCCGCCAGAAATCATTGTGGTGAACAAGATTGATCAGGCTGACCCGGTGATCTTGGCTGAGCTGCGCCACGCTTTTGCGGATTCGAAGCACCAGGTCGTGTTTGTGTCCGCGCACACAGGTGAGGGGATCAGTGAACTTGAGGGCCGCATTGAGATGTTCCTGAACACTCTTGACGCGCACGTGAAGCTGCTCGTCCCGTACACGCGCGGTGACATCGTCTCACGCCTTCATGAAGAAGGCACGGTTCTCACCGAAGAGTATGAAGAGCAGGGCACGCTTATCGACGTCCGCCTGCCCCGCATCCTCGCCCAGCAATACTCCGAATTCGCTGTGGATACCACCGGTGCTAGTTTCTAGCGAGTGAGCTCATTTTTAAAAAGCGTGTCATGGTCCCTCCACGGTGACGGTAAACACATCAAGCCGGGTGGCGTTGTAGCCCCCGATGAGCGACTGAGTTGGTCGCGCACCATCGGTATCGGCATGCAGCACGTGGTGGCCATGTTTGGTGCCACACTGCTGGTTCCCACGTTGACAGGATTCCCAGTTAACACGACCCTGCTGTTTTCCGGCTTGGGCACGATTATCTTCTTGCTGCTGACGCGGAACCGTCTGCCTAGTTACCTCGGTTCCTCCTTTGCGTTTATCGCGCCGCTGACTGCTTCGCAGCAGCACGGCATCGGCGCGCAGATCGGTGGCATTTTTGTCACGGGTCTCGCGTTGGTGGGCGTCGGTCTGATTGTCTCCTGGGCAGGCAAACGCGTCATCGATGCCGTCATGCCGCCGGTTGTCACCGGTGCGATTGTGGCGTTGATCGGCCTGAACCTGGCACCTACAGCCGTGGCGAACACCCAGACCCAACCGGTTGTGGGCTTGGTCACGTTGTTCGCCATCTTGGTGGCCACTGCCTGCTTCCGCGGCATGGCAGCGCGCTTGTCCATCCTCATCGGTGTGGTGACAGGCTGGGTTTTTGCCGCTGTTACCGGCAATCTTGGGGAGGATGCTGGTGCGACCATCGCCGCTGCACCCTGGATCGGTTTGCCCCAGTTCCACACCCCGGAATTTCACCTGTCCGCCATTTTGGTCACCTTGCCGGTGCTCGTGGTCCTCATCGCTGAAAACGTGGGCCATGTGAAGGCGGTTGCGGAAATGACACAACGCGACCTTGATGACCTGGCAGGTCCAGCCTTGATCGGTGATGGTCTAGCAACCACCCTGGCTGGTGGCTTCGGTGGTTCCGGTACCACCACCTATGCGGAGAACATTGGTGTGATGGCAGCTACCCGCGTGTACTCCACCGCCGCCTACTGGGTTGCTGCTGGTTTTGCTATTCTGCTCGCGTTCATCCCGAAGTTTGGTGCGCTCATCTTCACTATTCCCGCTGGTGTGCTGGGTGGTGCCTGCTTGGTGCTGTACGGGCTCATCGGTATGCTCGGCGTGCGCATCTGGCAGGACAACAAGGTGGACTTTTCCAACCCCATCAACCTCACTACCGCCGCGGTGGCACTCATCGTTGGTATTGGCAACCTCACCTTCGAGGTAGGCAACGTTACCCTCGAAGGCATTGCACTGGGCTCCATCGGCGTCATCGTGCTCTACCCAGTCATGCAGTGGGCATACCGCACCTTCGGCGAGGGCCATTTGTTGCCGGAGCAGGAGCCACAGGAACTTGAGGTGCCACGAACTTAATCCTCGTCGAGGTTCGAAGCGATCAGCGCTGCGATTCGCTCCACCGCTGCCGCATTATCGGAGGTGACCGTGACGTCATCGCCGTGCTCGGCGCCCATGGCCATGATCATGAGGGCGGAAGCTGCATCGGTTTTATCCCCTTGATCACCACCCACGAGGGTGAGAGTGATGTCCTCTTCATATCCGCCGGCAGCCTCCGCGATGAGGGTTGCAGGGCGGGCGTGTAGGCCAACAGTGGAACCAACAGTCACGGTTTTGGATGCCATGTGGGTGTCCTTTCAAAGAGGGGGCGGGGATCTATCTCTGCTTTTCCATCGTAGAGAAACTTGTCACCGGCGTTCTGCGCCACAGCTGTTTTGCAGTCAAAACCGCAATGGTGCTCACAGCAACACCAACAGCTAGCGCAATGAACATGCCCCACCATGGCTCATACGTGAAGATGACAAAAATTCCGCCGTGCGGTGCACGCGCACCAACACCGAGTGCCATGGACGTGGCGCCGGCGACAGCACCGCCGAGCATCATCGACGGAATCACACGAAATGGATCAGCAGCGGCGAAAGGGATCGCTCCTTCAGACACGAAGGACAAACCTAAAAGCCAGGCAGATTTGCCGGTTTGTTGCTCCGCTGGGGTGAACAGTTGGGCGCGGATTAACGTTGCACAAGATAACGCGATGGGTGGAACCATCCCAGAAATCATTACTGCAGCCATGATTTCAAAAGCAGCATCTGTCCCCGCAGATAAGCCAGCGGTGCCGAAGATATACGCAGCTTTGTTTACCGGGCCACCGAAGTCGAAGCACATCATGAGCCCAATGATGACGCCCAAGAGAATCGCAGATGAGCCCGTCATAGAAGTGAGCCAACCTTGCAAAGCAGCCATGATCTCGCCTAAAGGGTGTCCCAGGAGCAGGAACATCGTGAGACCAACGGCAAGGGAGGCCAGCAACGGAATGATAGCCACCGGCATGAGCGAGGCGAGCCATCGTGGAACCGTCCAGGAACCAACCCAAAAAGCAATGGCACCTGCCAGCACACCAGTGACCAAACCACCGATGAATCCAGCGCCCAGCATCACGGAGATCGCGCCTCCGATGAATCCGGGTGCAATTCCGGGGCGACCAGCAAGACCATAGGCGATGTAGCCAGACAAAGATGCAACAACGAACTGCATGCCTATTTGTCCGATGGAAAAGAGAATCGCGCCGAGGTAGAGGGCCCAGCCGGAATGGGAAAAGGGGGTGAGGTTGCCGCCGATAAGCACCTCATGCCCTGGCAGATTCGTGGGAGAGTATGTGATGGGAATGACCTGCCATCCGTTAGCCACGTCATAGCCACCAATGAGGTAGCCGAGGTCAAGTAACAGGCCACCAGCTGCCACGAAGGGCACCATGTAGGAAACGCCGGTCAGGATTGCTTGGTGGATGCGTTTAAGCCGACCAGTCGCTGGGGTAGATGTCGCAGTATCACTACTGGAAGCAGGCACGCGGCGCGGATTCAGGTTTCTTGCCGCGGCGATCGCCTCCTCAAGCATGGAAGTCGGCTCATTGATGGCGCGTTTCACTGGGCTGTCCACAACGGGTTTGCCGGCGAAGCGTTCGGGCTCGCGGATGGCAACATCGTGAGCGAAAATGACCGCGTCCGCACTGGCAATGAACTCCGGGGCGATGGGTTTCCCGCCTGAGGAACCCCGTGGTTCGACAAGCAGCTCCACATCGTTGCGGCCACGTGCAGCCTGTTCAAGTGCATCCGCAGCCATGTAGGTGTGTGCAATGCCTGTTGCACACGAAGTCACAGCAACAATGCGCTTTTTAGGCTTATCGACGTCTCCGCGCACCTTATTCTTCTTCACCCCTGCGTTGAGCACCTCGTTCACAGCAGTGACGACATCTTCGGGCGAGTTTGCATACCGGAGTTTTTCTAAGAACTCTTCGCGAACAAGCGCTCGTGCCAGCTTGGACAACAGCTGTAGATGAGCCTTAGTGTCGTCTTCCGGAGCAGCGATAAGAAAGACACATTCGGCGTCGCCGTCTGGTCCCGCGAAGTCCACCGGGTGTGAAAGGCGCACAAAAGCGAGTGTGGGTTCGGTGACAGCAGCTGTACGGCAGTGTGGAATAGCAATGCGTCCGTTCACACCGGTGCTTGCTTGTGCTTCACGCGCGTTTGCCGCTTCCGCTATCACATTCGGATTTTCAGTTCGGCCTGCGGCTGTAATGAGGCCTGCAAGGTGCCTAATGACATCCTGCGTTGTACTGCCGAAGTCCGCGTCGAGCGCCACTTGTTGCGTGGTGATCGTGTGGCAGGGCATTACTGTTCACTCCCCACCCTTGTTTGATCCCTGATTGGGAAAGGTGGACACAACGGTGTGCTCCAAATCCAGATCATGAGGTGTAGGGATGGCGGTTCCGGGATTGGACGCTGCGGCAGTGCCATAGGCCACGGAATGCCGTAAGGCCTCCGGTGAGTCCAACCCACGTATGCGGGCAAGGACATACCCAGCCAAGGCACTATCGCCTGCCCCGACTGTTGAACGGATAAGTGATGGCGGGGGAGTAGCCACCCACGCGCCATCGGCAGTGACTAAACACGCGCCCGCACTACCAAGAGTGACAAGGAGCTCAGGCACACCGCGGCAAACAACTGAGCGAGCAACCTCCACCACGTAGCAGAGATCACCGTTCGACGCAGCATCTTCGAGTGTGTGACCATCAATGCCGGCGAGCTGACCAAGCTCATAGCCGTTGGGTTTGATGATGTCTGGAGTGCCCTGGTCCATCCCCTCACTCAGCGCAATCAACGGTTCATCGGAGGTATCCACCGCGATAAGTGCATCCGAGTTAGCTTGACGCACGACAGCCACCAACGTGGAATACCAGTCATAAGGAGCACCCGGCGGAAGTGAGCCAGCCAGAACAACCACGTCCGACATAGCAGCACTCGTTGCTACTGCATCTTCCAGTGCAGCTATGGTGTCCGGTGTTAACCGCGCGCCCTGCTCATTGAGTTTGGTAGTCACCCCTGTTGCATCAGTAATGGTTGTGTTGGCGCGGACATTCCCGTCCACCGCGACGGTGCGCAGCGGAATATGTGCCTCGTGCGCGAGTGCAACAAAGGGATCAGTGTCATGTGCTGGCGCTAACGCAAGCACGGACTCTCCAGCTTTCAGGAGGGCATGGGCAACATTGATGCCCTTTCCACCGGGTTCACGGGAGCTGGTGGTTACGCGGATGACCTCTCCAGCAGTGAGACTATCCACGGTGAAAGTGACGTCAACGCTTGGATTAGGCGTGAAAGTAAAGATCACGGGTGGCGTACCCCTCAAGGTTGTAGGTGGGGTGGAGCGGGAAAACTCCTTCGCCAGTATGCCCGATAGCGCCCCTACATGATGTTACGACCAGGCAGAAAACACACACTGCAAACACGTCATCGCCACAGACTAGCCCTAACCTGCTTGGATAACTTGAATACCGCGCTCCGTCAGCTCATCAACATAGGATGCCGGTGCGTCGGAATCGGTGATCACCACATCGATGGAATCGAGGGGGGCAAAGCTCACAAGATAATCCGTCCCCAGTTTTGAGGAATCGCACAGCACCACAACTTTGCGGGTGTTGGTGACCATCGCTGATTTCACCGCAGCTTCTTGCGCGTCTGCAGTAGACAGACCGTGGTCGATGGTCAGTGCATTGGTGCCAATAAAAGCTACATCTGCGCGCAGAAGCGCCAATGTGCGCAAAGCAGTATCACCGACAACAGCCTGGGTGATTGCGCGAACAGTGCCACCAAGGAGCTGAACATTTATGGTGCCCAGGCTGGATAAATCGAGCGCAATGGGCAGGGAGTTGGTTACAAAAGACAAAGCACGTGCTTCAGGGAGGTCCTTGATGAGTCCAGCGAGAGTATTGATCGTGGAGCCTGAATCAAGAAAAACAGAGCCGCCAGCCACGGGTAGAAAACTCAGTGCGGCTTGTGCGATGGCGGATTTAGCCGTGGCTGCCGAACGATAGCGGGTGTGAAGGGGGAACTCCGCAGTGAGGTAGGACTGGTTTGATACGGCACCACCGTGGACACGTTGGACTACACCTTCGCGGTCGAGCACTGCCAGGTCTCGTCGGATTGTCTCTGCGGTGACATCAAAACGCTCAGACAGCTCTGTCACGTTGACGCGACCTTCGACTGCAGTCAGAGATGCGATTTGGCGACGACGCTCCTCGGCGTACATGAGACTTCCTTGAATGCAGGGGATGCTAACAAATCCTCATTATGTATGCGAGGGGCGAAAACGGAGTCTGGATTAGTTTTGCCTTGGTCCGTTTCACCCCCGTGAGGGTGGGCTAGAGCTTGCGGAAAACAGAGACCACAAGGCCCATGATTTCCGCTTCGTCGCCCTTGATAGGCGAGAAAGCGTCATTGTGAGGAAGCAACCACACGCCAGTGGAGTCCTGATGGAACTCCTTCACTGTCGCTTCACCATCAATAAGTGCGGCGACAAACTGGCCTTCCTCCGCTACTGGCTGCGTGCGCACTGCAACCCAGTCGCCGTCCAAGATGCCGGCGTCGCGCATGGACTCGCCGACAACCTGAAGCAAGTACAAGTCACCATCGCCGACGAGTTCCGAGGGGAGTGGGAAGTACTCAGTAACATTTTCCTCAGCCAAAATCGGATTGCCGGCTGCTATCTGGCCGACAACGGGGATGTAGCGTGGCGCCGCAGCCTCCTCGGGGATATTTGCATCCTGCTTGTTTGACTTCCGTCCGGTGTGTGGAAGGTGGCGCAGGTCAACAGCGCGAGGTTTATTCGGATCACGCCGTAAGAAACCCTTTTTCTCAAGTTCTTTGAGCTGGTAAGCCACAGACGACGTGGATTGTAGGCCAGCAGCATCGCCGATCTCGCGGATGCTTGGCGGATAACCGCGCAACACCACAGCATCCTGGATGACCTCCAGAATGCGGCGCTGCCGGTCCGTCAACGTTTTGATGTCAGGTCTCTTGTCTTCTTTTTTAGCCATGTCGCTGTTGTCCTTCCTTTGCTGATGCCCTAGACGACGCTTTTTAGTTGCAAATGAGTTCCTTCACTTCTCGTTTCTACCACGAGTAAGCAAGTTTGTTCGATATTTTTCAGCTACGTCTGGACAAAGTTTTATCTGGTTGCTATAAATCGAACATAGTACCTATCGAACATGTAAGCGAAGTGTTTGATCGAACATGTCGTGGCCGTTCGTAGGATCGTAGGTAGAACAGAAAGGAAAACATAATGACTATCTCCATTGCACGACCTCACGGCACTGATATTGTCCGCGGTGATCTTCGCGCTGCGGTCCAGCCGGCGGATGTGTGGGACATTAATTCCACGCGCACCCCTCGCCGTCATGCCGGCAATGTTCGAACGTTGGCAGACTCTGATCGAAAAGAAAGTCTAACGCAATCCCGGGCTTCAATTAGGGGAGTGGAAGCTTTCGAAAACATCGAAGCTCGCCGCGAAAAGCGTGGTGCTATTGCGATGGGCGTGTTGCTGGGAATTGGGCTTTTTATTGGCTCTGCACTCGGGGGCGCTTTCTCCGGTGTGGAGATTGACCCAGCTGACACAGCGGTTGATGGTGCCGTGGCCAGCATGAGCGCCCGCTAGTTCGGTGCTGCTGCATAGTAGCTAGATACCTGATGCGCCAAGAGAGTAGAATCCTTTCCTGTGCATTGCCCTTTCTGCCATAACGATCATTCCCGCGTCTCGGACTCGCGTCTTGTAGACGCGGGTTCTGCTATTCGTCGCCGTCGTGAGTGCACCGCGTGTGGGGGACGGTTCACCACGGTTGAAAAAGCCATTCTCACCGTGGTTAAACGAAATGGTGTCAGTGAACCCTTCGACAGAGACAAGCTGATTGTTGGTGTGCGCCGAGCATGCCAGGGCCGTGATGTTTCAGATGATGCTCTGAAGCGTCTTGCCCAGGAAGTGGAAGAGATTGTTCGTGCGCAAGGGAGCTCACAAGTTCTTTCTAATGACATTGGTCTTGCTATCTTGGAGCCTCTCCGAGCGCTCGACGAGGTGGCCTACCTGCGTTTCGCTTCGGTGTACAAGTCCTTCGAAAGTGCAGATGACTTCGAGTCGGAGATTCGCCTTATGCGTCGCCGTGACCGCGACATTGATGAGCTTTAGAGCTTGTCTACCATCTTCTCAATCCGCCGTGGGCTCACTGGTCTAGAAGTTCCCAGACGTTGAGCGAAAAGACTGACGCGTAACTCTTCGATGCGCCAGAGAATCTCTTTGACTGGCTTTGACCTTGCTGCGCCCTTGGGTAGTCGAGTGAGCTTGGCATCAAGATACGTCTTGACGTCATCGATGACGGCTTGGCGGTCCGCATCCCTGTCAGGGTCATGGTTCATATCATCCAGCCGCATCTGCACCGCCGACAAGTAGCGGGGCAGGTGCTGTAGGTGCTCCATGCCGTGGATGGTGATTGCGTTTTTGGGCAGAAGGAATGCCATCTGGGCCTTGACGTCATCGATGGCTGGTCCGCTCCACTTGTTCAGCTCTGCCGCGATGTTGATGTACTCGGCGACACCGCCGGCAATGCCGACGACAGCGCGACGCACAGCACCAGGCACATCGGGCTTGACCTTGTTCAGCAGGGCATCAAATTCTTCAGGCGTGCGTACCGGGCCGCCGTGGGCAAACATGAGATCACGGATAGCAGCGATGCGAGCATCTTCCACGAGGCCAGCAGCACCACCGTGCGGGTACTTATCTACAGCTACGCGTTGGCGCAGCGGAAGCCCCTTGGTCATCTGCGTTGGTGAAACTGCGATTTGGCGCATGAGCATGGCCAACGTGGCCGTGACCATCGAAGCATCAGCGGCAGCCTTGGTGGGGAAGACCTTGACGCGCACGCCGTCCTTGGTTGCTTCCAAAGCAGGGAATGCATCAACGTGGTTGCCTTCAATTTCCGTGGTCACGGTTTCCGGCACGGTACCGAGGGTGTCAGCAGTCCATTCCTTGGCGGAATCCGTCTCGGCCTTCTTCGTGGCTTTGGCCACCGAGGATGTGATCTGACCAGCGCGACGTTTCTTCAGCTCCGCCAGAATCTTGTCATGATCGGTGATGGCGCCGCGCCGGTCGATGGAAGCAAAGGTCATCTTCAGGTGCGCCGGCAGTGCCTCTGGCTGGAAGTCTGTTGCGTTGATGCCATGGCCACCAAATGAGCGCAGAATTTCAGCGAGTTGCTCCGTCAGCCGTGCTTCAAAAGGAATGAGCTTCTCCATCGCGCGTGCAGCAAATTCCGGTGCCGGAACTACGGTTTTCCGCAGCGCCTTGGGCAGGGAACGGATGAGCTCGGTGACAAGTTCCTCCCGGAGGCCAGGGATAAGCCAGTCAAAGTCGGTGTCTTCCAGTCCGGCCAGCAATGGGACAGGGATGAGTACCGTGACGCCGTCGAAGGGATCACCGGGCTCAAACTTGTACTGCAAGTCATAGTTGATGCTGCCCTGGCGCCACTTGTCGGGGAAGGCAGCTTCGGAGGAATCGGCACCAGAGGCATCGATAAGCTTTGCCGGATCGAAGTCGAGGAAGTCCGGTGATTGGTGGCGCTTCTTCTTCCACCAGGCATCGAAATGGCGGCCGGTGCCGATGTTGTCGGGGACGCGGGCGTCATAGAAATCGAACAATGCATCTTCGTCGACCACGAGGCCGCGGCGGCGCACTTTCTCCTCGATGGCGCTGGCTTCCTCCAGAAGCTGCGCGTTGTGTTTGAGGAAAGCGTGGTGCGCGTTCCATTCACCATCGATGAGAGCATGGCGGATGAACATGGTGCGCGCGGCATCCATGTCCACGTGGTGGTAGGGCACACGGCGATCGGCAATCACGGTGACGCCATACAACATGGATTTTTGGTGCACCATCGGCGCGGCGCGTTTGATGGACCAGAACGGCTCCGAATAGGAGTGCTTCAGCAGGTTCGCGGCTACCTTTTCCACCCAAGCTGGGTCGATCGCAGCGACATCACGTGCCCAGAGGCGTGAGGTTTCCACGAGTTCCGCAGCCATGATGAATTCCGGTGGCTTCTTAGCCAATACAGAGCCAGGGAACACCATGAAGCGGGTGCCACGGGCGCCTTTGAATTCTTTGGAGTTACCGTCGCGCGCACCGATGTTGGACAGCAGGCCGGTGAGGAGTGACTGGTGCACAGCCATCGGATCACGCTCACCCGCTTCGGCGTGGCGCAGCTTGTTCCAACCGAGCTGCTTTTGTGCTTCGCGCAGCTGACCGACAAGATCGAACCACTCGCGGATACGCATGTAGTGGAGAAATTCTTTCTTCATGCGTTTGCGGAAGGCGTTGCCGGAGAGCTCATCACGGGCATCTTTGATGTAATCCCATAAATTCAGGGACGCAAGGAAATCAGAGGTCTTGTCCTTAAAGCGGGCATGCGCTTGATCCGCCTGAGCTTGGAATTCCAAGGGGCGTTCGCGGACGTCTTGGATGGTCATCGCTGCGACAATGACGGTGACATCGGCGAGCACGCCAAGGCGGTTAGCCTCCACGAGCATGCGGGCCATGCGGGGGTCCACGGGGATGCGCGCGATCTCACGCCCAATGGGTGTGAGAACCGGCAGATCACGGTCTTCTTTGTCCGTGATGGCGCCGAGCTCGTGCAGCAGCATGAGGCCATCGCGCACGGCTTTCTGCTCTGGGGGTTGGACGAAAGGGAATTCCGATATGTCACCGAGGCGCAGGTTGATCATTTGCAAGATGACGCTGGCGAGGTTGGTGCGCAAGATCTCTGGATCGGTGAACTCGGGGCGCGAGTTGAAATTCTCTTCGGAGTACAGGCGGATGGCAATGCCGTCGGCGATGCGGCCTGAGCGGCCGGAGCGTTGATTGGCACTAGCCTGCGAGATTTCCTCAATGGGCAGGCGCTGGACCTTCGTGCGGGTGGAATAGCGGGAAATGCGCGCCAAGCCGGTGTCCACAACGTAGTGGATTCCAGGCACCGTTAGGGAGGTTTCCGCAATGTTAGTGGCAAGTACGATCCGGCGGCCCGAGTGAGGGCTGAATACTCGGTGTTGTTCCGCATTGGATAGCCGACCAAACAGGGGAGTGACTTCGACGTTGCGCCAATGCTGTTTCTCAATGACCTCCATGGCGTCGCGGATATCGCGCTCGGATGCAAAGAAGCACAGGATATCTCCGTCCCCCTCAGCCATGAGTTCCTTGAGCGCGGCGACAAGCCCGTCGAGCATGTCAATGTCTACGACCCTGGTGTCGCCCTTCTTGCTGGTCACCTCAGTTTCTAGCGGGCGGTACCGAATCTCTACCGGGTAGGTGCGGCCAGAGACCTCAATGATCGGTGCGGGCGTGCCGTCCTTGTCGGAGAAGTGCGTGGCGAAGCGTTCTGGGTCGATCGTGGCTGAGGTGATAATCACCTTGAGGTCAGGGCGGTGTGGCAGCAACTTTCTTAAGTAGCCGAGCAGAAAATCAATGTTGAGAGAGCGTTCGTGGGCCTCATCGATGATGATCGTGTCGTACGCATTCAAGTACCGATCATGCTGCATTTCGGCGAGAAGGATGCCGTCTGTCATGAGTTTGACGGCGGTGGTAGCGGATACGTGATCATCAAAGCGAATGGCGTAGCCCACGGATTCGCCGATATCCTGGCCGAGTTCATCCGCGATGCGTTCAGCCACCGTGCGTGCGGCGATACGGCGTGGCTGGGTGTGCCCGATCATCCCACGGCGCCCCCGGCCCAGTTCAAGCAGCATTTTGGGGATTTGGGTGGTTTTGCCGGAGCCGGTCTCACCCGCGATGATGACTACCTGGTTATCGCGGACAAGATCCATGATCTTGTCGCGCTGCAAAGAAACCGGCAGGTTATCCGGGTAGGTGATCTCGGGGACATGTTCGTCGATGGCTGCGACTTTGAGCGTCTCAGCGTCCATGTCTTTGCTTATCGACGCCAAAGCCCCCGCCGACCGCGCCTTCTTCAACCGACGCTGAAACCGGCGAACAGCGGTAAGAGGGAGCTCATCGATCCGGGAATAGAGATCACCGCGGGTGAGGTCTTGAGGGGGTTGTGTGTTCGTCATATTCACCGCGGAAGTCTACCGGCAGTGGTGTATTTACTCGATTCGCAGGCCCAGTGGCCCGGCCGCAGCAATTGTCTTTTCGTAAGATTCCTTAATTGCCTCACCAAGAGCAGCGAATTCCTCCGCACGAGCGGAGGATTTTCTGAACACGAGCCCAATGTGCCTCCCAGCGGGGACAGAAGGATCGAACTGTGCGAAGGAAATACCTGGGCGCGTGCATTCCGCAATGACTGCGGAGGCCGGCAACAACGTACAACCTTGACCTGCTGCGATGAGTTGGATGATGGTGGTGAGGGAAGCCGCACGGCTGACGGAATCCCTGCCGTATCCAGCGTCCACTTGGGCAAGGCGACAGAGGTCCATGACATGTTCGTGCATACAGTGGCCGTTATTAAGCAATAGAAGGCTCACATCATCGAGGCTCTGCAACGTCAAATCCTCGCGTCCTTCGAAGGGGTGGCCTGGGGGCAACGCGACGATAAAGCGCTCTGTGTAAAGCGAAATTTCGGTGAAGCCTTGTTCTTTTGACGGAAAGGCGATGAGGGCGAGGTCGATCTTCCCATCGCGCAAGGAGTCCATCAGGACAGGGGTTGTTTCCTCAATGATCGTGGGTTCAAGTTTGGGGAACTTCTCCCGGACGATGGGTAGGAACGCAGGCAGGAGATACGGGGCGATTGTGGGGATGACCCCGATGGAGAGCTGTCCAGTTAAGAACTCGCGCCCCCCGTAAATCTGTGCCTCGAGAACATCTACGGCTTCGAGCACAGCCTGGGCATAGGGGACAAGTTTCTGACCAATGGAGGTGACAATGACTTTCCGGGTAGAACGCTCAATTAGCTGGAGGCCTAGCCCTTTCTCCAATGTAGATAAGCCCTGAGAAAGGGAGGGCTGGGTAATGGAAAGTTTCTCTGCTGCCGTGCCGAAGTGACGGTTCTCTGCCAGTGTGACAAACATGCGTAATTGGGCCAGCGTAGGCAGGGAAGCTTTATCGGGCATGCCTATAACCATAGAGAGGCTCATAGGTTTTTTGGTAAAAATAAAAGTTTAATTTCACCATCGGTCGATCATGTTGTTCGAGTGGCCCACCTAGACCTGGCGCATCACCAGTGAACTCAGCCGCACTTCACCCGCGGCATCGGAGGCATCCAAATCCACGGTGCCGTGCAGCTGAAACGCATTATCCCCCGGGGGATCTTTGATGATCTGCGTGACAGTCCACTCACGTGACTCTGTTTCTGTGAGAGAGAAATACTCAGGACCACGCGCATCGCCATCAAGTTCTACATCGTCGTATTCGTCGAAGTAGTCGTCCATGAGTGCTGCCCAGTCCGGCTGATCCGCCAGGTCCATGTAATCCAGCATCTCCGCCAACTCCTTCTCCTTCTCATAAGCGAAGAGCTCCACGAGGCGGAAGAAGTAATTGCGCACCATGATGGTGAAAGCCCGACGATTGGCTGTCAGGGCCGTGGGGTCCTCGACGCCAAAAGCTAGTTCGCGCTCCAGATCATCGCGACTAATCGGGGTGGATTCGTCGCTCATGTGCGCCCATTCGTCGATAAGCGAAGAATCGACCTGGCGGATGAGCTCGCCGAGCCACACGATGATGTCGTCGAGTCGCTCCGTCATATACGCGTCCGGAATGGAGTGGGAAAGTGTGCGCCACGCATCGGTGAGGTAGCGCAGAACCACGCCTTCGCTGCGTGCGAGACCATAGGTAGCAATGACGTCGGAGAAGGTCATCGCGTGTTCGATCATGTCGCGCACAACGGACTTGGGGGATAGCTCGAACTCCTTCGCCCACGGGTTGCCCTGCACAAACGTCTCGTATGCGTCCTCCAACTCCTCCTTGAGCGGCTGCGGGTACGTCACATCCTCGACGATTGCCATGCGCTCGGTGTAGTCCACACCGTCGGCCTTGAGGGCGGCAATCTCCTCGCCACGTTCCTTTGATTGCTGTGCTTGAAGCAACTGGCGGGGGTCATCGAGGATCGATTCAAAAGCAGAGATCACGTCCAGGTCATAGCTTTCCGACGCGGGATCCAGCAATGTCAAAAACGCCAATGCGAAAGGCGACAATGGCTGGTTCAGTGCGAAATCCCGATCCAATTCCGCGGTGAGCGTGTACGGGCGGAACGCTGGCGAATCAGGGGTTCGCTCCACCACTCCGGCAGCGATGAGACCGCGGAAAAGATCCAACGCGGTGAGGATGTCCTTGTTCTGCTTCGCACGCGTGTCGTGGTTACCGCGCAAGAGATTCTTCATGTGCTCGTAGCCGTCCCCTGGACGCGCAATCACGTTGAGCAGCATCGAATTAGATACCTGGAACTGGCTAGTCAGTTCTTCCGGCTCAGCCTGAGTAAGGCGCTGGAAGGTGTTCTCCGACCAGGAAATCTCCCCATCACGGGCAGATTTCTTGCGAATCTTCTTCAGCTTCTTCGGATCATCCCCAGCCTTGCGGCGCAGCTTGACATTCTCAATCTCGTGCTCCGGAGCCTCCACGATGGCAGTACCCTCGGTGTCAAAGCCCGCACGGCCGGCACGGCCGGCAATCTGGTGAAACTCACGGGATTTCACAATGCGCTGGCGGGTGCCGTCATACTTAGCCAGGCCCGTCATCAACACCGTGCGAATCGGAACATTGATTCCCACTCCAAGGGTGTCTGTTCCACAAATGACTTTAAGGAGTCCGGCCTGCGCAAGACGTTCAACCAAGCGACGGTACTTCGGCAGCATGCCCGCATGGTGGATACCAATGCCGCGCCGCAGCAACTTCGACAGGGTCTTGCCAAACGTGGTGGTGAAGCGGAAATCTCCCAGTGCTTCCCGGATGGCTTCTTTCTCCTCGGGGGAGACCATCGGGATTGATGTCAACGCCTGCGCCCGTTCCGTTGCTTCACGTTGGGAGAAATGCACGACGTAGATGGGGGCCTTGCCGTCCTTGAGCAGTTCCTCGATCGTTTCGTGTACCGGTGTAAACACGTAGTGGAAATCCAACGGTACGGGGCGCTCAGAGCCACCAACGAAGGTGGTTTCCCGGCCTGTCCGGCGGGTGAGATCCTCCTCCAGCCACGCTGTATCGCCGAGGGTGGCGGACATGAGCAGGAATTGTGCCTGGGGCAGCTCCAACAGTGGCACCTGCCATGCCCACCCACGCTCCGGGTCGGAGTAGTAGTGGAATTCATCCATGACCACCTGGCGGATGTCGGAGTTCTTGCCCTCGCGCAGCGCGATATTGGCCACAATCTCTGCTGTTGCGGCGATGATGGGTGCGTGGCCGTTGACGGTGGCGTCACCCGTCATCATGCCCACGTTCTCCGGGCCGAAAATTTCACACAGGGCGAAGAATTTCTCACTCACCAACGCTTTGATGGGTGCGGTGTAAAAGGTGCGCTGGCCACGCGCCATGGCAATGAAGTGAGCAGCATGAGCCACCATGGATTTACCGGAGCCCGTCGGGGTGGCCAGGATGACATTGTCACCAGCCAGCACAGCCAAGGAAGCTTCCTCCTGGGCGGGGTAAAGGACAATGCCGCGTGATTGGGTCCAGCGGATGAAGGTATCCCACACCGCATCGTCGAAAAGCGATGCGGGAACATCCTCCAGATCACTCAGTGTGTCACCGAGTGTTTGCTGGTCGCCGGCTGCACCAGTTGATTCCATGACCTGGCCTACTCGCCGTCATCCGACGACGCGTCATCGCTGTCAGGCGTGGAATCCGAACCATCCTCATAGAAGCCAAGATCCACCTGCGGATCGTGCTCCCACATCTGATCGTCTGAGGCTGGGCCCAAACCGCGCGAGCGGTCCCGGTCATCGATCGCGGCGAGGAAGTTCTCAAATGCCTCCCCAATCTCATCCCCACTAGGCACCTGAGCCTCGCCCGGCATCATCTTCTGGGGATTTTTCTTCCGGTACGACTCCATCTCACGGTCATAGTGCTGCTCAAGCTGATGCACGACCTGAGAAACCTCCTCAGAATCATTGGTCTGCTGCGTAAGCTGAAGCTGCACGCGCTCAATATCCTGCTCAATCGCACGCAGCGGAAATTGCAACTGCGAGGTGTCGGAGACGGACTGCAGCAGCTGGAATACCGCCTGCGGGTACGGCGATGCGGACACATAGTGCGGAACATGCGCGGTGTACCCGGCCACGCGACGCCCACGAGCATGAAGCTCCCGCTCAATCATCACCGAGGCAGCACCCGGCATTGAGACCATGCCGTCATAGGTGAACATCGTGCCCACCAACTCGCGGTCGTTCCCATGGGCAGACACCACCAAGGGGCGCGTGTGTGGTGCACCCATCGGGGCCGCATACAGGCAGATGGTTTTATCCACATTGAAGTGATCCACCAGATCAGCCACAGACTTAGAAAATGCCTCCCAGCGCAGATCCGGCTCCGGGCCGGAGAGAAGCAGGAAGGAAGTTCCCTTGGAATCGCGCAGGACACGCATGTCCAACTCGATGGATTCCATGTCCGTGATCTCGTGCTCACTCATAGTCACCATCGGGCGGCGCGAGCGGTAATCAATCAACTCATCATTGTTGAAAGTGGCTACCGTGCGCGAATCTAGTGCGGCCTTAAGGTGCCCGGCGGCCCCTTCCACAGCATGACCCGCATCCGCATAGCCCTGCATTGCGATGATCAAGGTGGGGCCGGAGGACGCGCCGCCGTCGACGGCGGGAGCCGGATACTCCAGCTCATACATGTGACGCTTGTCATCTGACGCCATTGAAAACATCCTCCTTCTCACGTTCTACGAGTGAACGCATACATCTTCTACAACGATGTCTGCTCACAATTTCATTCCCACCATACGGACCGCCGGCGACATGGTGTGCGGCATCCCACGGGTTGGTGCGGAAAAGCGTGGGTTGTGCGGTACGCCTGTGGAATTTTCCTGAGAATTCACAGGCTTAGAAAACAAAAAACGGGCACTTTGGAAATGGATGGAACCGATTTTTGGCGTGAAGCAGTCAAAGTAGTTATGACACATTCACACAACCCGCAGAGGGAACACAATTCATCCGATCCATTCTTCGACCCATGGCTGTCTGACATACCCGTGGTCAACAGTCCTTCCAATATTATTGCCACGATTCCGGGAACGTTGGGTTTCTACCCGCAGGAATCCGTCATTGTCATTGGCCTGGTGCATGATGATGAGAATCCGGATGCCCTCATTTTGGGCCCGGTCCTGCGCGCTGACATCGTTCACGCCTGCCACATCCGCGAGACGATAGCTACGCAGCTTAATGGTGCATGCGTGACGTACCTCGGGATCATCATTACCCGCGTCCCGGATTCTGACAGTGCGCTCGCCGCTATAGACGAACTCGAAAGCATTCAATGCGGGGGAGGGCACCCGCTTATCGACGTCTGCTGGCACGTCAGCGAAATCGCCCAAGGCACCCCATACCGGATGATCTTCGGGCCGGAGGTCGCCCCTGAATGCAGTGAATGGGAGCGTGGCATCATTGGCTCAGTCATTGCCTCTCCGGCGATGCAGGCCATGCGCGACAACGGCACGTTGCCAGCGCTGTCACGCGAAGACACCTTTGCCTTCTTTGACTGCGTGCAGGAATGCTGCACGAGTAAGAAAGTAGTGAAGAAGACGCAGGCCTTGGCAGCTGCCGCCCGGAAAGAAAGTGATGAGCTCTGCCGCAAGCTGGATCGTTGTGAACCTGGCGCTGCGGACGTCGTGCGGGCAGCAGGTCGGGCTTTGCGGAACGTGAAACCACTGCCACTCGTTGGCGATGATGCGCACCCCACGCTTGAACAGCTCTTTAACGATGAAGATGAACTCCGCGCACTCGTCGCATCCCTCATTCGGGCGCCATTGCGGGACTGCCTCATCGGACAAGCAATCGATCACCCTGAAACAGCAGCAACAGCTCTGATAACCGTTGCCCGGAATTTCTGTGGCGTTATCCGCGCTAATGCATTGAGCTTGTGGGCACTCGTGGCCATCAGTCGAGGTTTGTCCTCGTGGGCATCAACGGCACTGGCGTGCGCACAAGAAGAAATGCCACAGCACTCAATGTCAGCAATCTGCTTGCAAGTCATGGCGACTGGACAACAGCAACAGTTAGTCACCACCATTCTGGAGGGGTGCGAAACCGCTTGTGCTGCGTTGCTTGCGCGCGAGACAGGAGGGGAGCAGGCGGCCTAGCCACGAGCTTGGGTGTACTCCCACGCATCGGCCACGATAGTGTCCAGGTCCGTGCGCGTGGGGGACCATCCAAGCTTTTCTTTCGCGCGTGCGGAAGAAGCGATGAGAGTGGCCGGGTCACCGGCGCGACGCGGTGCAACCTCAGCGGGAATGGGGTGTCCCGTGACGCGACGGCACGCCTCAATGACTTCCTTCACTGAGTAGCCATCGCCTGAGCCAAGGTTGAAGATTCTGTGGCTGCCGGGGGAATTCGTCTTCAGCGCGAGCATGTGCGCATCGGCGAGGTCCCGGATATGGATGTAATCACGCACGCACGTGCCATCCGCAGTGGGCCAATCATCACCGTAAATGAGGATCTTCTCGCGTTTACCCTGTGCGACCTGCAGAACCAGCGGGATGAGGTGTGTTTCCGTGGCATGGTTCTCGCCGTACCCGCCATAAGCGCCGGCAACATTGAAGTAACGCAAGCTGGTTGCCCCCAAACCGTAGGCAGTGGCGTAGGAGGTAATGGCGTAGTCAATGGCCAGCTTTGTCGCACCATAAGGATTCGTAGGGGCGGTGGGCATATCTTCCGTGATGGGCACACGCTCCGGCTCACCGTATGTGGCGGCAGTGGAGGAGAACACCAAAGAATTAACACCGTGCTCGCGCATTGAATTGAGCAGCTTCAGCGACGTTTCAAAATTGTCACGCCAGTATTCATCCGGCTTCTCCACGGATTCACCAACGAGTGACCGTGCCGCGAAATGGAGTACACCATCAACATTGCCGGCAGCGAGAACTTCATCGATCACATCGTTAATGTCGCCCTCCACCAGGTTCACACCGGGTACAACTGCATCGCGGTTACCTGTGGAGAAATTGTCTACAACCGTGACATCGTGGCCGGCATCCACAAGCACCTTGGTACATACGCTTCCCACATAGCCGGCACCACCAGTGACAACGAGCTGCGCCATGATTTAGCCCTCCAGTTTCTTCACACGCAGTGCGTGCACGATGTCCGGTGTTAGCTCAATTTCGGAGCCAGTTTCAGTTGTGACTGTCACAGCACCATGTGGCTTGCCTGTCAGTGTCACCTTGGTTCCACGGGTAATACCAAAACGACAGATGGAGGAGTACTGCTCTGAATCAAGCTGCAAAATTTCATTGATCTGCACGACTTCAGCCTTCACCGGTTCGCTGAGATCCAATTCATTCACGCGCACCCCCAGATCGAGTTCCTTGGCTGCCTCGTATCCCAATTCATCCAAAGCTGGGATTGGGTTGCCAAAGGGGGAGCGGGTGGGGTCCTCCAGCACGTCAATCAGCTTGCGCTCTACCTCTTCACTCATCACATGCTCCCAGCGACATGCTTCAGCGTGAACTTTGCTCAGATCCAAGCTCAGCACGTCCGTGAGCAGGCGCTCGGCCAAGCGGTGCTTACGCATCACAGAGGTGGCAAGCTCGCGGCCACGCGGAGTGAGGGACAGAGAACGGTCATGTTCCACGATGATGAGACCATCACGCTCCATGCGCGCCACCGTCTGAGACACCGTGGGGCCCGACTGGTCCAGGCGCTCGGCAATACGCGCTCGCAGCGGAACGATGCCTTCTTCCTCCAGCTCGTAGACCGTACGCAGGTACATCTCGGTGGTGTCAACCAGATCTCTCACAGTAGATATCCTTTTGGACTCATCGCACGACAAACTCCGGCCAATGGTAGCCGACAAACATGACCCCGGGCGTATGACAGGTAAACACCCGGCTCCTCCACCATAGAGAGTGGAAGCCGGGTGACGCATAAGAGCTTGTGTTTTAGAAAGCGTAATCGCGCAGACGATCCGCGCGTTCACCAGCACGTAGCTTGCTCATTACTTCGCGCTCAATTTGACGCACCCGTTCGCGCGACAGCCCGAACTTGCGGCCAATCTGGTCGAGAGTGCGTGGTACGCCGTCATCGAGGCCATAGCGCAAACGAATTACATCTTGCTCGCGTTGCTCGAGGCCGTTGATGATGTCATTGATGTCATCGTGCCGCAGAACAGAGACCACAGCGTCCTCAGCGTCCGCCGCTTCCGCGTCTTCAATGAAATCACCCAACGGTGCTTCTTCGTCTGCTCCCACCGGCATGTCCAGACTCACCGGATCGCGCGACTGGCGCAAAAGCATCTCGATCTTGGTTTCCTCAATGCCGGATTCCTCCGACAGCTCCTCATTCGTTGGCTCACGGCCGAGGGACTGGTACATCTCACGGCGAATGCGGGAGAGCTTATTCACCTGTTCCACCAAGTGGACTGGGAGGCGAATAGTGCGGGACTGATCTGCCATCCCACGGGTGATAGCTTGGCGGATCCACCACGTTGCGTAGGTAGAGAACTTGAAGCCCTTCGCATAGTCGAACTTCTCCATCGCGCGGATGAGGCCAAGGTTGCCCTCTTGGATGAGGTCCAGCAGAGGCATGCCACGGCCGGTGTAGCGCTTAGCCAAGGAGACGACCAGGCGGAGGTTCGCTTCCAACAAATGGGAGCGGGCCTTGCGGCCTTGCTTTGCCAAAATTTTCAGATCGCGGGCCTTAGCGCGGGTGAGCTTCACCTCAGGATCATCGAGGAGATGCTGGGCGTACAGGCCGACCTCAATTTGTTGCGCGAGCTCCACTTCCTCCTCGGCGTTGAGCAGCGCAGTCTTACCAATGCCGTTGAGATAAACGCGGACGAGGTCCGCTGACGGGTTGTCATTGGTCTGGTTACGTCGGCTCCCGCGATCAACCTTTTCCTCGTTGTCATCGACACGATCCACATCGGGTTGGGTCATGGTGATCGGGCTCCTTTAAGTCTCGCGAATCTAACCTATTAACGCCGGACCGCACAGCTTTGTTCCCTAATGGTAAAAACTTCTGTTTTTGCTGCTCACATTGGCTTCAACGAGGGTTCAATGTGGGCCCGATGTAGGAGCAAACGTGTTTAAAACCTACCTGTTGGACTTTAGCAGTTAACGCTCAACATTCAACAAGAACGGTGAAAGGACCTGAATTTACAGAAGCGACATCCATCATCGCGCCGAAGCGTCCCTGTTCGACATGAATGCCACGCTCGGTCAACGCTTGGGCGATTTTGCCAATGATGGGTTCCGCGTCAGCGCCCGGGGCTGCTTCAGACCAGGAAGGACGGCGCCCTTTCTTAGTCTGGCCCATGAGCGTGAACTGGCTCACCAGGAGCACTGGCGCGCCAGCATCTTCTACGGAGACTTCGCCTTCTAGAATGCGAAGCTCGGCGATCTTGCGGGCCATCACCTCCCACGCATCTTCGCTGTCATCGCGGCCGACGCCTACTAAAGCAAGGACACCGCCGGTCCCCGGGCAGTCGATAGCGCCAACGATCTCCCCATCCACGGTGACAGAGGCTTGGGTAACGCGAGTAAGAACGGCCTTCATACAGGTTTTCTCCTTCTAAGCGCTGTGGCGGCTAATCAGGTCAGTGGGTAGGACGAAACCATGTCGGATTAAATCGACGATGATTCCGGTGGCCTCAACAGCCAGTGCTTCTTCTTGTGCATCATCCAGCCCCTGCGCTGCCGCCCACAGTCCCACTATTTCACTCAGCGGTAAGCCATCAGGGTTCAGCCCAGAGACAATGGACGCCACAGCATCATCGATGTCGTGGGTGAAACGTGGGCCATCCGTGCGGGTCAGGCGCTTCACCTTCTGCTCAAAGCCCATACCTGTGTGCACATCCGCCACACTTACGTCTTCCAGTGCGACGCCAGGACGCACCGCATAACGCGCCTGCAGAATGTCTTCTTGGGAAGATCCCCGCAGCCACTCTATCCGTGTGAAGTATTCCTCTACTTCAGGGCCAAGAGGATCGGTGAAGGGCTGATCCAACGTTTCAAAGGTAAGTTCGCTCGGGGCATCTCCAATATTCCTAATGAAGATCCAGCCGAAGCCCACCGCCCGTACACTGGCATCACGGAAGTGCTGCAGCCATGCACGGGTGCGTTCGATCCCATCCTCGGAGCGCGGATCAACTGATTCATCTTTGAGCCAGGTGGACACATACAAAGCTGGATCAACAACGTCACGTTGGCACATCCAGGCGGACACGCCCGTTTGTGGGAACCAGGAGGCCACGCGGCGGTCCCACGGCTCATCATCAGCATGAATCCATGCGCCCAGAATGAACGCCGTGCCATTGGGTGAAAGATGCTCCGGCACTTTCTTCACCACCAGCTCGCTGGCGCCGTCCAGGTTCAAGCCCGAATCTCGGTACACGTGGCCCACCTCCGGAAGGCCCACCACAAATGGGGGATTGGCCACAATACGGTCGAATTTCTCCCCGATCACAGGCTCAAACCAAGTGCCTTCGCGGATATCCACGTTGTTCACACCGGCACCGGCCATAGTGGCTCGCGCGAAATCCAGCGCGCGTGGATGCACATCCGTAGCCACCACACGTTGCGCGCATCCAGACTGCGCCAAAGCCTGAACACCGGAACCGGTGCCAAGATCCAAGACGGAATCCACAGGAGTCAGTGGGGTAGCGGACAGCAGGGACAAACTCGCAGCACCCACACCAAGAACATGGTCTGGTCCTGGAACATGTTGTGTCACCGAAGCGTCACAATCAGAGAACACAAACCTGTCTTCGCCAGCGATCACGTGCGGGCGCACATCAACGGCAATAACCACGTCGCCGGAGGTGGTTGTGGTGGCCCACCCGCCGTCGATAAGCGCTAACGCAAGACGCGGTGACAGTACATCTGCAAGTTTCGCTGGCGTGAAGGGCCGGCGCAAAAGAAAAAAGCGAATCAGATCTGACAGACGTGAACCATCACACGCAGCCAACACCGCGCCGGGTTCACCCCGGTAGAGCGCATCCGTGGCGTCTGGGCCCAAGTGTGCTGCGATGGAATCAGCTGTGAGGCCTGCCTCATGCAACTCCCAGGTCAATCCACGCGCAATGTCTGCGGAAAAAGCTGCGGACACGATGTCGCCTTTCTACCGATGCCTAGATGTGATCGATTGTGCCTGGATTCTCATCTTGCTCGCCACTGTCTGTGCGTCCGGAGGAGAGCTGTGCCTGCTGGTGTGCAACAAGCATCTGGTGGCGCGCGGCAGCTGGCTTATACACATTCTGTGTCCGCTTGTCCCGCACCTCATTGCTGTCGTTGGCGATGACCACTGAGATCCATGGCAAGGGGATGGAAATGCAGAAGAAGACGAGCGCGAGCCACCAGTTGTGCCACCACAACACAGAAGCGATGGACAGCAACACGAAGGGGATACGCAAGCCCTGCAAAATCAAATACTTGGTTTCGCGAGAGCGACGATTCTCCGAAGG
Source organism: Corynebacterium tuscaniense (assembly GCF_008693065.1). Taxonomy (GTDB): domain Bacteria; phylum Actinomycetota; class Actinomycetes; order Mycobacteriales; family Mycobacteriaceae; genus Corynebacterium; species Corynebacterium tuscaniense. Next base: position 121,587 of record NZ_VXKH01000002.1, on the reverse strand, counting down.
GGAGCGGCGGGCACTGGTGATCAATTGCGCGCGACGGTGCAGAAGCGTCCTGTGTGGCCTCGATGTTGCCGATGGCTGTGTCTGACTGGAATCCGTTATGGCAGCATCGACGACGATGTCGTCGTCATTGTCGCCGCGGGCAGTGCTCATAGGCACCAAGGGTAGACCGGTGCCCACGGCTTATGCGACTTGCCGCGGGGATGGGGCATGATGGTGTCTGTGAGTCAGACAAGTACGAAAACGATCGAACGGCCCGATGTCCGCGAAGATACCTCGCAAGATAACGACACTCCGAAGTTTTTCCACTACGTAAAGAAAGACCAGATCGTTAACTCCGCAGTCTCCGGCGCCATGGTTGTCGCCCTGTGTGGGGAGACGTTCCCCGTGCGTAAGCAGGCGAAGCCAGGTTCACCCGTCTGCCCGGACTGTGAGCGGATTTTCAAGGGGCTGCGCAAGAAGTGACCCACGCCGTCGCGGGGCCGACTCTTCGTCTCTGGCAGCAGGAGGCCCTTGATCAATTCTTCGCGCACAAACCCAAGGATTTCCTTGCCGTGGCTACGCCCGGTGCCGGAAAAACCACGTTTGCACTCACGCTTGCCAGCATGCTACACACGGATAAAACCGTGGAGCGCATCATCGTGGTGGTGCCCACAGAACACCTCAAGGTGCAGTGGTCGCAAGCGGCAGCCCGGTTCGGATTGTCGCTTGATCCGGCGTTTACTAACTCGTCTGCGGTGAACCCTGCCTATGACGGTGTTGTGGTCACCTACGCCCAGGTGGGCATGCACCCGTTTAAGCACCACGCAGTAGCAAGTGCTCGCCGTACGCTGGTGATTTTGGATGAGATCCACCATGCTGGCGATGCCAAGAGTTGGGGCGACGGTGTGCGCGAGGCGTATAACGATGTGGAGCATCGTCTTGCGTTGACGGGTACGCCTTTCCGTTCTGATGATTCGGCGATCCCCTTTGTGCGGTATGACGAGGATGGGGAAGGCCACCTAGTCTCCCAAGCTGATTACACCTACGGCTACGCGGAAGCCCTCAAAGACGGTGTTGTGCGTCCCGTGGTCTTTCTGGCGTATAGCGGTGAGGCGCAGTGGCGGGATTCTGCGGGCGAAGAATATTCAGCCCGACTGGGGGAGCCTCTTGATGCGGCGCAGACCGCACGCGCGTGGAAGACAGCCCTTGACCCGAAGGGTGATTGGATCGCTGCTGTGCTGCAAGCAGCGCATACGCGCTTGCTGAAGATTCGCGCGAATATGCCGGATGCAGGTGGGCTCGTGATCGCCACCGACACGACTACCGCGCGTGCGTACGCGAAGATCTTGCAAAAGATCAGCTCTACGCCCGTCACCGTGGTGCTTTCCGACGAACCCGGGTCCTCCAAACGCATCGACGAGTTCTCTGCCTCCCAGGACGAGTGGATGGTGGCGGTGCGCATGGTTTCTGAAGGCGTGGATGTTCCCCGCCTCGCCGTGGGGGTGTATGCCACTTCTGCCTCCACACCGCTGTTCTTTGCCCAGGCGATTGGCCGTTTTGTCCGTTCCCGCATGCCCGGCGAGTCCGCTTCGATCTTCCTTCCCTCTGTCCCAGTGCTGCTGCGCTTGGCCGAGGAAATGGAGGTCTCCCGCGACCACGTCTTGGGCAAACCTCACCGTGAGCAGGGCTGGTCCGATGAACTGCTGGAGCAGGCTAACCGCCAGCAGACAGAGCCTGATGAGGAGCCAAGCTACCAATCCATTGGTGCTTCTGCTGAGTTGGATTCCCTGATCTTTGATGGGTCCACCTACGGTACGCCCACTCTCGCCGGAACACAGGAAGAACAAGACTTTCTTGGCCTGCCCGGTCTATTGGATGCAGAGCAAGTGAAAACTCTGCTGCGCAAGCGTCAAGCCGATCAGCTTGATGTCCGTGAGGCAGAACAGAAAGCACAACAAAAGGCGGCGCAGGAGGCAGCGGAGAAGGCGCGGCCGGGGCACGCGGGAACGTCGATAAGCGAAAGGCCTTCAAGTGGCGTTGCGTCGGAGGACATCCCGGCATTGAGGCAAGAGCTCAACACGCGCGTATCCATCGTTGCATCACGCACAGGACGACCGCACGGTGCGATCCACACTGAAGTGCGCAAAGCATGTGGTGGTCCGCCCACCGCACTGTGCTCCGCGGACCAACTGCGCAAGCGCATTGCGTACCTGCGAGATTGGTAACTCCTCGGAGCCGTTGTGAACGAGCACCAGGGAGCCGGGGGAGTAAGGAAGGCGGATCTAGTCCAGGTAATCGCGCAGCACTTGCGAACGTGACGGGTGGCGCAGCTTGGACATCGTCTTCGACTCGATTTGGCGAATACGCTCACGCGTCACGCCATAAACCTGGCCGATCTCATCGAGCGTGCGCGGCATACCATCGGTCAGGCCGAAGCGCAGACGCACAACACCAGCTTCACGCTCGGACAGCGTGTGTAGCACGTCTTGGAGCTGGTCCTGCAGCAAGGTGAAGGACACGGCGTCGACGGCCACAACGGCCTCAGAATCCTCAATGAAGTCTCCGAGTTGGCTGTCACCCTCATCACCAATGGTCTGGTCCAGGGAGATGGGCTCACGGGCGTACTGCTGGATTTCGAGGACCTTTTCCTCGGTGATGTCCATTTCCTTCGCCAGCTCTTGCGGCGTCGGCTCACGGCCGAGATCCTGCAGCAACTCACGCTGGATGCGGCCGAGCTTGTTGATGACCTCGACCATGTGCACCGGAATACGAATGGTGCGTGCCTGGTCTGCCATCGCGCGGGTAATCGCCTGGCGGATCCACCACGTGGCGTACGTGGAGAACTTGTAGCCCTTGGAGTAGTCGAATTTTTCCACCGCGCGGATCAGGCCAAGGTTGCCTTCCTGAATCAGATCAAGGAAAGCCATGCCACGGCCGGTGTAGCGCTTAGCCAAGGACACCACGAGACGCAGGTTTGCCTCCAGCAGATGGTTCTTCGCCTTGCGGCCATCACGTGCTACTGCGCGAAGATCACGCTTCACAGCAGGGGTGAGCTTGGCATCCTTATCGCCTGCTTCGGCTGCACGCTGCATCTCATCGAGGCGGTACTGGGCATACAGGCCCGCCTCGATCCGCTTGGCCAGCGAAACTTCCTGCTCAGCGTCGAGCAGCGCAACTTTACCGATCTGCTTCAGGTATGCGCGGACCGAGTCCGCAGAAGCAGTGAGCTGCGCATCCTTGCGGGCCTGGCGCAGAGCAGCGGACTCTTCAATGTCCCACACAGACGGAGCTGGGCTGCCATCATCTTCATCATCCTCAGCACCAGCCGGTGCGGACTCACCAGCGGCGCTTTCCTGACCGAGCTCCGGCACGAATTCGGACTCATCCTCTTCTTCGTCCTCATCGTCGGCGACGTCATCTTCGTCCTCATCGTCGAGGTCCTCATCGCCGGCAATCTCCGGATCATAATCATCATCCAGCTCGTCGCCGTCCATGTCGTCATCGATCAGGGCATCATCCACATCGTCCGCGTCATCTGCCTCATCGACATCGAGCTCATCTTCCAGCTCGTCTGCCTTGGGGGCCTGTGCCGCGGCAGTCTTTTTCACCGTTTTCTTTGCAGCCGTTTTACGCACCGTCTTTTTTGCCGCGGTCTTCTTTGCAGCCTTCTTAGCTGTCTTCTTAACGGCCTTCTTGACAGTTTTCTTAGCCGTCTTTTTTGCAGGTGTGCTCGAGGCCTTGCCCTCACCGGTAGCCACATCTGCTTTTTCAGTCGCGGTGGTCGAAGCGGCCGCCTTGGTGGTCTTCTTCGCCGTGGTCTTACGGGCGGTCTTCTTCACGGTCTTCTTCGCCGCGGTTTTTCGTGCGGTCTTGTTCACCGCCTTTTTTGCAGTTTTCTTGGCGGTTGCGCGCGCAGGAGAAGCCGTCCCGGTGTCACCGGGTGCCTGGGTTGCGCCGGATGCGCCGACGGTTTCAGGACTCTTCTTGCTGGAAGGGGTGCTAGCTGCCACGTACGACCTTTCGTGCACTCATCACTACTGTCGGAAGTTGTCCGCCCCCACGGTACGCGCATTTGCGTTGGCGGGGTTGAGCCCCGTGGGGTGGATCCAACAACCTCACCTGTTGAAGTCTATTTTGCCATCCCATTGAGATAGGCAAGAGGACCAGAGATCAAAGGACAACCGTACAGCATATGCACACACGGCTGAGCTTCGCCACCGTTATGGGGTTTTTCTTTCAGGGGGAATTGATGCGTTACGGCGTGACGTCCTTGGCCACTGCCATTGCCGCACCGACAATACCTGCACGGTTGCGGAGCTGGGCGGGGACCACGGGCGTGTCAACGGTGAGGAAAGGAACCCACTTGTCGGATTTGCGTGAAATGCCACCACCAACAACAAACATGCTGGGGTTGAACAGGCGCTCGTACTCTTTGAGTACCTTATCCACGCGCGTTGCCCACTGCTTGTAGCTGAGATCCTCGCGGTCACGCACAGCGGAAGATGCCTGGTGTTCAGCTTCCTTCTTTCCTACGATCATGTGACCAAGCTCGGTGTTGGGGAACAGGGTGCCGTCTGTGATGAAAGCGGAGCCAATGCCAGTACCGAAGGTGAGGAATAGGACGGTGCCAGTCCGGACGACCTCATCGCCGAAAGCAACTTCAGCGAGGCCAGCCGCGTCCGCGTCATTAAGCACGGCGATGCTTCGGCCAGGTAAGTGCTTCGTGAACAGATCGTGGACGTTGGTGCCAATCCACGTGGAATCAATATTTGCAGCGATTCGTGCAACCTGGTCTTTCACTACTGTCGGCATGCAGATTCCCACTGGACCATCCCAGTTCAGCTTGTCGACGATCTCTGCGACCGTCCTTGCAACCGCCACAGGGGTTGCTGGCTGCGGAGTCTCGATTTTGATGCGCTCAGTAACAAACTCACCGGTGTCCATGTTGACCACAGCCCCCTTGACACCAGAGCCACCAATATCAATGCCGCAACAATAGTTCCCACCTGCGGGGAGATTCCCGTTATTCATACCTCCCGAGTTTACCTATCAATGTCGCCTAGAGTTGAGCACGATGACTGGCACAGACGATCACATAGACAACCTTGAAGCGCACGAGCAAATCGACACAAGCGAGCTATTAGCCGTAGCTCTGGAAGCTGCCCTAGGCGCTGCAGAACTCGTGCGTACTCGTCGCGCGGAGCTCATCACATCGGGCACGCTGGTAGGCACGGCTGAAACAAAATCCTCCGATGTGGATCCGGTGACCGTGGTGGACAAAGAATCAGAGGAGCACATCACCCGTACGCTCAAAGAATTACGGCCCACTGATGGCATCGTCGGGGAGGAAGGCACATCGCTAGAGTCCGAGTCAGGGGTCCGGTGGATTGTGGACCCTATCGATGGCACTGTGAATTTCCTTTACGGCATACCGCAATACGCGATATCCATTGCCGCAGCAGCCGGGGAGAAGCTTATTGCTGCTGTGGTGATCAACGTGGCTACCGGCCGCACATACATTGCCCGCGCGGGGGAAGGCGCGTATGTAGAAGATGATGAAGGGTGGCACCAACTCACTTGCTCACCACAGGAGAAAGGCACGGTGGCTCATGCGCTAGTTGCCACAGGTTTTTCCTATATTCCCGAATGGCGTGCGCAGCAAGCCCAGATCATCACCAATCTCCTCCCGCAGGTACGTGACATTCGCCGGATGGGGTCGGCCGCACTTGATCTGTGCGCGCTGGCGGAAGGTACCGTCAACGCCTACTACGAGCACGGAATCCACCCGTGGGACTATGCTGCTGGGGCGCTGATCGCCGCTGAGGCTGGTGCGCGCGTGCATCACCCTGGGCTCAGTGCCTCCGGCAAAGATGGCGAATTAACTGCCGCGGCCGCACCGGGCGTGTGGGAAGAATTTCGTGAAGTGTTAGCTGCTGCAGGTGCGTTCGACTCGTTATGTTAAGCCATTAGTTGGCGGCGAGGATTTCCCGCACGAGTGGAATAACCTTTGTGCCGTACAGCTCCACGGACCGCATCCGGGCAGCATGGGGGATGTTTCCGACGGTGGAGTACACCATGTCATAGCGTCCGAGATCGAGGGTTTGAACCGTGTTGGCGATCTTCTTTGCCACAGTCTCAGGTGATCCTACGGTGAGCGCACCATCATTGATTTCAGCTTCGAATCTGTCGCGGGTCAGCGGTGCCCATCCGCGGGTGACGCCGATGCGGTTTTGTGCCGCGGCGTATTCCTTAAAGATGATCTTCTTGGCTTCCTCGTCGCTGTCGGCAACGAAACCAGGGGAGTGCACGCCCACGGGATATGTAGTGGTACCCAACTGCTCCGTCGCCTGTTTGTACAGGTCAACGTACGGCTTGAAGCGCACGGGTGCCCCGCCGATGATCGCCAACATGAGACGGAAACCGTAGCGCGCTGTACGCACCACGGACTTCGGCGAACCTCCCACACCAACCCATGTAGTCAGGCCACGATCCGTCTTCGGATACAGGTCTACCTTCTCTAGTGCGGGGCGTGTCTGGCCGGACCAGGTCACCGGCTCCTCTTTCACAATCTCAGCCCACAGATTGAGCTTCTCCTCGAACAGGCGGTTGTAATCCTCCAGCTTGTAGCCGAACAGGGGGAAAGACTCTGTGAAAGAGCCACGTCCAAGAATGACCTCTGCACGGCCATTGGACAATGCGTCCAAGGTGGCAAACTGCTCAAAAACGCGGACCGGATCGTCGGAGGACAGCACTGTCACGCCCGAGGCCAGCTTCATGTGGTTCGTAGCGGTGGCAATACCGGCCAACATTGTGGGTGGGGAAGAGATGGCGTAATCCGGCCGGTGGTGCTCGCCAACGGTGAATGCATCTACACCGATGGAGTCCGCGAGCACAGCCTCCTCCAGCGTCGCGCGGATTGCTTTGGAGTAAGTGAACAGGGAGCCGTCTGCCTCTCGTGGTAGGTCCCCAAATGTGTCCAGACCGAACTCAATCGCTGCGGGATCTAGCGTGGTCATGCCAACTCCTTCTTGTCTACAAGTGAGTGTAGTGTTTGCACGTCTACATTCGCGCCGAAGGCCGGATAGCCGGGCTGTAAAGCGATACCGGCTTTGAGGGAATCCAATAGCAGTGGCTCAAAGCCGAAGTCTCGGACGAGCGTGCCCACGAGCGTGACGTCTTCCGCATTGTCACCAGCGACAGCGATGGCTTTGCCTGTGCCAGGACCTTCTTCGAGGTCGTGGTAGCCCATGTGATTGAAGGCCTTTACCACACGCGAATTGTTCAGATGGTCTTGCACGAGCTGTGAAGAATGGGCCTCCGCGAGATCGGGTTCATGGCCATCCGTTTCCCACCAGTAGTTCATCGCATCAATTACAAGTTTTCCGGCTAACGCATCTGTGGGGAGCTGGCGGAAATTGCGCAGGGGAAGCGCAAGGATGACCACGTCGGCGATCGCAGCGACCTCTTGTACAGTACCGGTACGTGCGCCGGGAACGAGGGTGCCAACGATAAGATCGATTGTCTCCGGATTTCCTGAGCTAGCTAGCGTTGTATCATGCCCCGCCGCGACGGCAAGTCTGCCCAGAACGGTACCAAGTTTGCCCGCGCCGAGGATTCCGATGTGCATGCTTAACACCCTCTCTTTATATGACGTGTCATCGACGTTAGTATCTTAGAGTGTGATATCTCCAGCAACTCGTGCGGATTCACCAGCGAAGGAGCGCTTAGAAGCGTATCCACAATGTTGCTGATACCCCCGTGTTGCGACACGCCGGAATCACACTCCGGCAGGGGAACATGACATCTGGGCGAACGTGATTTACTATCGCGTCGAAAGTACGCAATGAAGGCCATCGCATCGACCGATTACGTGCACTAGCACGCGGTCATGTAGGGCACAGAAAGTATCAGAAGGAGACCCTTTCGTGGCCACTGATTATGATGCTCCCCGCCGGCGCCTCGATGACGAGATTGAGACGGACTCGCTCGAGGGGCTGAAGGCGGCTGAAGTCGCGGGCAGCAGCATGGATGATGACGGGGAAGTCGTGGACGCATTCGATCCACCAACGGTGGATCTCACCGGCGAGGAGCTGAATGTTTCCGTTGTACCCAAGCAGGACAACGAATTTACCTGTGCTTCGTGCTTCCTTGTGCAGAAGAACAACCGTCTTGGGTATATCGACGACAATGGGGCAAAGATCTGCCTCGACTGCGAGTAGAACCCCGTAAGGGGGTGTTGGGATTACCTGCCTAGTGGCTCTACTGCCGCATCAGCCTGATCAGGCACGAAGGCGCGCAGGAGAGCTTCTGGGTTCTTGGTGGAGATGAGCCAATATGGGGTGGGGTCCTCCGGATCATTGAGGACGAACAAAGCTAGTTCTTTCACCCACGCATGGTGGATCAAGTAAGCGGCGGGATCGAGTTGTCGGCCAAGCGCATTTTGCTTTGCTGTCTTAGGTACGGCGAGGGAGCGGGGGACAACCGTATGAGGCAGGTTCGCATCGCCGACTACGAGCCACCGTGTTCCATCGGGGTCTTGTTCCACTTTCACCACCGTTGAGGACAAGTAGGTGAGGTACCACGCGAGCAACGCGCCCACGATGAGAAATGTGGCGATGAAGTACACCATGGAGCGGTTGTGTCCTACCTGTGCTCCTATGAGCCCCGCAAAAGCAACGGCCAATACCCACCACCACACCGGCACCCATTGCCGTTCGGAATAAAGCACCGTGCTCGCGCCGGAGTTGGGCGTTTGGGCAGTGGTTGCGTTGGATGTCTCATTGTTCTCGCTCACGGCTCCTATGTTAGGCATCGCAGTGATGATGAGGTGTATGTGGCCAGAACCGAGATTCACGGTCTCAGATCTAAAGGGCTCGAACTTTGAACCGTGTGCGCATGGATTGATCGTGGAAACCCCAGTGCACTCGCGCAGAAGTCGCGGTGGGTGACGTAGTGTGGGGCGCGTGACAGATACGACGAATAATTTCGGACTTAGTAGTATCGGCCCGATTCCTTTGAAGCGGCTTGACCCTGGTTTGCCGTTGCCGCAGCGTGCGCATCGTGGTGATGCCGGGGTTGATCTTCATGCAACGGAGGATCTGACCATTGCCCCGGGTGAGCGCAAGCTCGTGGGTACGGGCATTGCGCTGGCGTTGCCGCTGGGCACGGTCGGTTTGGTGCATCCGCGTTCAGGTTTGGCTGCAAAGCATGGCGTGACCATTGTGAACACCCCTGGCACGATTGATGCTGATTACCGTGGAGAGGTCAAGGTCTGTTTGTTGAATACGGACCGGGAAACTCCTTTTGAGGTGACGCGTGGCATGCGTATTGCCCAGCTGGTTGTGCAGCGCGTTGAATTACCGGACTTCGTCGAGGTGGATGATTTAGATGAGACGGAGCGCGGTGCTGGCGGGTACGGCTCCACCGGAGTTAACTCTTTTTCCTAAGCCATCCCATAACTCATTTCTCAATCCAGTTAATAACGATCAAAGCGAGGTTCATCATGGCACTGTGGCCATTTGGCAAGAAGAAGCAAGCCGAAGAATCCGGCGAGGATCAGGCACAAGTCAGGGAGCTTATCGACGTCGCCGAGGACCCCACTGACAGCGCTGAGAGCACGGAGGCTGAAGCTTTCGTCGATGATGCTGATTCGGATTCAGATCCGGTGTCTATCCCACATGACGTGGTCAATGGGGAGTCGGGCCCCTTTGATGGGGATAGCGTGGACATCAATGATTTTGATTTCAGCGATGTCTCCGATGGCGTGCTGAACTTGGGGTCCATTGCGTTGCCACTGCCGAAGAACTCACAGGTGCAGGTGGAGATGGGTGAGAACGGTCCGCGAATGCTGCATGTGGTGACGGAATTTGGCCGGATGACCCCGGTTGCGTTTGCCGCACCGAACTCTGGCGGCATGTGGGAGGAATCCTCCAATGAGATTGCCGAGGGGATGCGCAGCGAGGGCATGCCCACTGAATTTGAAACCGGTCCGTGGGGCCGTGAGGTCGTTGGTCGTGGGGAGAACGGCATTATCCGCATCATTGCCGTGGAAGGGCCGCGTTGGCTTTACCGTATGACGGCGGCCGCGCCGCATGGCAAGGAAGACTACTTGGCCGACTTGGCACGCAGTGTTATTGCCCGCTCTTTCATCTACCGTGGCACCACGCCGGTCCTGGCGGGTAATTCTTTGCCAGTGGAAATCCCAGCCCCGCTGGCAGCGCAGCTGCAGCAAGCAATGGCTCAACAAGCTCAGCGGGCTCAGCACCTGGAGAATGAGAACTGATGTCTGACCCGTCAGGGGACCTCACGAGTGGTGTCACACTGACATTGCAACCTCATGGGATGGCGCATGGTGGGGAGGCGATTGCGCATGCACCCGACGGTCGTGTCGTGTTTATTGGTGGTGCTGTTCCGGGTGACACCGTGAGTGTGACATTGAATCGGGTGAAAAAGCGCTGGGCGCGGGGCAACGTGGTGGAGGTCATTGAGCCTTCCGCGGACCGCGTGGATCATGCGTGCCCAGCGGCTGCTGTGGGAGCGGGGTGCTGCGATTACTCGCATATCGCACTAGCAGCACAACAACGCTTCAAGCGTGAGGTTCTCATCGGACAGTTGACCCACCACGCCCAAACCAGCGGTGTGCTTGATGGTTTTGATTTAGCCATTGACCTTGAGGAAGAAACACTTAAGCCCACTCTTGGGTGGCGCACGCGGACCCGCTTGGGTGTAGGGCCGGATGGCTGTGCCGGGGTGCGTAAAGCTCGTAGCAATGACATCGTTGCGGATGTCGCCTGCACGCAGGTTCTTCCCGGCGCTCTGGATGGGGTTGTTGGGCCAGGTGCGCGCACGTTCACACCAGGGGTGGAACTCGTTGTGGTGATGGATTCTCATGGCCAGCGCCATGTCGTTGAAACAGCCAAGGCTCAACGCGGGCGACGCGTTGAGTGGGTAGAAACCGTTATTGAAGGTGATCTAGCTGTTGCAGAAGTAGTGCCCGTGGAATCTGGAGGACACGTAGAAGACTTTGAATTTGTCTTCCCGCCTACCGCGTTTTGGCAGGCACACTGTGCGGCACCAGCGGCGTACTCGCGCTATATCACTGACTGGGCAGCCGACGATTATGAGCGGCCAATCGGATGGGATCTGTATGGGGGAGTGGGACTCTTTGTGCCGTCGATAAGCAAAGCAATGGGCGGGCGAGCCAGCATCCACAGTGTTGATTACTCGGATGCGGCCAACCGTGAGGCACAAACCTGTCTGGCGGACCTTGATGTTGACATGCGTAATCAAAAAGTTGAAGCGGGTCTAGGCCACCTGGCAGATCCTGGTCTTGTCGTTTTGGATCCTCCCCGTACAGGCGCAGGGTCAGAGGTTGTCCACGATATTGCGCAGCGTGATCCACAGCGTGTCATTCATGTTGGGTGCGATCCGGCAACCTTCGCGCGTGATCTCGCTGCCTGGGGAAACTCTGGGTATGTGGTGGAGCGCATGGCGCTCGTGGATGCATTCCCGATGACCCATCATTTTGAAGTTTTGTGCAGCCTGGTACGTGCATAGATGTGCGTTCCGAATCTTCTGAGGGTACCGCCGAAGCCGACTCGGCGACGTGTAAAGTTGTGCAGAACGAGCGGTGGCTATTACGGCCTACTGCTGAAGCAGTAACCAAGCGATGTGAAGGAGCAGCGAGGATACGTGAAAAGGCTTGAAGATCTATCGCTTCCCTCTGATGTGAAAGACATGTCAGTGGAGGAGCTCGAGCTTCTGGCTGATGACATCCGCGAGTTCCTCATCCAGAAAGTCTCAGCCACCGGTGGCCACCTTGGGCCGAACCTTGGAGTGGTTGAGTTAACGCTTGCCCTGCACGCCGTGTTTGACTCGCCGAAAGATCCCATCATCTTCGACACATCGCACCAGTCTTACGTGCACAAAATCCTCACCGGGCGTGCAGACCAGTTTGACACTCTGCGTAAGAAGGACGGTCTCTCGGGCTACACCAGCCGGGCGGAATCAGAGCATGATTGGACGGAATCCTCCCACGCGTCTGCAGCACTGTCCTATGCGGATGGTTTGTCTAAGGCGAAGGTGCTGCACGGTGAGGCTGATAGCCGTGTGGTGGCCGTAGTCGGCGACGGAGCTTTGACTGGTGGCATGTGCTGGGAAGCGCTCAACAATATTGCGGAAAGTGAACGCAATGTTGTCATCGTGGTCAATGACAATGGCCGCTCCTATTCCAAAACCATTGGCGGTTTTGCCCGCAACTTGGACAATATTCGATCCCAGATTGCTTCCATCCGCATCCAGCCTGGATATGACGAAGTGATGGAACAAGGCAAGCGCACCTTGAAATCCATGGGCTGGGTTGGGGAGCGCGCGTTTGGTGCCTTCAAAGCGGTCAAAGACGGCATCAAACATCAAGTTATGCCTACCCAGATGTTCCAGGACTTGGGCCTGAAATACGTGGGCCCCATTGACGGACACGATGTTGGTGCGCTGCTCGGCGCGTTCCGTTACGCCCAACAGCATGACGGGCCGTTACTGCTCCACGTCGCAACAGAGAAGGGCCATGGTTTTGCCCCGGCTGTCAATGACATGGCGGATCAAATGCATTCGACCGGTGTGATTGACCCGGTGACAGGCGAAGCACTTGGGAAAGTCCGCCCTGGCTGGACCGGCGTGTTCTCGGAAGAACTTCTTCGTGCCGCTCAAAAACGTGAGGATATTGTCGCCCTGACCGCGGCAATGGCCGGCCCGACGGGGCTCACCCCGTTTGCGGAGAAGTTCCCTTCCCGTTTCTTCGATGTAGGAATCGCGGAGCAGCATGCGGTGACCTCTGCTGCCGGTATGGCTCTGGGTGGCTTGCACCCGGTGGTTGCGGTGTACTCCACGTTCTTGAATCGCGCCTTTGATCAACTGCTCATGGATGTTGCACTGATCAACCAGCCCGTGACCCTCGTGCTGGACCGCGCCGGTGTCACCGGTAGTGATGGCGCGAGCCACAACGGTGTGTGGGACATGGCGTTGACCTCGATTGTCCCCGGCATTCAGGTTGCTGCACCACGCGATGCGGATCGGCTGCGTGAGGAATTCCGCGAAGCTATCGCGGTGGACACCGGCCCTACGGTTGTGCGTTTCCCGAAAGGCGATGTCAGTTCGGGCATTGAAGCTGTCCGCCGAACACCAGGGGGAATGGACATCCTTGTTGATCCAGCGGACGGTTCACGTGCTGGTGCTGCGGGAGGAGACGCGTCTGTGGACGTGCTGCTCGTGGCCATCGGTGAATTCGCCGGTCGTGCTGTGGAAGTAGCAGAATCACTCAATGCGGACGGAGACAAGATCACCGTCGTGGACCCACGGTGGATTATCCCGGTGAACCCGGAGTTAGTCGGTATGGCCACGGAAGCAGACCTCGTGGTGGTGTACGAAGATGGCGTCATCCGTGGTGGCGTGGGATCAGCTCTGAATGAGGTGTTGTCTACCGCTGAGGTGGATACCCCGCTGCGTCACCTGGCGTTCCCGGATGTATTCCCGGGGCATGCGACCCGTGATGAATTGCTGGAGGATGTCGGGCTAGATGCTGCTTCCGCGCGGGAATCCATCCGTGGCTGGATTGAAGGCTTAGCCGACCGGGATTAACCCTCAGCTTCGTCTATTCTGGCGCTGATTCCTAGGTTCATGGTGAATAGCGCGGCGGTGTACTCAATCTGCCACGGTCGTGCACCCAGGTCTGCCAGGAGTGAGGCCACCGAGTGAGTCTGGCTTACCGCGTCACCTTCGGTGAAGGCCCACACTGCTTCCCGCAGAATGGCGGGGGTGAGCAGGATCTCCGGACTGATGTTCAGATCAGTTGCTGTTTCCGCTACAGCTGCGCGCATGGTTTGGAGCGCCTCCCACGACTCGGAGTGGTGGCGCTGCCACGCTGATTTACCGGGGGCGCCACCAGTGGAGCGTTGCTTCTGTGGCCAGGTGGCTGGATCGGATGCGTAGGCTTTTTCCACCACGGTGAACCATTTGCGGGTAGCGCCACGGCGGCGGCGCGGAAAGCCGTCGATACGCGCCAACTCACATGCGCGTGATGGTTGCTTCTTCGCAATGGCAATGATGACCTTGTTGGGCAGGATTGTCGTGGGGGAGACATCGCGGCGTGAGGCTTCTTCATCGCGTGCAGTCCACACTGCCCGTGCCACCGCGCGTGAACGTGCGGTATGGAGGGATGATGTCCCTTTGAGCATGGTCCACGTAGGCATCTGCGGTGACCAGTGGGCAAATTCATCAACAATGTGGGAAAACTCTTGCTCAGCAGCGTCTGTCTTGCCTTGAAGTTCCAAAAGCTCCGCCTGTGCATCCGCGAGATCCCCAAGATAGATCACGTCATCGGCGGCGTAATCAAGCCAATCTTCAGGCAGCGGAACTGCGGACCAATTTTCACGGCCATGGCTTTTCTCGAGCTCAACACCACAAAATTCCTTTACCATAGCGCCGAGGTTCGGCTTGTTGTACCCAGCGATGCGACCAGCGAGCGCGGTATCAAAAAGCCGCCCAGGGTGAAGGCCCAAATCTGCCAGGCTGGGAAGATCTTCTGGTGCGGCGTGCACGATCCACTCGGCTCCATTGAGCACGGGAGCGAGCGCCCGCGTGAGTTCCGCACGGTATCCCTCCGGCGCGAATAAGTAGGTGCCGGCACCACGACGATGGATCTGAACCAGAAACGCACGGTTGTCGTAGCGGTACGCAGACGCGCGCTCAGTATCAATAGCAAAAGGGCCGCGCCCTGCCGAGAGGGAACTCGCTGCGCGTTCAAAGGCTTCTGGCGTATCGACGAGTTGGTAGCGAGCGCACATGCCCATCAGGATAGTTGCCCACTACTTTGAGACGCTTTTTGCCTAGCGACGGTCGAGGCCAGCTACACCTTCCGGTGGCAGGCCAGCAACGTGAGCCAGAACCTTTGAAAAAGCCTCAACGTGGTGAGATAAATCTGTGGTCGCAGCCGTCCAGGAGGCGCGCATTTCAATCTGGTATGCGCGTGGTGGACCACCGATATCCCCGAAACGGACGGATGCCGTGGACGTTACCGTGCCGCCAAGATCGGTGTATTCCGCATGGGTTTCCTCCAAGGATTCACCTAGCCACTGCCACGCAACGTCGGGCAAAAGCGGGTCGGAGGCAACGTCGTCGTCCATGTCAGCCTGGATGTAGGCGACCAAACGCATCGAGTTTTCCCAGGTTTCTTCGCTGGAGGGGGAGTACAGCAGGATCAGACGGCCGAAGGCGTCACCCTGAGAATCGGTGGGTATCGGGCCGCTCTCATCCAGACCGGCAACCTCAAGACCGATGGCATGGCTGTACGGGGCTGGGCGCTGAGGTGGGCGGATTGTTCCCAGGCTGATTTCCGGCCGCAGTTGGGCGCGGTGCATGGATTCGACTGCCTCGGTGAAATCCTCAGGAATTGTTGCGGATTCTTGGGAGGCATGGGGCTCAGAGGCCGTGGCGAGCGTGGGTTGGTCCGAATGTGTCACGGGTTCCAAGCTATCCAGTGACTGCCATCATTCTGTGGAGGCGCGCCGTTACTCTCGCCAACGTGCTACAAAGGACATTGATAAAACTTTCGGTTGATAATCCCGTGTGGGGAGAAAGGGCACAACAACATGGCACAGCCAGACATTGAAAAACTCAACAACACACAGCGCTACGCGCAGTGGGCGACATTCCGCGTGATTCCGGGGGCGCTTGGTGCGGATCGGGGGGACATCATTGCGGAGGCGAAGGAATTCTTTGACAACCTTGAGGCTCAAGGCAAGGTTGTCGTTCGCGGTGTGTATGACATCTCCGGGATGCGCTCTGAAGCAGATGTGATGATCTGGTGGCACGCTGAAGAATTCACCGACTTGCAGAAGGCCTACAACGATTTCCGTCGGACAACAGTGTTTGGTCGGTGCCTTGAGGTGTTCTGGGTCGGCGTTGGCTTGCACCGCCCGGCGGAGTTCAACCGCGGTCACTTGCCAGCCTTCATCATGGGTGAAGAGCCACAGGATTGGATCACCGTCTATCCGTTCACGCGTTCTTATGACTGGTACATCATGGATCCGGATAAGCGGCGCCAGCTGCTCATCGAGCATGGCCAGGCCGCAGCGGATTACGCGGATGTTCGTGCGAACACAATGTCTGCATTCGCGCTTGGTGATTACGAATGGATGCTCGCCTTTGAAGCGCCGACGCTTGAGCGTATTTCCGATCTCATGCACAAGATGCGTTACACCGAGGCACGCCTCCACGTGCGCGAGGAGCTTCCGTTCTTCTCGGGCCGTCGAGTGACGGACATCGCAGAGATCATTGAGGTCTTGCCGTAATCTTCGATCCGTAGATAGACCGGTTACTGCATCGGCTTTTCTTCCAGAGTCATGGCGATGGAATTGATGCAGTATCGCAGGTCTGTCGGGGTGGGGTAACCCTCACCAGCGAAGACATGGCCCAGGTGGGAACCACAGGTTGCGCATAACACCTCAGTGCGCACCATGCCGTGGGAGGTATCTTCGCGTTCTATGACCTTCTCGCTGTTTGATGGTGAGAAGAAAGACGGCCAGCCACAGTGGGACTGGAACTTCTCTGTGGAACGGAACAGATCTTCCCCGCATGCGCGGCAGTGATAGATGCCCTCGGTGGTGGTGTCTGTGTATTCGCCCACTCCGGGCGGCTCCGTGCCCGCCTGGCGCAGCACGTGGAATTCCTCAGGGGTGAGGCGTTCACGCCACTGCTGTTCAGTCCAGTCGCTGTAGTTGTTCTGTGTCATGGTGTTGTGTCCCTCCATCTGCGTCATTGTCTTCATTAACCGAACTGCCCGTTGCTCGGTGCAATGCCAAAGTTGCCGCCCACACCGCGGTGGCGATTATAAATATCGCCCACCCAGCCGTAGGCAGGAAAGTGTTTGTCCAGCGGCCGATAACAGGATTGTCGTATACCACCCAACTCAACGGGGAAAGGCACAAAATGATTCCCAACCAGGCGGTGGGGGTGTGGAAGACACTGGTAGCACGTGCCACGGTGAACACTGCGGGGAAGAGCATCATGGAGTAATACGCCTGGCCCAGGGAGGAAAGTAGACAGACACCTGCTAGCAGTACAGCAGCAGTGGTGGCCGCCCACATCCACTCATCACTCCACCGCCACCGCGCCAACCCAACAACCGCTACGAGGACAGCGGCAGCGAAGATCATGAACAAACCACCATGGAGCCATGCCGGCATGCCAAAGTACACAGCAGCGCCGGCCAGCGATGAGTTGGCGTAGTCCCGCGTGATACCCAGGTAGGGGACAACCACATCGATGTAGTCGCGGGCGCCGGGAGTCAGTGGCCAGGCGATAACGTTGAAGATCACCGGTACGAGACCCGCCGCGATCACCGCACCCCAGTTCATGCGCAACAGTGGCAGCACAATGAGCGGTGCAAACATCGGCTTGATCAAGATGCACAACCCCAGGACCACACCCGCGGCCAACGACGGGCCTCGCAGCAGAAACGCGAGGAAAGCGACGAGCCCCAACAGCAAGATGCCATTGATGTTGGAGAAGGTGAGGGTGTTGGTTACCGCTTCCGTCGCAAAGCCAAGTGCAATCGCACCGGGGAAAACCGGGTGCGCCAGCGTGAACCCTGACAAGCGCGTGAGCCACGCAAGAGCCCCAAGGATGGCCAGTGCATTCACCAAAATGAACAGCGGACGGATGATCTCCGTTGAGCCGAACAAGCCCAAGGGCGACAACAGCAGCGTGGCCCCCGGGTTGTACAGGTAGTGCGGGTCGACGGTGGTGTAGTTCTCGGAATAGACCGGCACGCGCGCCACAAACCGGCGGGCTGCGGCCCACACAGTAGTGAAGTCATCGGTGATCGTGCCGGGAAGCGCTAAAGCCACAATACGGTGGGTAAACAGCAAGATGGCCACGGGCCACAAGGCGGCATTAGCCACCAGTTCCCACCGGGGGCCCCGGTTAAGGGCCGGTGCGGTCCATATAGTTCTCAGGGCATCAGCGCGGGTAGTCACCCCATTAACGTACTAAACGCCGGCTACGAGGTCTTCTGAACCCGCCGGTAACGCGTGAAAAGATAGTCCCCATCCGCCACAGCCTGTTCCAAGGTGAAACGTTCCGCAATGTCGCCCACCAGCCCGGCGGGCTCTCCGTTGACGTGGGGGTCGAGGGTGAGATGGAGGACGTCGATAAGCGAATGCTTGAACATCTCTGCGTACAACGATGGCCCGCCCTCGCACACGATCCGGCCGAAGCCCCGTGCGCGAAGCTTATCGACGACCTCCGGAACCCCACCGCCTTCCGCCAACTCACACCCAGCGGCTTCTAGTGTTTTCCGGCGTGATGTGAGCGCGGGATCTGCCAGCGACTCCTGCGGCGTCACGATGATCGGGGGAGTGCCGCTGAACAACTTCGTGGTGGTGTCAAAGGTGAGGGAGCGTGAAACCACCGCCATTGGTGTATCTGCTGGGCCGTAATCCTCCGCCTTGACGGTGCCGGAACCCACGAGAATCACATCGGCCCATTCGCGCAACCCCTGGAGCACTGCCGAATCCATCTCATTGCCCAGCTTGCCGGACGTGCCTCCTGTGGTGAACGAGCCGAACAGCGTTGTAATCGCAACCGCCCGGACCTCCTCCTGGGCGGATGTTGGGCCGATGATCGTGTTGATCGTGTCCGCCTGGTTCATTGGACCTCCTTGGAGAGCTTCGTGCTACCTAGATCCGGAAAGGCTACAGGAATTACCTAAAACCGCAGAAGGTGCTACACATTTTCCGATCTGGGTCGCGACAGCTGATAGGCAAATCCCCCGGGCTGTCTTGGTGGCAGACAATCCCGGGGGGAGAAGTGGAGCGGATGACGAGACTCGAACTCGCGACCCTCACCTTGGCAAGGTGATGCGCTACCAACTGCGCTACATCCGCGTGTGAGTGTTGGACACTCACACGGAGAGATCACTTTAATGATCAATCCGCGGATCCGTGACGGATCCTTGTGCGCGATACTGGGATCGAACCAGTGACCCCTACCGTGTCGAGGTAGTGCTCTACCGCTGAGCTAATCGCGCGAACTATTCAGTTAAGAATATGGAGGTGGAAACGGGAATCGAACCCGTGTACAAGGTTTTGCAGACCTTTGCCTCACCACTCGGCCATTCCACCGCGGGCGATTGCCGCCTCTTTGACAGTACCAATGAGGTACTTGGAGCGGATGACGAGACTCGAACTCGCGACCCTCACCTTGGCAAGGTGATGCGCTACCAACTGCGCTACATCCGCATTCGAGCATCTAGTGCTCGAATGGAGTGACCACCGGGGTGATCCTTCCGCGGATCCGTGAAGGATCCTTGTGCGCGATACTGGGATCGAACCAGTGACCCCTACCGTGTCGAGGTAGTGCTCTACCGCTGAGCTAATCGCGCGGAAGTCCCCGCTAGGGGGACGTGGAGCGGATGACGAGACTCGAACTCGCGACCCTCACCTTGGCAAGGTGATGCGCTACCAACTGCGCTACATCCGCACACACTCACTTCAAAAGTGTTGCTCCTTGTGAAGTTGTGCGGTTCAAGACTTTAATCTGTCCGTCGCCCCAAGGACAAATCGCCCCTTTGTAACTCACATTTCTTGTGGTCACGACGTCATGGAAGTGCTGTGTGAGGATCGGTTGTTAATGTGTGCTGCCGTCAGCATCACCCCGATTATGGGCTTTTGTCAGCCTGGTGTTAATGTATCCCTCGCGTCAAAAACGCAATGGTCCTATGGCTCAGTGGAAGAGCGTTCCGTTCACACCGGAAAGGTCGCTGGTTCGATCCCAGCTAGGACCACAAACAGAAGTCCGCCGTATGCACGGCGGACTTTTTCTCGTTTCTACTGTGGCTTCTTTTGGTTTTCGTTTGCGGGACGCTGAGGTCAAGTGAGGATCGATATCCATCATTAGGCACGTGTTACCAGCTAGTTAGTATCGCGTCGAGAGTTTGGCGGACTTGAGGCCATGGCTGGGTGAGGTCGATCGTGGTTGCTTGAATGTGGCTTCCTTGGATATACGTGTCTAAATCGGGGTGTTCCTGCGCCGTTGTTCTGGCGTAGAGGAGCAGGCCGCTAACTGAGCCGCCCATCATCGTGTCGGCATTCTTCACGTAGGTGAAGAGTTGATACAGGTTGCCTGAATGAAGGGAAGCTTTCCCCCAACGTCCCATTTGGAGGGGGTTGCTATAGAACTTCGTGTCGATGATGAGCGTTCGTTTTCCATCGGAAAGTGTGATGTCGGTGCGCATCGCTGGTAGCTGCGATGGCAATTCAAGCTCATCATCAACCGCCCACACGATGTTCGAGGCTCGACTGTTGAGCTGAGGGTAGTGGACGGCGAAGTATTCGCGGACAAACCGTTCGAATAGATCGTTCAGCGAGTCATCTGTCGCCCATGCCGCGAGTGCTTCCCCCGATTCGTCGGACGGCAGCAGGCCCTCCGCCAAGAACTGGCAGTACTGGAGCAGTGTCCTGTACGAGGAATTCGTACGATAATAGGTCAATGACGACCAGTCGATCATTCGCAACGGGATTTCCGCTACGCCAGTGAAGTGGCTTTGTAAGCGTTTGAGGAAACGTTTGCGTTCATGACTCACTGAACCGTGTTGGATAAGCGTGCTCAAGGCAGCCTTCACCGCACGGTTGTGTGGAGTGTCCTCGCTGAACTCATCAAAAACACAAGCAAGGCGTCCCTTTGAAACCGCATTGCGCGTCACCGAGCCGCTGACATCGACTTTTCCACGAACAGTGGTGAGCACTTCTTCGTGTGACACATATTGCTTGTGAAGGCCTCGCCGTACCTGGCGGCTGGTTTCGAATCCAATGCGATGAGCTAGGAGTTCGTGAAGATGCTCGAACTCGATTTCCCCACGAAGTGAGACTTCTCGGTGGTGGATGGATCTAAACGCATACGCCATCATGACGTAGACGTTTCCGACCAGCACAGAGGTCTTAGAGGACTTAGACATCGATCGAATTCCTGAGTTTGAAGCTCCATTCTTCGACGCGGCTTTGCTCATCGAACCAGTACTCGTCGAGAAGTGGGATGAGCTCGTCCTCAACAACGGAAGAAAGCCATGTCTCATCCGGTGCCGTGTCTTCAGGGAGAGTGAGATAACTATGACCGATGGCAAAGCCACGTCCTAGTGTCGGATCGCTTTCAATTTCACGGTTGAGGTCTTTGATCGTTGCGACTAGGGCGTTGAACGCTTCACTCTCCTGAGCTTCCATCTGTCGCTTGAATTGGGAGGAATCGAAGGCCGGACTCATTTCGAAGAAACCGAAACGCCGACGAAGTGCATAGTCAAGAACAGCAATGCTTCTGTCTGCTGTGTTCATCATTCCGATGATGTGCAGATTGTCTGGAACTGAGAATTTTTCATTCCTGTAGAGGAGTCTCAGTATTTGCCCTCGCTTATCGGCTTCGATAAGCATGAGCATTTCGCCGAAAATTTTTGAGATATTGCCACGGTTGATTTCATCGATAATGAAGAAATATGGCTTGCCAGTTTCATCCTTCTGGGCCTCGGAGCAAAACTTATAGAACGGTCCGTATTCCAGTTTGAAACCGCCTGATTCCGTCGGGCGATACCCCATAATGAAGTCTTCATAGCTGAAGCTTTGATGAAATTGGACCGTGAGGATTCGGCTTTTATCTACCTCGCCCATGATCGAGTAAGCGAGACGTTTCGCAGAGAAGGTCTTGCCTACGCCGGGAGGGCCAGCGAGAATGACGTTTTTCTTCCGCATGAGCAAGGAGCGAAGGCGGTCGTACTTCTCCTCGGGAAGATAGACCTCTTTGAGGAATTGTTCCTTGCTATAGGGAGGATGTTCAGCCACTGGGGTGCCCTCCGATGGATCATCCCCGAATAGGCTCTCAAGATCCTTAACGTAATCCGTGTAGCGGGTGATGTCGGTCAAGGTTTTTGTAGCAGCATCACCAGGGTGCTCCCACTGTCCCTTATCCGTCCACTCAACGTCCCTCACATTGGGGAAACCAGTGCGTCCCGGTTCGTGCCGCGCCTCGGAGGTCACGCGTCCTCTGCCAATGACTTCTTTACGCCCACGTTTGGCGAAGATAATATCGCCAGGCTGTATTGAGTTTTGAAACTCCCATAGCGCGAGTGTGTTGTTGGGGCCATTCTGGTCTGCAGGGAGTGCTTTGCGAATTTGATCGCGGGAACTGTACTGAGACAAGTCGCCGACTTCCTCCCAGCCGATAGCCATGACACCGTCGGAGTATTGGGCTTCCCAGTTTTCGCCACCTTTGCCGGGAGCGAACAGCCAGTAGTGGGTGCCTCGAGCCTCCTCATCGGGTTCAACCTGGATGGCGTCTTTGTCCCACATCGGACGAACTTGTGGGCTCCAAAAATGGAAGGGGTCACTGATCTCATGGCCGAGTGAGTGCCGAACTCTCAGCAGGTCTTGGTCTACATCAAGCGGAGAGTCGGATGCGATGGAGCTCAGACGATCTGCAAATGCATCACGAATGCGAGTCTTCATATCCTGGCTGGAGATAGGCTCAAAATACTCGGGGAAGATAAGGAACTGAAGAGCGTTCCTGATATCTGAGCGGTCCTCGCCGGAATCGAGCATGCATTTCTCGATGGCCCAGGGGTCTTGTCGCACCGAGGCTTTTTGTTCTGGGGTTTGTGAATCCCAAGTCTTGATGAAATTGGCTACCCAGATGATCTGGCGCCACAAGGACCCGTAGTAGCTCTGTCCGGGTTTGAATCCACAATTGGAAGTCGTGGACATCCACGAGACGACATCGGATGGAATTTCAATGGGATGATCCAAGATCCCCAAAATATCCTCAAGGTGTTGACGCCGTGTAACAGCTTGGGAGCCTTTCGTTGGGTGCTCGCGTAAGATGGCGATCTCGGCGGCCAGCAGAATGACTTCCGGCGCAGCGCCGGTCAATTGCTCACGAAGCTTTTCCCATTGAGTCTGGCTCTTTCCGTGGATCGGGTTGTCCTCAATGCGTCGGCGGAGTTCTTCGGCAACCTCACTGACCCAAATCTTTAGGCTTGAGTCCAGAATCGAGTACCCATCGCCAAGCATTTGCTCGGTGATGGGGCGGACATCGGTGGCAAGATTCAGTTCGCATTGAGGACGGGAAGAAGTGACTGCGGAGAGCTGATCAGACATATCCTCATTGTGACATTTAGACGCTTGCTGATTTCGGGTTTCCGCGGAAGCACCACGCGGTAATGCCGCAGAGGACGGCAGCGGCAAGGGCTTGGAAGGCGACGACGGCTTCGTGGGCTCGTGCGTAGGCGGGGGCGGCGGCGTCACGGGTGGCGGGGTTGAATACGGCGTCCATGCCTAGGTGGGCGATGTCCTCGGGGAGGAAGGCGAGGAGGAGGGAGGTCAGCATTGTGCCGGAGACGGCAACGGTGATGAGGGTGCCGAATTCGTAGGAAACTTCTTCCACACTAGCTGCCATACCGGAGCGTTCTGCAGGGGCGGCGCCGATGATGGCAATGGAGGATACGGACATGGCGAAGTTGGCGCCGGCGCCGAGGATGATGAAGCCGGTGAGGAAGATGGGGAAGCTATCCAGGTTGGAGCCCCACCAGGACACGAGTGCGCCGACGACGCAGGCGGCGAAGCCACTGCAGACGATGGTGCGGAAGCCGACGCGGTGCAAAATGGCGCCACCGGCGATGGAGAGGGGCAGGGCAACAACGCCGACAACGCCGATGGTGAGGCCGGCGTGGAAGGGGGTGAAGCCGTCGACAAGCTGAAGGCGCTGAGTGGTGGTCATCTCCAAGCCGATGACCACGAACATTGCGCCAACTGCTGTGATGGCGCCACCGGCGAAGATGGGATTTTTAAAGATGTCAAATGTGAGAAGCGGCTCTGGCAGCTTCCTCTGCCGGCGGGCGAACATGAATGCGCCGAAAAGCATGATCACAACAGCAATGGCCAGGATGGTCATGTTGGTATCCAGACGCGCTGTTTCCTTAATCACCATGGTGAGGCCCGACAGCGCAAACAGGGCGTAGATGGAGGAGAAGATGTCCCACTTCTTCGCCGGATTCGGCTTGTTCTTCGGCCCGATGAGAATGGTGAGAAGGAAAGTGATAATGACAACGGGGACGTTGATGAGGAAGACGGAACCCCACCAGAAGAACTCCAACAGCAGACCACCGACAACGGGGCCAAGTGCGGCACCTAGGACTGCAGCGGAGACCCAGATGCTCATGGCAACGTTGCGCTCCCGCTCTTCAGGGAAGATCTGGTTCACCAGGGCGAGGGTGGCGGGCAGCATCGTGGCAGCGCCAGCGCCCAAGAAAGCACGGGCGATGATAAGCGCCAGCGGGGTGGGGGAGAAGGCCGCCGCAAGGGAGGCAAAGCCGAAGATGACCAGTCCGATCATGAACATCAGCCGGTGGCCAATCTTGTCCCCCAAGGTGCCGGTGCCGAGGAGCAGACCGGTAATCACCAACGGGTAGGCGTTAATGATCCATAGGGACTCTGCGGCGGAGGCCCCCAACTGCTCATCAAGCGCGGGTAAAGCCGTGTAAAGGATCGAGTTATCCAGGGCAACCATGAGGAGGCCCAGTGACACGACGACAAAAAATGGCCAGCGGTTCGCGCTGGCGGGGGTGTTACTTGAAGAGCTTTCGGGAGAATTCACGCGGATAACCTACCCTTTGAGACAGATATTTGTCACGCCAAGAGGTGTAGTGGTGGTGGCAGGGGATTCGTCGATAAGCGAAAGAGAGCTGGACCACAGTGAAGAAGAAACTCGCCGCAGTGGTGGCGGCAGCGGGCATTGCCGTGGCTGGGGCACCGGCCGCGTTGGCGCATGATTCCGTGATCAACGCCGAGCCGGGAGTTGAGGCGACGGTAACGGAATTTCCCAGCGAACTCGTGTTGGTGTTTTCAGGTATCCCGCGAGAGGGGTTTAACAGGATCGCGCTGTCCCGCATGGACACGAATGAAGTGCTGTTCAGTGGCGAACCTACGGTTGACCGCCAAAATGTAAGCATCGACGTGCCTGCGGACCTTGACCCACAACCCGGCAAGTACCGCATTGGCTTCCAAATCACATCCTCCGATGGCCATGCAACCAAGGGCATGACGCAATTTACCTACCAACCCCCCGGGACGACTGTGGAAACTGAAGCAGGTGATGAGGGAAAGGGTAAACCGGATGAGACACAGCAAGATGCCAACGAGACGCAAAGCATCATTGGTGGCTACATCTGGGTATGGATTCTCCTCGGCGTTGTTCTTGTTGGCGGCGCAGTCATTGCGCTCTTGGGGCAACGCCAACGCGATGGTCAGCGCAATGAGAACCGTGACTGACGGTAGACCGGCGAGCCAGAGTAAGATCACCCGCAGTGCCCGCGCCAGGCTCATATCGCGCGCGGAGCAAGGCCGAGAACACACCAGCGGGCGCGGCCAGGTATGCCGCCCACGCGTGAGCGCAAAAGGAGCGCTGAATAGCTTATGTCCAGCGGGATTGCCCCAACTGCACTGATCCACGACCCGTTTGAGGTCCCGGCCGGCACACCGGTTGGCGCAGCGATGAGGGAACTGGAATTGCCCAACAAGGGCGATGAGGCCATCGTGTGCGTCCAGGATGCTGAGGGGAACTTGAAGGACCTTTCCCACGTGCCGGAAGAAACTGCTAGCTTCACTCCGGTTGCCGCGAACACTGAGCTGGGGCGTAGCGTCATCCGTCACTCCTGTGCGCACGTGTTGGCGCAGGCAGTGCAGGAGGAGTTCCCGGATGCGAAGCTGGGCATTGGCCCGGCCATCAATGATGGGTTCTACTACGACTTCGACGTCAAGGATCCGTTCACCCCGGAGGATTTGAAGTCGCTGGAACGGCGGATGAAGAAGATCATCAAACAGGGCCAGAAGTTCGTCCGCGGTGTGTATAGCTCGGCGGAAGATGCGGCTGAGGATCTAAAGGATGAGCCGTACAAGCTTGAGTTGATCCAAGACAAAGGCTCCGTGGACCCTAACTCGGATGAGGCAACGGAGGTGGGGGCGGGGGATCTAACGCACTATGACAACGTCAACCCGCGCACCAATGAAGTGGTTTGGCACGACCTGTGCCGTGGCCCGCACGTACCCACCACCAAGTACATCCCGGCCTTCGCCTTGACGCGATCTTCTGCCGCGTACTGGCGCGGTGACCAGTCCAATGCTGGCCTGCAGCGCATTTACGGCACTGCGTGGGAGTCCAAGGAGAAGCTGGACGAGTACCAGCACATGCTGGCAGAGGCGGAAAAGCGTGACCACCGTCGCTTGGGCGCAGAGATGGACCTGTTTTCTTTCCCGGACCAGGTTGGTTCTGGCCTGCCCGTCTTCCACCCGGACGGTGGCATCGTGCGCATGGAGATGGAGAACCACTCCCGCAAGCGCCACTTGCAGGCGGGCTACTCCTTTGTGAACACCCCGCATGTGACCAAGGGTGAGCTGTTCCAGCAGTCTGGTCACTTGGATTGGTACGCCGATGGCATGTTCCCGCCCATGCAGCTCGACGGTGAGTGGGATGAGGAAGGCAACTGCACGAAGCAGCCGGTGGATTACTACACCAAGCCGATGAACTGCCCGATGCACAACCTCATCTTCGATTCCCGTGGCCGTTCTTACCGTGAGCTGCCACTGCGCCTGTTCGAGTTTGGCACCGTGTACCGCTACGAGAAGTCCGGCGTGGTTCACGGTCTGACCCGCGCACGCGGCTTCACGCAAGATGATGCGCATATTTACTGCACCGAGGAGCAGCTTGAGCAGGAGCTTACCGACGTATTGGAGTTCATCATCTCCCTCCTGCAGGACTATGGCCTGGATGACTTCTACCTGGAGCTTTCCACCAAGGACCCGGAGAAGTACATCGGTGATGATGCGATCTGGGAGCGTTCCACCAACATCCTCGAGTCCGTGGCTACCAAGTCCGGCCTGGAGCTGGTTCCGGACCCGGCAGGTGCTGCGTTTTACGGGCCGAAGATTTCTGTGCAGGCGCGCGATGCGATTGGCCGTACCTGGCAGATGTCCACGGTGCAGCTTGATTTCAACCTGCCGGAGCGCTTCGACTTGGAGTACACCGCCCCGGATGGTTCGAAGAAGCGTCCGGTGATGATTCACCGTGCGCTGTTTGGCTCCATTGAGCGTTTCTTCGGTGTTCTGATGGAGCACTATGCCGGTGCATTCCCGGCGTGGTTGGCGCCGCATCAGGTCGTGGGTATTCCTGTCGCCGATGAGTTTGCTGGCCACCTGGATGAGATTGTTGCCCAGCTGCGGGCGCGTGGTGTGCGCGCGGAAGTGGATCACTCTGATGACCGCATGCAGAAGAAGATTCGCACCCACACCACCGGCAAGGTTCCGTTCATGCTCCTGGCCGGTGCGCGGGATGTTGAAGCCAATGCGGTGAGCTTCCGTTTCCTCGACGGCACCCAGGTTAATGGTGTGCCTGTGGATGAGGCGATCAATCTGATCACTGCCTGGGTGGAGGAGCAGATCAATGACCAGCCGAGCGAGGAAGCCATTGCAGTCCGGCGCGGATAATGCCACCCAAGGTACGAACCGGCAGGACTACGTGGATCAGGGCGTGGGCCAGCCCGATCGGCTTGTGCGTCTGTGGGCGCCGTACCGGTCGAGCTATATTTCGGCGACGCCAGGGGAGCGGGAGAAGAAAGATCCGTTTCTCGTTGCACCGCAGCTGTCCGACGAGGATGGGCTAATTATTGCCCGTGGCAAGACGGTCTACGCGTTGCTCAATTTGTACCCCTACAATGCTGGTCATCTCATGGTCGTGCCCTACCGTAAGGTCGCGGAGCTTGAATTGCTTGACGACGAAGAGACGGCGGAACTCATGGCTTTTGCCAAACTCGCTGTGCGCACCTTGAAACGAGTGTCCCGGCCGGAGGCTATCAATGTCGGGTTGAATCTGGGTAAGGCTTCCGGCGGTTCTGTCGGGGACCATCTGCATCTGCATGTGGTTCCACGGTGGGCGGGGGATTCTAATTTCATGACGGTGATTGGGGGCACGAAGGTGCTGCCACAGCTATTGAAGGACACTCGTGCCTTGTTGGCGGAGGCGTGGGCTGAGATTGTGGAGGGGGATGCTCATGTTTAGCGCGCGGGCCCGTCAACCCATTGCGGTGGTGGTAGATCCGGTGGCAAAAGCGCTACTGCGGGTTGGCTTGACACCGAATATGGTGACGGTCGCCGGGACTGTGGCAACGATTATGGTGCTGGTCCTTCTTATTCCTAGTGGGCATTTGATCTGGGCGACAGCGCTGACTGCACTCTTTGCTGCCATGGATCTCATCGACGGCACGATGGCGCGCATGCGTGGGGGCGGCACTGCCTTTGGTGCGACGTTGGATGCCAGTTGTGATCGCCTAACCGATGGTGCGCTCTTCGGGGCAATTGCCGTGTGGTTGATCTACACCGAGCAGGCGCGACCTTCGGCGGTGGGCGCGTGTCTCGTTGTTCTGGTGCTGTCTCAGGTGATCAGTTACATCAAGGCACGTGCGGAAGCGGGTGGACTCACCGTTAATGGCGGGCTCATTGAGCGAGCCGAGCGGATCATCATTGCTCTTGTGGGTTTGTTCCTGCAGGGCGTGGGTGTGCCCAACGCGGTCGTTGTGGCGCTGTGGGTTCTCGCTGTGGGGTCTGCTGTGACTGTGGTTCAGCGTCTTGTTCTGGCTTCCCGTGATCCGAAGGCATCCGCACACATCGCCCCGCCCAAAGGGGCAACGGACCCTGCGGGCGTAGACGGGTATCAGGCGTGAAGGAATCTCTTGTCACCGCCGGCTACATGGCGGGGTGGAAGCTCGTGCGCCATATGCCCTATGCCATGGCGGCGACCTTGTTTAATGTGGGAGCTGATATAGCTTCGGATCGTGGACGCGGTGCGGACATGCTCCGGCAGAACCTCACTCACGTTGTGGGCGCGGAGAATGTCACTCAGGAACTGGTGCGCGCTTCCATGCGCTCCTATGCCCGCTACTGGTTGGAGGCGTTCCGGCTGCCATCTATCGCTGGCAAGCCAGAACTCATGGCCACGTTGGATGCTGCACTCATTGGCCGCGAACATGTGGAAGCCGCCGTTACCAGTGGCAGAGGCATGGTGATCACTCTGCCGCACTCGGGTAACTGGGACATGGCAGGCATGTGGCTCGTGGGTAGATATGGCGGATTCGCCACTGTTGCGGAGCGCCTCAAGCCGGAGGTGCTTTTTGATGCTTTCGTGGACTACCGCGAATCCCTCGGCTTTGAAGTCCTCGCCACCACGGGTGAGAAAACGCCACCGTTCCAGCGGCTCAAAGAAGTAGTACAAAAAGGGGGCGTCGTATGCCTCATGGGGGAGCGCGACATGACATCACACGGTGTTCCCGTCACCTTCTTCGGGGAACCCACAACCTTCCCCGCTGGTCCGGCGAAGCTGGCCATGGACACAGGCGCGAGCCTCCACGTTGCCCACTCCTGGTTCACCGGAACCACCCTCGCGCCGGGGTGGGGCTTGAGCTGTTCTGCGCCCCTCGAGGTCTCCGACCTCGAGGGAACCACGCAGCGCGTGGCAGATCTGTTTGCCACCAACATTGCAGCACACCCAGCTGATTGGCATGCGATTCAACCAGTGTGGCCGCATCAGCGGCGGGCCCGGTGATTCCGCGATGCGTATTGGAATGGTGTGCCCGTATTCCTTTGACTATCCCGGTGGTGTCCAAGCACACATCCTGGATCTCGCCCGAGTATTCACTGACGCGGACCATCACGTTGAGGTTCTTGGCCCGGGTACTGAGTTGGCGTGTGAACAGGACTTGCCCAGTTATGTCACCTTGTCGGGCCCGGCTGTAGCGCTGAGTTACAACGGATCTACCGCGCGACTATCCTTCGGCCCGCGCGCTGTCGGCGCCGTGCGGGATTTTCTGCAGCGTGGCCAATTCGATGTGGTGCACATCCATGAACCCAATGCTCCAAGCCTGTCGCTCATCACACTGATCTTCGCCCGCGAACCGGTGGTGGCCACCTACCATGCCTCCGCATCGAAGTCATTGGCGCTGAACCTCGCTCGACCTTTCCTTCGGCCCTTGCTGGAAAGAATTCAGGCAGGGATTTCCGTCAGTGAAATGTCGCGTCGTTGGCAGGTAGAACAGCTCGGCGGGGACCCGGTGCTTATTCCCAACGGGGTGGATACGGCGAGGATGAAGGTTGGCGGGGGCAACTGGGACGTCGAAAAGCATGCGCACATCGTTTTTCTGGGGCGTATCGACGAACCCCGCAAAGGCCTTCCCACCCTTCTTTCTGCGCTGGAAATGATGGAGACCTCGCCACGCGTAACCGTGATCGGCGGGGGCGAGCATACGGACACGCCTGGTGTCGATTTTGTCGGGCGCGTGAGCGATGAGGACAAAGCGGCGATTCTGAACAGCGCGGACATCTATGTTGCACCGAACACGGGTGGGGAATCCTTCGGCATTGTCCTCGTGGAGGCAATGGCGGCGGGCTGTGCCGTGGTGGCCAGTGACCTGGAAGCTTTCGCGGCGGTCTGCGACGCGGAGGCAGATCAGCCAGCTGGGATGCTCTTCCCCGTGGGTGACGCCCGCGCCCTAGCCACGATCCTCGATCATCTCGTGCAAGATAGCCGGGCGCGTTCTGCGCTCGTCGCTGCGGGGATGAAACGCGCGGAACTGTATGACTGGCAGCATGTATCCGCTGAGGTCATGGATGTGTACATCACGGCGACGGGCGGTGAAATCCAATGAGCACACCGGTTGTTATCGCAATTGTCCTTCTTTTCCTCGCAGCCCTGGGATTGTGGGCAATGATTACTGCTCAGCGGCTTAATCGCCTGCATATCCGCGTGGATCGCGCTCGCCGCGCACTCGATCACGTGCTTATTGACACCGATCCTACGAACCAGCGCCGACACGATCTAGCCGTGCGGTTTTATAACAACGCGGTGGCCGACACACGCCGACTGAGACTACGGCCGCTTATTCGGGTTCTGCGTCTTGCTGGCACAGCGCCCCTGCCCGAGTTCTATCCGTTCGCGCCTTTTACATAAGGTCACCCAGAGCTGCGTGGGGAGCGCTAAGGTTATGTCCCATGGATTTTGATGTACCCAAGATCGATGAAATTTTGAACCTTGAGCAGCTAGACACCAATATCTTTCGTGGTAAAGGTGTGTTTAGTGGACTCCAGCGCACCTACGGTGGTCAAGTAGCGGCGCAAAGTCTGTCAGCGGCAACGAAGACCGTGGATGAGGGCAAGGTCGTGCACTCCCTGCACAGTTACTTCATTCGGCCGGGTAAATCTGATCAGGACACCATTTTCATGGTTGACCGTGTGCGTGACGGCCGTAGCTTTGCCACCCGGCTTGTCCATGCGATTCAGGATGGGGAAACAATCTTCTCCCTTGAAGCCAGCTTCCACATCACCACCGATGAGGGGATTGAACACTCGGACAAAATGCGCGAAGTGCCGCCGCCTGAGGATGTCATCCCGCTTGAGCAAACGGGTGGTCCGCTGAAGTTCTTCTCCATGTGGGCGAAGGACTGGGATGTGCGTGTGGTGCCGGATGATGATTTTGCTCATAACCCCTACACCCCTAGCCAGCAGGTTGTGTGGTTCAGATCTCGAAATGAACTGCCGGATGATCAGACCTTCCACATCTGCACGCTGGCGTACATGTCTGATCTCACCCTGTTGCACTCAGCCCTGGTTCCGCACCGTGACCACAAGGTGCAGATGGCATCCCTTGACCATGCGATGTGGTTCCTGCGTCCATTCCGTGCAGATGAGTGGATGCTCTATGACCAGGTATCCCCATCCGCGCACGGTGGCCGCGCACTGACTCAGGGACGTATCTTTGACTCTCACGGCAACTTGGTTGCCATGGTGGTGCAGGAAGGTCTCACGCGAACGTTGGCTGAGGGCAAAGTCGCCTTTGAGTAGTGGCAGAAAAACCGGTTGAGGGCGTCGGCGTATACTAGGCAGCCGACACTTTAGCCAGAGGAAAGGGGAGATGGCGCATGGCAGGCCACTCAAAATGGGCTACTACCAAGCACAAGAAAGCCGCGAATGACGCGAAGCGCTCCAAGTTGTGGGCAAAGCTGATCAAGGACATCGAGGTCGCGGCTCGTACTGGCGGTGGTGACCCGGCGGGCAACCCCACTCTCGATGACATGATCCGGAAGGCTCAGAAAGCTTCTGTGCCGAAGGACAACATCGAGCGTGCCCGCAAGCGTGGCTCCGGAGAGGAAGCCGGCGGTTCCGACTGGGAAGACATCACGTATGAGGGTTACGGCCCGAATGGTGTTGCCATGCTGATTCAGTGCCTGACCGATAACCGTAACCGTGCTGCCACTGAGGTCCGCACCGCGATGACCAAGAACGGTGGCAACCTGGGTGAGTCCGGTTCCGTTGGCTACATGTTCAGCCGTAAGGGCGTGAACACGGTGGTTAAGGGTGATCTGACGGAAGATGATGTGCTCATGGCTGTGCTTGAGGCCGGCGCCGAGGAAGTCAATGACCTCGGTGAGCACTTTGAGGTCGTCTCTGAGGCGACTGACCTTCACGCAGTGCGTGACGCGCTCAAGGAAGCTGGCATCGAGATTGATGAGACGGACCAGGACTTCCGTGCTTCTGTTGAGGTAGAGCTGGATCTTGATGGTGCGAAGAAGCTAGAGAAGCTTATCGACGCATTGGAGGACGCCGACGATGTCCAGAACGTGTACACCAACATGACGATGTCGGATGAGGTGGCTGAGGCGCTGGCTAACGAGTAGCCCGAAACTGCTTTCATACCCGGTCTTCCGCGTGGGAGGCCGGGTATTTTTGTTCTTGTGGTAGAACAAATGTGTGACTCCGAAGGTCGGGGTAGCAAAGGGGAACCATGAACCTTGAAGGCCTGCGCGTGATGGGCATTGACCCGGGATTGACCCGGTGTGGCCTGTCTGTGATCCAGGCTGGGAAAGGGAGACAGGTTATCCCGGTGGCAGTCGGCGTTGTGCGTACGCCTTCGGACGCGGAACTTGCGCATCGTTTGTTGCGTCTTTCTCATGCTGTCGCAGAATGGATGGATGACTATAAGCCGGACGTAGTGGCGATGGAACGCATCTTTGAGCGCGGAAATGTGTCCACCGTGATGCAGACTGCCCATGCGGTTGGCGTGATGGTGCTTGCTGCTGCGGAGCGGGATATCCCGGTGCACATGTACACCCCGTCTGAGGTGAAAAAGGCTATCTCCGGCAACGGTCGTGCGGATAAGAAGCAGATGACGGCGATGATCACGCGCATCTTGGGCCTGTCTGCACCACCCAAACCAGCAGACGCGGCTGATGCTTTGGCTATTGCTGTATGCCACTGCTGGCGTGCCCCCTTGCTTGCCCGTGGCGCTGCCGCAGCTTCTCTTGCTGCGCAAGGAGCGGCATCAACCCCGCGTAACCCCGTGAATGGAAAGGCTTAAGTGAAACCATGATTGATTCTCTGAACGGTGAAGTGATCGCCATTGGGCTTGATCATGCGGTGATTGAGTGTTCCGGGGTGGGGTATCGCTTCATGGCCACTCCGCCGACCTTAGGTCGGTTGGTGCGCGGGGAGACAGCGCGTGTGTTGACCTCGATGGTGGTCAAAGAGGACAGCATGACTCTTTATGGCTTCACCGATGATGATGGACGCAGTATGTTCCACCGTCTGACCACTGTCACGGGTCTTGGCCCGAAGCTGGCCATGGCATCGCTTGCTGTTTTTGAACCAGCTGAACTGGCCGGCCACATTACCGCGGGTGATTCCAAGGCGATTCAGGCCATTCCCGGTGTGGGCAAGAAGATGGCGGATCGTTTGATCCTTGAACTCAAGGACAAGCTGGAGGGCGTGTACGCCACGTCGGAGACGACAGATGGTGCCAAAGCTGATGCGGTGACGGCGACCGCTAGTGCTTCTCTTGCTACGGAGCAGGTGGTGGAAGCACTCGTGGGACTTGGTTTCCCGGAAAAGGGTGCGCGCACTGCTGTTAGTGCCGTGATCGAGGAAGACCCGGAGGCGGATTCGTCTGCGTTGCTGCGCGCAGCCCTGAACCGTTTGGGTAAGAAGTAGCTAGACCTAGCTAAAGGATGATGATTATCAATGGAGGAGGTGCAGTGACTGATGTCTGATGTGGAAAAGACAGAGTTTGAATTGCCGCCAGAATTAGCACGGAAGGTGAATTCGCCGATTGATGCGAATGAGCAGACAGAAGAACGTGATTATGAAAAGTCACTGCGCCCGAAATCTATTGATGAGTTCATTGGGCAGCCAAAGGTACGGCAGCAGCTTGGCCTGGTGCTTGAAGGCGCGAAGAAGCGCGGTGTGACACCGGATCACATTCTGTTGTCCGGCCCACCAGGGTTGGGCAAGACCACCATGGCCATGATCGTGGCACAAGAGTTGGGCACCTCACTGCGCATGACCTCGGGTCCTGCCCTTGAGCGTGCAGGGGACTTGGCGGCAATGCTATCCAACTTGATGGAAGGCGATGTTCTCTTCATCGATGAGATTCACCGCATCGCCCGCCCGGCAGAAGAAATGCTGTACATGGCCATGGAGGATTTCCGTATTGACGTCATCGTGGGCAAAGGCCCAGGAGCGACGTCTATTCCGCTGGAGATCCCGCCGTTCACTCTCGTTGGCGCGACGACGCGCGCCGGCATGCTCACTGGCCCACTGCGTGATCGGTTTGGTTTCACAGCGCAGATGGAGTTCTATGACGTGGATGATCTCACCCGAGTAATCACCCGCGCAGCATCCATTCTGGGTGTGGACATTGATCATGATGCGGCGGTGGAGATCGGCTCCCGTTCCCGCGGAACACCCCGTATTGCTAACCGATTGCTGCGCCGTGTACGCGACTGGGCAGAGGTGAACGGTGATGGTCGTGTCACAGTGCAAGCTGCCGGTGAGGCACTGGAGGTCTTTGATGTCGATGAGCTAGGCCTCGACCGACTGGATCGTGCCGTCCTGGAAACGCTGATCAAATCACACGGTGGTGGGCCCGTCGGTGTGAGCACTTTAGCTATCGCGGTGGGGGAGGAACCGTCCACTGTGGAAGAAGTGTGTGAACCCTACCTGGTGCGAGCAGGTCTGATGGCGCGCACAGGTCGGGGACGTGTTGCCACGGCTGCGGCGTGGCAACACGTGGGTATGTCGCCTCCACCGGAGGCGCCGGGGCAGCTGCACCTCATGTAACTTCTGCCGTATGTAACAATTGTGCCTATGGAAATTCTTCTTCTCCTATTTATTTTTGCCCTGTTCGCTCTGCCGACACTGATCATGTCTCGCTCGCATCGTAAGCGCGTGGAAGAAGCGAAGCAGTTGCAGTCATCCATCGAGCCGGGCGACAAAATCATCAGCGTTTCTGGCTTCCACGGCACGGTCGTGGCTGGCAATGAGGAAACCGTGGACTTGGAGATCGCTCCTGGGGTTGTAGTGACGATGGAGCGCGTCGGTGTGTACAAGCGTGTTGAAGAACCCGCCACACCGATCGTGGATGAAGAAGTAGAACAGTAATATCTTCCCTCGGGTAATAGATTCCAGCCTGCTGTGAAAAGCAGGTTGGCTTAATTATTTCCGGGTGTATGACGTACCATCACTTTTTGGACCTTGTGCTTTTGAGTTAGGCATAAGTGAATAAACACCATTTGGTTTCGGCACTGTTGACTCAACGGTCGGTGAAGCCATGTGGACGCAGCAGGTTATCAGGAGATCTTGTACGTGACTTCGAAAAAAACATCGAAGCGGACTTCGCGCGAAGGCGCATCGAAGAAGGCGTGGCCAGCACGGGCACTAGCGCTTTTTGCGCTCATTCTCGTGGCTACCTATGCCCTGGTCTTTTTTACGGGCGATAGGCAGGCGACCCCCAAGTTGGGCATTGACCTTCAGGGCGGTACCCGTGTCACTCTCGTCCCGCAAGGCGAGGAGCCAACAACGGACCAGTTGAATCAAGCCCGCACTATTCTGGAAAACCGTGTTAACGGCATGGGTGTTTCCGGCGCCTCCGTCGTTGTCGACGGAAACACGTTGGTGATTACGGTTGCTGGTGATGACACGTCGGAGGTGCGCAACATCGGTCAGACCTCCCAGTTGCTGTTCCGTCCGGTGGCCCAGTCTGCCGGCCAGGTTGATCAGGATGCCTTCCCGAACGTGCTAGGGGACATGGCTAACCGTTGGGTTGAGTACCGCATCCTCTCGCCGGAGGAGGCTAAGACTGCTGTGACCACCTTTGCGGATGGTTTTAACAAGCAGCTTGACGCCCAGAAAGACGCCGCAGCGGAGGGTGAAGACACTCAGGCAGCGCCGTTGCCGGAGAAGATTACCGCGCCTGAGATCACGGCACAGCCGAAGGCTGAGCCGGAGAACTCGCTTGAGGCGGCAGGTTTCCGCCAAGAAGCTACAGCAATGCTGCGGAACGACCGCCAGTCGGAGGACCCAACCGCGCTGCAGGCCGCTGCGTTTTTGATGAAGTGCCAGCCGGCCACGCCTGATGCACCAGCACCAGCTGATCCGCTTTCAGGTACGGATGACCCGGCGAAGCCACTCGTTGCCTGTGATTCCAGCTCGGGTTCACCGATGTTGCTTGATCCGGTGCCGCTGCTGCAGGGTGTGGAGGACCCGAACGGTCCACGCCTGACGGGTAGTGAGATTGACACGAACCGGCCGATTACCGGTGGTTTCAACCCGCAGACGAGCCAGATGGAGATCAGCTTCGCCTTCAGCCAGGCTGGCGAGCACAATGGTTCCTCCACGTGGGCAGCATTGACATCTGCGATGGTGGGCCAGCAGGTTGCTATCACCCTGGACTCGCAGGTGATTTCCGCACCGCAGATTCAGTCACCGACTCCGGTGGGCTCTGCAACGTCGATCACGGGCCAGTTCACGCAGGAAGAGGCAGAAACCTTGGCCAACAACCTGCGTTACGGTGCGCTGCCGCTGTCCTTTGCTGGTGAGAACGGTGAGCCGGGTGGTACGGCGACGACGGTTCCGCCGTCCCTGGGTATCGCTTCGCTTAAGGCAGGCATCATCGCCGGCCTCGTCGGCTTGTTGCTCGTGGCCGCATTTGTGTTCTTCTACTACCGCCTGTACGGCCTGATCTCGCTCTTCACACTGCTGTGTGCTGGCCTGTTGGTCTACGGTGCTCTGGTGCTGCTCGGCCGCTGGATTGGCTACACACTGGATCTATCTGGTGTTGCGGGTCTGATCATCGGTATCGGTACCACGGCTGACTCTTTTGTCGTTCTGTATGAGCGCGTGAAGGATGAAGTGCGTCGCGGCAGAACGTTCCGCTCAGCCACCCTCAACGGTTGGGAGCGCGCGAAGGACACGATTATTACCGGTAACTTTGTCACCTTGATTGGTGCTGTGGTGATTTACTTCCTCGCCGTCGGTGAGGTCAAGGGCTTCGCCTTCACCATGGGTCTGACCACGATCTTCGACCTGTTGGTCACCTTCCTGGTCACCGCGCCGATCATGATCCTGGCTTCCCGCAAGAAATTCTGGAGCAAGCCGGCTGTCAACGGCATGGCTAAGGCGTTTGAGGCTGGCCGGCTCAACCCGGAGGCAGTGGGGCGTACCTGGAGCCGTCGTCACGCTGCAAAGGCCGATGAACCTGTCGGCGCATCTGTTGCGAGTGATGATGCAGCTTCCGCAACCCCAACCGAGACGAAGGAGAACTAACTGTGAGTACCTCCATTAACTCCACTCAGTCGGACCCGGTTGGTGCAAACACAGCCGCGGGCAACATCAACGCTGAGGAGCACCGCGCGACGGGTATTGAGCGCCTGTATGAGGGCAAGGGTGCAATTGACTTCATTGGGCGTTCCAAGCTGTGGTACACCATTTCCGTTGTGCTGCTGGTGATCTCTATCGCCGCGATTGCGCTACGGGGCTTCAACCTGGGCATTGATTTTGAGGGCGGCACGAAGATGAGTATGCCCGCCGGGGACCTTGTGGTTGAGCAGGTTGAGGACACCTTTGTGGAAGCCACGGGTGTTACTCCTGAGCTGACCCAGATTGTGGGTGCGGGTGACTCGCGCACGCTGGAAATTAACTCCGAGCGGCTCACTCAGGAGCAGATCGATACGGCGCGTGAGGCCATTTACAAGGCCCACGAGCCCAAGGATGCTGATGGCAAGGCATCGCCGGATGCGATTGGTGATTCGACGGTGTCTGAGTCGTGGGGTTCCACCATTACAGAACGCATGATTTTGTCAATGGTCATCTTCCTCATCGCCGCTGCCGTGTATGTTGCTGTTCGTCTGCAGCGCAACATGGCTATCGCCGCGATGGTCGCATTGCTTTTCGACGGTGTGGTGATCATGGGCATCTACGCCCTCTTCGGCCTTGAAGTCACCCCGGCAATGATCATTGGTTTGCTGACGGTGTTGACTTTCTCCCTGTATGACACCGTGATCGTCTTTGACAAGGTCAAGGAGAACACTGAAGGTGTGCTCGATTCGCGCCGTTCTACGTATGCAGAGGAAGCGAACCTGGCTGTCAATGAGACCCTGATGCGTTCCATTTCCACCTCGGTTATTTCCGCGCTGCCGATTATTGCGCTGATGATCGTGGCGGTGTGGTTGTTAGGCGTGGGTACATTGCAGGATCTGGCGATGATTCAGCTCATCGGTGTTGTGGAAGGCGTGATCTCCTCGCTGTTCCTGGCTACTTCCTTGCTGGTTACGTTGACCAATATGCAGAAGCCGTACAAGAAGCACAACCAGGAAGTTGCAGATTTCCGCGCTGGAGTTTCTAGCGAGGATGAGGCTTCTGTTTCGAAGACCGCGAAGCGCACGGTCTCCGTTCCATCTGGAGCCGC
The DNA here is from genome assembly GCF_008693065.1 of Corynebacterium tuscaniense. Classification (GTDB taxonomy): domain Bacteria; phylum Actinomycetota; class Actinomycetes; order Mycobacteriales; family Mycobacteriaceae; genus Corynebacterium; species Corynebacterium tuscaniense. The sequence continues at coordinate 82,743 of NZ_VXKH01000002.1, read as the reverse complement.
AGACGTTGAGGCAAGCGATGAAGGTTCTGGTGCAGAATCTTCCGCGACTACTACTTGGCGCCCGACTCGGGGATAAGCGTTCAGGCTAAGAGTCTAGGTGTGGGGAAGGATCGATCGTGTGGAAACAACGAAAAGCCAGGCGCACTAGCCGCGTGAGCAGGAAGCGTTTCGGGGCTGTAACGGCCATGACTATGGCCACAGCGCTGGTTGTTGCCGGCTGTTCTTCGGCAAACGATAGCTCATCTGGATCGGGCTCTTTGGACTCTTTCGGCTACCAGCTGTCAACTCCGTTGGTGACCACGAATGCGGCGACGAATCTTGGGGATTCGATGAAGGCGCAACGCCTGTCCGGCCGTGTTTTTCCTGGTGCCTTTATTCCCGGCCCTTCCGGCCAGCGAATCCCAAACACCGACCTCGTTCAAACCCAGGTTTTGCCAGGGTCACAGCGGCAGGTCGTGTACACCCTGACCGATAAGGCTGTTTTCTCTGACGGTGTGCCCGTGACGTGTGATGATTACAAGCTCGCTTTCGTCGCTGGTTCTCACCCGGAGGTTTTCTCCTCACACCTTCCACAAATGCAGCAGGTTGACCGTGTGGACTGTGCTCCCGGTGCCAAGGAATTCACCGTGGTGTTTAAGGAAGGCAAGGGGGGCCGGTGGCGTGAACTGTTCGGTGCAGGAACAGTGTTGCCGGCGCATGCGGTGGCGAAGAAGCTTGGGATGGAAACAGCCCAGCTGACTCGGGCGCTTGAAGCCGCTGACCCGGATGTATTGGCACGTACCTCGACCGTTTGGCGCTATGGGTTTGGTTTGTCGGATTTCGATCCGGAACTGCAAGTGTCTTTCGGCCCGTACAAGATCGACTCGGTGGGCGCCGAAGGGGAGGTGACTTTGGTGGCCAATGAGCAGTACTACGGTGAAGCACCTGAGTTGGAAAAAATAGTTGTGTGGCCTTCTACGAAGGACTCCGCGGAACTCCAAGCGGCGGGTGCCCTCATGGTGGGGGATCTAGATGACCACAATCCGGGCTGGTACGACGCTGCACCTGATCCAGGTGAAGGTGCCAATGCTGATGATGCCGTCGCGGGTGACTCCACTGGTGATTCCTCTGGTGGTGACTCCACGGGCAGCGCGAAGGAATCCCTTGATCCTTCCGCGCCGGAGGCGCATCAAGAACTACAAACTGTGATCGGGGAGATGACGGATACGCTCATCTTTGCTGATTTCGGCCCGTGGGCGGTTAAAGAGAAACGCCAGGCGTTGTCGAAGTGTGTGGATAATCAGGCGGTGGCGGATGCGTCGTCAAGCATTGCGGGCATTGAGCTTCCTGTATCTCCGGTCCACGTGCTCAACCACAATGACCCGATGACGCGCAACCTCGGTGATATCGCGCAACCACACTTGGCCGTCGACATTGAAGGCGCGAAAGAAGCTGAAGGTTTGGAGCTGCGGATTGGTTACCTCTCGCCCAGCAAGCGTTATGCCGCCATGGTGGAAGCGATCCGTAGATCTTGCGAACCAGCTGGAATCACAGTGATTGATGCGACGGGCGACGGCAAAACCCGCGGTGACCTGTTCACCGAAGATCACCCTGCGAACGAGCACAATCCCAACGAGGAAATGGTGGACGCGTACCTCGGCGCAGTTGATCCGATGGCGGAATATGAGACCTCCGTGTCCCGCTCAGAGGAGCTGCCATCCCTGCGGTCCGAGGAACACCGCCTGTGGGATGAATTGCCCTCCATCCCTTTGTCCGCTCAACCACGAACCTTCATCGTGGACAAGAACATCCACAATGTCGTCGTTTACACTGGCCCCGTAGGAATTGGCTGGAACATGGACCGTTGGCAGGTTCCTGGGTCCAACAAACGCAACAAGAAAGCCGGCTCTTAGAACTGTGACTCATTCCGACCAGCTCTCATCCAACAACGTAACCTTCCGCACTGCGCGGGAGGCACTAGCCGCAAAAATGCGGTATGTCCAGGATTTCCCGGAGAAAGGCGTGCTCTTTGAGGACCTCACCCCGGTGCTCGCGGACAAGGATGCGCTCAATGTTGTGATCAGGGAATTGTCCGCTGCGTGCCAGGAGCTCGGTGCGGAGATGATTGGTGGGCTGGATGCTCGTGGCTTTTTGTTGGGCTCCGCTGTCGCCTTTGACATGGGTGTGGGCATTTTGGCTATCCGCAAGAAGGGCAAGCTGCCACCGCCGGTCATCCGCGAGGAATACTCGCTGGAGTACGGCCAAGCCGCGCTGGAGATCCCAGCAGAGGGCATGCAGCTTAAAGGTAAGCGCGTAGTGCTTGTCGACGATGTCTTGGCCACCGGCGGCACCCTCATGGCAGCGCATGACCTTATCCACCGTGCTGGCGGCACAGTCTGCGGCTGCGTGGTGGTGCTTGAGGTCGATGGACTGGGTGGGCGCGAACACCTCGGTGACGTGCCGTTGGTGGTGCTGAACAAAGGGGAATAGAACCCTGCTCGGATTGGTAGATGCCTGGGTACACTGATCGGAAGTGTTCACCCCCTGGAACTTTGAGGAGTTGTAAGTGACGTCCCACGATAGACCACAACGCCGTTCTGGGACGTCCGTGCGCAGTGTGTCCGCCCGCCTCGCGCGGTCCCTCACCGGTGGGCGTCCGCGATCCAACCCGGTGTTGGAACCTTTACTATCTATCCACAGGAAATACCACCCGCGTAGTGGAGTGGAAGATATCTCTCGTGCGTATGACACGGCAGAGCGCCTGCATGAGGGCGTGTCCCGCAAGTCCGGGGACCCCTACATCACGCATCCTTTGGCAGTGGCCACAATCTGCGCCGAGATAGGCATGGATACCACCACCGTTATCGCTGCGCTGCTGCATGACACGGTGGAGGACACCGAGTACTCCTTGGATGACCTCACCGCTGATTTTGGCCCTGAGGTTGCGCGTCTTGTGGACGGCGTGACCAAGCTGGACAAAGTTGCTTTTGGGTCTGCGGCTGAGGCGGAAACGATCCGCAAAATGGTTGTGGCCATGGCGCAGGACCCGCGTGTGTTGGTGATCAAGGTTGCGGACCGCCTGCACAATATGCGCACCATGCGTTTCTTGCCGCCGGAGAAGCAGGAGAAGAAGGCGCGGGAAACCCTCGAAGTCATCGCTCCGCTGGCCCACCGCCTGGGCATGGCTACGGTGAAGTGGGAGCTCGAAGACTTGGCCTTTGCCATCTTGTATCCGAAGAAGTATGAGGAGATCGTCCGCCTCGTTGCGGAGCGCGCCCCCTCCCGTGATCGGGCACTCAAAGAAATCACCACTGAGATCCAGAGCGAGCTCAAAGCCAATGGCATCAAAGCAGAAGTTATGGGCCGCCCGAAGCACTACTGGTCGATTTATCAGAAAATGGCGGTGCGGGGTCGTGACTTTGCAGAGATCTTTGATCTCGTGGGCATCCGCGTTCTGGTGGACACCATCAGTGACTGCTACGCGGCAATCGGCGTGGTGCACTCGATGTACTACGCGATGCCGGGCCGCTTCAAGGACTACATCTCTAACCCCCGCTTCGGCGTCTACCAGTCATTGCACACCACGGTTATGAACCATTCGGGCCGCCCGCTGGAGATCCAGGTGCGCACCCATGAAATGCATTACAACGCCGAATTCGGTGTTGCTGCCCATTGGCGCTACAAGGAAACCAAGGGGTCCCACAAGGGCGACCAGGCTGAAATTGATCAGATGACGTGGATGCGTCAGCTGCTTGACTGGCAGAAGGAAGCAGCAGACCCTAATGAGTTTCTGGATTCACTGCGGTATGACCTCACCTCGGCGCAGATCTTCTGCTTCACTCCTAAGGGCGATGTGATCAACCTGCCGTCCGGTTCTACCCCGGTGGATTTTGCCTACGCGGTGCACACGGAGGTCGGGCACCGCTGCATTGGCGCCAAAGTTAACGGCAAGCTCGTTGCACTGGAATCCACGCTGAAGTCCGGTGACAGGGTAGAGGTGTTCACATCGAAGGACAGCAACGCTGGCCCGTCCCGTGATTGGCAGGAGTTCGTCGTCTCGCCCCGGGCGCGGACAAAGATCCGCCAATGGTTTGCAAAAGAGCGGCGCGAGGAACATCTTGAGGCCGGCCGCGATGCCCTGGCTGCGGAAGTTCAGCGCGGCGGCCTGCCCATGCACCGCCTCTTCACAGCGGAATCCATGAATAAGGTGTCAACGCAGCTTGGCTACGACGACATGGATGGTCTGTACACTGCCATCGGCGCCGGCAACGTATCTGCCAAACATGTTGTCAGTCTGCTCATGGACATGTTCGGCGATGAGGATGACGCTGTTGACGCGTTGACATCCCGCGCCCCGTTCTCCGAAATGGTGAAACCTCCCACGCGCTCGGACGGCCCTGGCATCCTCGTCGAGGGGTCCCCGGACGTCATGGCTAAGCTGGCACGCTGCTGCTTGCCCGTTCCCGGTGATGACATCTTCGGCTTTGTCACCCGCGGTGGGGGCGTTTCTGTTCATCGTTCCGACTGCACCAATGCTGATAAGCTCCGCCAAGAATCCGCACGGCTTATCGACGTCTCCTGGGACCGCGGCTCCCACCACGGCGCCTCCATGGCCACGATGCAACTTGAGGCTTTAGACAAGCAGGGCTTGCTGGCGGAGCTCACCCGTGTGCTCAATGACCAGAAGCTGCCTGTGATTGCTTTCAACCACCACTGTGGCGACGACCATATTGCTACCGTCCGCTTCACCTTCCAGGTTTCCGACACTAAGCAGCTTGGCGCACTGATGAACCAGATCCGCAATATTGAGGGTGTCTTCGACGTATATCGCGTAACCGCTTAACCTCACCATCACTGCCCTGGTGCTCTACTGCCATCGTGCTGGAAATCTCACCCCATGCATTCGGCGGGATGGGAAAAGGCTTGTAATGGCCAGCTGTGGGCAGGCCTCATGAACGGCACGTTCAGCATCGCAGGACTCTCGCCGCTGCTTGTACCTTCCTACGCTGAGCTACTGGACCTCAGCGCTTCACGGTCGTTTTTGGGCATGGCGAAAGACCAGCTGTTGCTGGCTTTCGACATGGGGAGTGTCGCTTACCGGCCGTAGAGGAGTGTCATGGCTCCGTAGGGGTGGGTGGTGTTGGCCACGAGGTGTCCGCGGGGTGAGTGCCAGGTTGGTACACCCCTGATATTCTCCACCCGGCCCCGGTGGGCGTGTGCGGGGTCATCATCGTTGGTGCGGTTGTGATAGCGACACAGCATCGCCAGGTTATTCATGTTCGTATGCCCGCCCCTCGACCATGCTTTGATGTGGTGGACCTGACAGTTATCAGCCGCATGCCGGCACCCCGGTACCGGGCATGTTGGTGACAAAGCCCGTGCTAGGTCACGCTGTTTCCGGTTCGCGAAGCGTTGAGTGTCATACAGGTTGACGGCACCTGCTTGTGGGTGGAACACCGCCACCTCCAGTTGCTCCCCATGATGCTGCGTCAGGTAGTCCGCACCGGTGATCGTGGTGCCATCAGTCAACCCCAAGATGGTGTCATCCCCGTCACCGCCCACAATGGTGATGTGGTCGTCTAGTGGGATGAGGATCAAGGGGCGGGGAACAGCCGGAGCAACTCGAGCTGGGGCGGCATCCCCTTCACCTTGAGCATCAGGGCGAAGACCCAGGATGGTCATTAAGTTCTCGTACATCTGGGGGCCTGCAGGGCCATCGCCGAGGCCCTGGCGTGAGGCGTACTCGATAGCTGCTGCGTCTTCTTCTCTAGCCGTGATGATGATAGGGCGCCTCTTTTTACGTGAGCGCCCAAACCCCACCGCCGGTTCCGGGGCAGGCTTGTCCACCTCCGGGACGATGGTCTTCGCCCGACGCTGAAGCGTTTTATAGTCACCCGGAACCGACAACAACGCCAAACGTAACCGCCACTTCTCAGCAGGGTCAGCGATAGGTGCTAACTGTCCCTCGATGTAGGCAAGCTGATCCAAGGACTTCTGAGTCGAGCGAGCTACCTTGATCGCGTTTGCTTGTTTACGGGTGAACTTCGTTTTCCCGTAGTAGACCGTGTGAACTTTCGCCCATTCGCGAATACGGGCAGGGCTGCAGCCGGTATCGCGGAGGACCTGGGCATCAAAGGATGCCAAGGACTCCATCGGGTTGGTTAAACCCGCCACTAGTGCTGCAAAAGGATTCATGCCGGCAACGCTAAACCGAAAACCAAAAACGCGCAGCTAGGGGCCGAAAAGCCTGTGGATAACCCGAAAATCCATCCACAGGCCCCGCGCTCCAGAACACGCCACGTAGCCAGATGACGTGCACAAACAGCCCGGTTCCCGACACAACGAAAAAAGATCCAAACACTTGGCGCGGAACCAAACCGACCACGACTCGTCCGTATTCGCGTTCGTGGTTTAAGGTGCAAACAGCACCCGAAGGTAGGCATCAAAAAATCCGCCCCGGCGTTTAGCCGAGACGGATTTGTTGAGTCTCTAGGGAGTTAGAAGCTCAACGTCAGTCTTACTTCTGGGTGAAGTTCTTCTGAACGAAGGTGATGACGTTAGCGAGCAGGCCAAGGACAGCGGTGAAAACGGCGATCCAAGCAGTGATAGCCTTAGGGTCCCAGTTGCCATCCTTGTCGGAGGAGAGCTCCTTGAAAGACTCGAGGAAGGACTTCTTGTCCTTGTCCTGGCCCTTGTCGGTCTCGTCGTCCTTTTTGCTGCTTCCATTGCCGCTGCCCTTGTCAGGATTCGGGGCAGGGGTGGTGGTAGTGGTAGGGGTCTCTTCAGCGAATGCCGGAGCGGCGACAACGCCGGAAACGGAAACGACAGCAGCGGTTGCTGCGGCGAGGAGGCTCTTACGGATCTTCATACGTAGCCCTTTCAGTGACTGCAATTCATTGATGACGTTGGACACTTTACAACTGCTGCGAAGGTGTTGCAAGAGATAAAAGTGGCCGTGTGGCAGTGATTTCACAGGATTTTTAAAGTCAGGCTATTTATTTGGCGTTATTAGTGGGTTTTTGGACTAAATGCGTAACATCTCACACAAATTACACCGCCATGTGTGATGAAACTCACATGGCGGTGTTGGTGGTGCGGGGTGGGGAAACTAGGAGATGGTTGCCTTCTTGATCTTTACTTCTTCCTTCGGTGCGCCATCGCCACTACCCATCGAGGACTGCCCGTCCTCAGCGATGCCAGCCTCAGCGATCTTGTCCAAGGTGGCCAGGCCTTCCTCATTTATGGTGCCAAAGTAGGTGTAGGAAGGCGCCAACGGCGATTCACCGTAATTGAGGAAGAACTGGGAACCGTTGGTGTTTGGTCCGGAGTTGGCCATAGCCACGGTGCCACGCTCGTAGAGGACGGACGTGCTCGTGTTCTCTGCGTCATCATCGACCGGATACTCATCGGCGAATTGGAAGCCGGGGCCACCAGCGCCGGTGCCGGACGGATCACCACACTGAAGGACGTTGATACCACCGGAGGTCAGACGGTGGCAGACGGTGTTATCGTAGTAATTCTCCTTCACCAAGTACTCGATGGCGTTGACCGTGCAGGGGGAGACAGAGCGGTCGAGGGTGAGGCCAATCGGGCCGGCGGAGGTATCAAACTCAACGTCGACGGTGCCGGTGGTGGAGACGTTTTCCTGCGGGGGCAAACCCTTGAAAAACTCGTCGCGCTCGTCCTTGGTGTAGGTACAGCTGACGGACTCCGGCAGTGAGGTGGAGCGCTTCTTGGCCAATGCTGCCGGTTTCATATCTTCAGACGGGTCGGTGGACTGCTCGCTGGATTCCTCAGCAGAGATATCCTCATCCGAATCCCACGTTGCGGCGAAGTAGATACCACCGCCGACAAGTGCCAGCACCAGGACGGCAAGTGCGGCGACAGACCACGGCTTGCTCTTTTCCTTGCGGTCGCGGGCTTTCAGCTCGCGGTCGAGTTCTTTCAGTGCGTCTTTGCCGCGCTGGGCGTTGTTCGTCACGTTGGCGGACCTCCACTTGTGGATTGATCGATTCATGTGCGGCCACGGTTGAGTTAGCCGGGCCGGATGCAGATAAACAGTATCAGCATAAAGGCGCTGGTTTTCTGTAGGTGCCTGCGCACGTGGCGCGGAATCTCTACGCTAGGGAAGTATGGCTACCGTAACTTTTAGAAATGAACCGACTACAACCTCTGGTGAGCTGCCCGCAGTAGGGGAGGCTTTGCCAGCTTTTGAGCTTGTTGGCGGCGACATGGGCACGCTGACGGACAAGGATTTCGCAGGCAAGAAGATTGTGCTCAACATCTTCCCGTCCCTAGACACTGGCGTGTGTGCTCAGTCAGTCCGCGCGTTCAACGAGCTCGCAGCTAACTTCGAGGACACCGTTGTGCTGTGTGTATCCAAGGATTTGCCGTTCGCACAGCAGCGTTTTTGTGCAGCCGAGGGTATTGAGAACGTTGTCAGTGCATCTGCTTTCCGTTCCACCTTTGGTGAGGATTACGGCGTGATCTTGCAGGGTTCCCCGATTAAGGGCCTGCTGGCTCGTTCTGTTGTTGTGACTGATGCAGACCACAAGATTGTCCACACTGAGCTCGTTCCTGAGATTGCCAATGAGCCGGACTACGAGGCGGCAAAGAACGCCCTGGAGAGCTAAATGCAGATCCAGGGACTCGCCGGTGGGCCATTCCAAACCAACACCTACGTCGTCGTAGGTAAGCCTGGTGCCAATGGCCGTCCGGAAGCCTTCGTCATTGATCCGGGTAAGGATATGGCGGGGCTGGTGAGGGAGGTCGTCGATAAGGCGGGCGCCGACCTCGTGGCCGTGGTGCTCACCCATGGGCACATTGACCACACGCGAGATTGCGCAGAGTTCGATGTGCCGGTGTACATCCACCCGGAGGATGAAGTCATGCTGGACCCCAAGTGGGGTGCACCCGGCAACTTTGGGCAGATCTTCGATGTTGATGCGATGAAGCAGCCGGAGGATCTCCGCCACGTTGAGATCGGCCGGATGGAATTTGCAGGCCTTGGATTCCGTACGGTGCATGCTCCGGGCCACTCGCCGGGCTGTGTGCTGTTCATCTCGGAGGATGAGGACGTGGTGTTTGCCGGTGACGTCTTGTTCGCTGGCTCTATCGGGCGCACCGACCTGCCGTTGTCGGACCCAGCAGCTATGGACCGCACGCTGGCCGGGCCAGTATGGGATTTGGATGACAAACTGACCGTCCTGCCGGGCCATGGCCCCATGACCACGGTTGAGCGGGAGCGTGCCACCAACCCATATCTCAAAGCAGCGGGGCAGGGGCGCTAAGATCGCCAAGGTGACCACCGAAAAGAGCGAAAAGTTCCAGCCCCTCTCCGCGCCGAAAGGCGTGCCGGATTATGTGCCTCCGGCTTCAGCGACGTTCCACGCGGTGCGTTCGGAGTTTGTGAAGCAGGCTCATCTTGCCGGATACCAGCACATTGAGCTGCCGGTTTTTGAGGATACAACGCTCTTCGCGCGCGGTGTGGGCGAATCCACCGATGTGGTGTCCAAGGAGATGTACACCTTCGCCGACCGTGGTGACCGCTCGGTGACCCTACGCCCGGAGGGCACCGCCGGTGTTATGCGTGCCGTCATTGAGCACAACTTGGACCGCGGTCAACTGCCGGTGAAGCTCAACTACTACGGCCCGTTCTTCCGCTATGAGCGCCCGCAGGCCGGCCGTTACCGCCAGCTCCAGCAGGTCGGCGTCGAAGCAATCGGCGTAGATGATCCGCTTCTTGATGTTGAGGTCATTGCGCTGGCTGACCGCTGCTACCGGTCCATCGGCTTGACCGGTTTCCGTCTTGAGCTGACCAGTCTGGGCGACCGCAACTGCCGCCCGGCCTACCGCCAGAAGCTGCAGGACTTCCTGCTTGATCTTCCGCTGGATGAGGAGACTCGCCATCGTGCACAGATCAACCCGCTGCGCGTGCTTGATGACAAACGCTCAGAGGTCCAGGAGATGACCGCCGATGCGCCGCTCATGCTCGACCACCTCGACGCCGATTGCCGTGAGCACTTCGAAACCGTCACCGGTTCCCTTGATGACCTGGGTATCCAGTACGTGATCAACCCGCGCATGGTCCGTGGTCTGGATTACTACACCAAGACCTGTTTCGAGTTCGTCCACGACGGCCTCGGTGCCCAGTCCGGCATCGGCGGCGGTGGCCGCTACGACGGTCTCATGGCCCAGATCGGCGGCCAGGAACTCTCCGGCATTGGTTTCGGTCTCGGCGTCGACCGTTCGATCCTCGCACTCGAAGCCGAAGGTGTCACGCTCGAAGGCGTTGACCAGCGCGTGCAGGTGTACGGTGTCGCCATTGGTTCTGAGGCTACGAAGAAGATGGCCTCGCTTATCGACGAGCTCCGGGCCAACGGCATCTCCGCCGACATGGCCTACGGGGGCCGTGGCCTCAAGGGTGCGATGAAGGGCGCGGACCGCTCCGGTGCACACACCGCACTGGTCCTCGGCGACCGCGAGATCGAAACCGGTGAAGTCACCGTGAAGAACCTCGAAGACCACTCCCAGAAGACTGTTGCGCTTGACGCCGGGGCGATCATCGACGCGATCTTTCTTTAAGGGGCATTGCCCCTTAAAGAAAGGGAAGGGAGAAGGGGTCCTTAAGGGAAGAAGAGAGGGAAATGGGACTAACCCCTAGAAAGCTAGGGGTTAAAGTCTTCGACCGTTAGAAATCTATCGTTAAAGTCAGTGTGCGCATGGCAAAGCTTGAGGAATAGGCTGCTCTAGCACTCGGTGATGCTCACTGGGAAGCCCAGCTGAACCGCGAGGCCACCGACGGATGTTTCCTTGTATTTGGTCATCATGTCGAGGCCGGTGGCAGCCATGGTTTCGATGGCATCGTCGAGCGTGACAATGTTGGTGCCGTCGCCCCATTTTGCTAGGCGTGCGGCGTTGATGGCTTTGACAGCGCCGATAGCGTTGCGTTCGATGCAGGGGACTTGGACAAGGCCGCCGACGGGGTCGCAGGTGAGCCCAAGGTTGTGCTCAAGGGCGATTTCGGCGGCGTTTTCTACTTGTTCTGGGGTGCCGCCGAGTATGGCGCACATGCCGGCTGCAGCCATGGCTGAGGCGGAGCCAACTTCGCCTTGGCAGCCGACTTCCGCGCCAGAGATGGATGCGTTGGTTTTGATGATGGCGCCGATAGCGCCGGCGGTGAGGAGGAACTCGCGGGCGCGTTCGGGGGAGAAGTCTGTAGTGAAATCTCGGCAATAGTGCATGACGGCAGGGATGATGCCGGCGGCGCCGTTGGTGGGGGCAGTGACAACACGGCCGTGAGCAGCGTTTTCCTCATTCACGGCGAGGGCGTAGAGGTTGACCCACTCCATAGCATCTAAGCCTTCGGAGTTGTGGCGTTTTTGCTCACTGGTCAGGAGTGCGTACATGCGTGGGGCGCGGCGGCGGACATTCAATCCTCCGGGAAGGGTGCCCTCGGTGGAAATGCCGTTTTTCACGCATTCCTGCATGGCAGACCAGACGCTGTCCAGATGAGCGGTGTAGACGGTTGCCCCGTGGGTGATGTTCTCATTGCGCGCGATAACCTCGGCGATAGTCAGACCAGTGCGGTCGCACACTGCAAGGAGATCCGCGGAAGAGTTGAAGGAATGGAGTCCATCGGGTTGTGAATCGGTGTGTTTTTCCTCCGCTTCCGCAAGAGCGGTGGCAGCGGCGATGCCGGAGCTGGCGCCTTCACCAGCTGCTTCCTGCATGGCGGCGCGGTCCATGATGAAGCCACCGCCGACGGAGTAGTACTCGGTGCGGCTGGCCAGGCGGGTGCCGCGAGCATCCCAGGCATCGAAGATAAGGCAGTTGGGGTGCTCTGCAACAGGCTTGGGGTTGAAGGCGAGCTCGTAGTCGACGGTGCCGTCTGGTCCACTGATGTTGCCTTTGGCTGGGATGGGGTCGCCGGGCACGGGTTCTACGGACTGGTCAGTGGTTAGCGGCGTGTAGCCGACCAGGCCCAGAAGTACGGCGCGGTCGGTGCCGTGCCCCACACCGGTGGCCGCCAAGGAACCACGCAGTTCCACATGGACTTCTGCGGGGAGCTGACCAAGCTTTTCCACAAAAGCAGCGCTAGCGCGCATCGGGCCCACCGTGTGGGAAGAGGACGGGCCGATGCCGATGCTGAAGAGGTCAATGACGCTCACGCGATGTGATGACATGACAACGAGGGTAGCGCGTATCGGGGACACAACAATTAGCTCACCGGGGGCACTCCGAGCGAAGCCTAAGGGTGTTAGTCTGAAGCATAGGTTAGAACCACAAACTACAGGCAGGTTCGTGCCACCCACTAGAGGAGATACACATGGCAACAGTGACCTACAACAAGGCGACACGGATTTATCCGAAGGCGACGTCACCGAGCGTCGATAAGCTTGATCTTGAAATCGCTGACGGTGAGTTCCTTGTACTAGTCGGACCGTCTGGCTCCGGCAAATCCACCGCACTGCGCATGCTCGCAGGCTTGGAGGAGACAAACGAGGGCCGAATTCTCATCGGGGACCGTGATGTCACCGATGTTTCCCCCAAGGACCGTGACATCGCGATGGTCTTCCAGAACTACGCGCTCTACCCGCACATGACCGTGCGTGAAAATATGGGCTTTGCTCTGAAGATCGCCGGGATGGACAAAGACGAGATCAATCGTCGCGTTGAGGATGCGGCGAAGACCCTGGATCTAACGCAGTACCTAGACCGTAAACCGAAGGCTCTCTCAGGTGGTCAGCGTCAGCGCGTAGCCATGGGCCGTGCGATCGTGCGTGAACCGCAGGTCTTCCTCATGGATGAGCCCCTGTCCAACTTGGATGCGAAACTACGTGTGCAAACACGTACGCAAATTGCCAGCCTCCAGCGCCGCATGGGTGTGACCACCATCTACGTCACGCACGATCAGACTGAGGCTCTGACAATGGGTGACCGCATTGCAGTGCTGAATTTTGGTGTTCTGCAGCAGGTGGGAACCCCACGTGAACTGTATGAAGAACCGGAGAATGTGTTCGTCGCAGGCTTCATCGGCTCCCCGGCGATGAACCTGTCCACCTTCAACGTTGAAGGCAACGTGGCCACCTTGGGTGAGGCCTCGATCCCGCTCGCGGATGAACACCTTGCAGCGATGACCGCGGAGGACAACAACCAGATCATCCTGGGCTTCCGCCCTGAGGCACTCACTGTTGTGAACTCCAGCACGCAGCACACGGTGCCAGTGCAGGTGGACTTCACCGAAGAGCTTGGTTCTGACTCTTATGTCTACGGCAGCCTGGTTGGCGGCGAGTGGCGTGAGGAAGGCACTGATGATGCAGCAGCCGGCCAGATTGTGGTGCGCGTTGCGCCGATGTCTGGTTACAGCAAGGGTGACGTCATCCACGTGACCATCAATGAAGGTGGCCTGCACGTCTTTTCCAAGTCGACCGGCAAACGCATTTAGTAGCCGGAGCCGACCGCCACGAAAGTACTGCCATGTCCGAGAGAATGAGCGTCCAGTCGCCGGCCTACGCCAAAGCGCTGTTAGGCCTGCCCTGGGCGATCCCACTCGCGGAGTGGCCTGCTGATCTCCTGGCCGCGTACCCGCGTGGCATTTCACGGCACACCGTCCGTTTGGTCTCTGTTGATGGCATGGCCTTGGCTATCAAGGAGATCGGTGAGTCTGTGGCGTATCACGAGTACCGCACGTTGAAGAAGCTGCGGGACTTGGACATTCCCTGCGTGAAGCCGGTTGCTGTAATCGCGCAGCGCACGAATGATGCCCGCGCTGAGGAGCTCACGCCGTGCCTTGTCACAGAACACCTTGAGTTCTCCTTGCCATACCGCGATGTGTTCAGTCGCTCGCTCGCGCCGGGGACGGTGAACAAACTGATTCGCGCACTGGCCGTGTTGTTGGTGCGGCTGCATTTGCTCAATTTCTATTGGGGCGATGTGTCTTTGTCCAACACGCTTTTCCGGCGTGATGCGGACGAATTTTCGGCGTACCTTGTGGATGCGGAGACAGGGGAGTTCCATTCCCCGCTGTCTGAGGGCCGCAGGCTTTACGACGTCGAGGTGGCTCGCGTCAACATCATCGGCGAACTCATGGACCTTCAGGCCGGTGGGTTCATCGCCGACACCGTTGATGTGATTGCCCTGGGCAATGCTGTTGATGCGATTTACCACGAATTGTGGGAGCTGATGACGGAAGAGCTCGTGGTGGAGGGCGATGCGTTCAGTCAGATCGCAGCGCACATTGAAAAGATCAACTCCCTTGGCTTTGACATCGGGGAAACGGAGATCACCCACGAGAAGACTCGGCGGGACTCTGACGGGAAAACCGTTGATGTGTACCGCGTGAGTATTGAGCCATCGGTGTTTTCCACGGGATTCCACAGCCGCAAGCTGAAAAAACTCACTGGCCTGGATGTGCAGGACCGTCAAGCACAGCGCCTGCTCAGTGAGATGGAGGTCTACCGTGCGTTGCACCACGGCGACACCCTTTCCCTGGAAGATGTGGCACTTGATTGGCTGGTGAATAGGTATGAGCCCGTAGTGGCACTCACCCCCGCTGCATTGCGCACAAAGCTGGAACCGGCGCAGGTCTTCCACGAAATATTGGATCACCGCTGGTTCATCTCCGAGAACGAGAAGCGCTACGTCCCCTTGGAGGAAGCCGCCAAGTCCTATTTCCACACCATCTTGCCGGAACGCCCAGATGAGGCGCGGATTTACAGCGCGTTGGGGCCAGATGATCCGGATGGTCCGGATCATCCAGACGACCCGGACGGGCTGGCGCCCGATAGTTCTTAAAAATGAAAAACAGAAAATGACAAGAATTCCAATGAAGAGCGAGGTTCATGCGATGAAACACTCCACACGCACGTTGGCTGTCCTAGCCACGATCGGGTTGAGTACGTTATGTCTTTCCGCATGTGGTCAGAACAATGGCCCCAGTGTGTACTACTTGAATTTCAAGCCTGAGCAGGCGAAGACGTTTGAGCTTATTGCTGAAGAGTACACCGCAGAAACGGGTATCCCGGTGAAGGTAGTCACCGCGGCATCTGGCTCCTACATGCAGACACTCAAGGCGGAGATGGCAAAGTCCAATGCGCCGACTCTGTTCCAAATCAACGGGCAGGAAGGCTACGGCGTATGGAAGAACTACCTCGCCGATATGTCTGACTATGAGATCACTGAGGCTTTGCAGGATGATGCACAGCCGATCAAGGATACGCAAGGCAACGTTGTGGGCGTGCCCTTTGCTATGGAGGGCTTTGGCATCCTCTACAACGAGGAAATCCTGGATGCCTACTTTGCTCTCCCAGGGGCAAAAATTACCTCCATGGACGGAGTGAAGTCCTTTGCAGATCTGAAGGTTCTCGCGGAAGACATGCAGGCGCACAAGGACGAGTTGGGTATCAACGGTGCCTTTGCTGCCACCTCACTCGGTGCAGGCGAGGAGTGGCGGTGGACGAATCACTTGATGAATGGCCCGATTCACTACGAAATCGTAGACCGCAACATCCATGAATTCGCCGACATGGAGGAGATGAAGTTCCTCTACGGCGACAACTACCGCAATCTGTTTGATCTTTACCTGCAAAATTCCACGGTGAAGCCGAGTCTTGCATCGGCGCGTGCCGTGTCTGACTCGATGGCGGAATTTGCTACCGGCAAGGCCGCGATGGTGCAGAACGGTAACTGGGCATGGAGCCAGATTTCCAGCGAGGGCGGAAACGTGGTCAAGGAAGACAAGATCAAGTTCATGCCCATGTACATGGGGTTGCCCAATGAAGAAAATGTGGGCATCAACGTGGGCACAGAGAACTTCATTTGTGTAAATACCAAGGCCAGCGAAGAAGATCAGCAGGCCACCCGCGACTTCCTCAAGTGGCTCTTCCTATCTGATCGCGGCAAGGAGATCGTGGTCAACGACCTGGGTTTCATTGCTCCGTTCAAGAACTATGACGCGGAGGATGTGCCCGATGATCCGCTGGCGCGTCAAGTTCAGGAAGCGCTGAACGATGAGACGGTGGAGGCACTGCCGTGGGATTTCCAGTTCTCCCCAAACCAGCAGTTCCGTGACCTGTATGGCCAGAATCTTGCCCAGTACGCCAACGGCAGAATGCCGTGGGAAGAAGTGGTGAGCAGGCTTCAAGCGGATTGGAAGTATGAGATGGCTAACCAGATTGCATTACTGGATTAGGCACGACGGGACTAAGCGAGAGGTCACATCATGCAAGACACATTAAAAAAATTCTTTCCCATATTTGTGCTGCCAACTCTGATCGCGTTTGCTATCGCGTTCTTTGTTCCGTTTCTCGTGGGTACAGCTCTTTCATTCACGAGCTTCACCACGATTACGGATGCAACTTGGGTTGGCCTAGACAATTACGCACAGGTATTCAGCGAGCGCGAAGGATTCGGCTCCGCGTTGCTGTTCACGTTTGCCGTGGCAGTGGTATCCATTATCAGCGTCAACGTCATTGCTTTTGCTGTGGCGTGGACGTTGACCCGGAAGCTGCGCGGCACTAACTTCTTCCGCACCGTGTTCTTCATGCCCAACCTGATCGGTGGCATCGTGCTGGGCTACACCTGGCAGTCCATGATCAACGCGGTCTTGGCAAACTATGAGACAACGATTTCTGCGGATTGGCGTTTCGGCTACGCCGGCCTGATCATTCTGATGAACTGGCAGCTCATTGGTTACATGATGATCATTTACATCGCTGGCCTGCAGAATGTTCCGCCGGAGCTCATTGAGGCCGCAGAGATTGACGGCGTGTCCAAGTGGCAGCAGCTATGGCACGTGACCATTCCGCTCATGATGCCGTCCATCACTATCTGTCTGTTCCTGACCTTGTCCAATACGTTCAAGGTCTATGACCAAAACTTGGCGCTCACAGATGGCGCACCTGGTGGGTCGACGGAGATGGTCGCCCTCAACATCGTCAAAACCATGTTCAACCGAGTGGGCGCTGAAGGCGTCGGCCAGGCCAAGGCGGTCATTTTCGTCGTGGTCGTCGTTGCCATCGCCATGTTCCAGCTCCGCGCAACGCGCAGCCGCGAAGTGGAGGCTTAAATCATGACAACCAGTATCTCTACCCCCAACAGTGCGAAAGCACCCGACCAGACGAAGCGAACGGCTACGGATGAATCGACGGTGTCCAGCGGTGCAAAAGGGCTAATCTACGCGGTGCTGATCTTCCTCACCGTGGTGTTCCTGGGCCCGATCTTCTTCATCTTGCTCAACTCGTTTAAGGATCGTTTTGCCATTTCGACGAATCCTTTTGCTCTACCCGTCGGTGATCTGTGGGCGGGGTTGACTAACTACATCACTGGTGTGCAAGGCGAAGGTTTCGGCTGGGCCATCGTGTGGTCGTTTGTGATCACAATTAGCTCGGTTGTCGTCATCGTGTTCTTCTCCGCCATGACCGCGTACTACATCACCCGTGTGAAGACGTGGTGGACGAGCGCGCTGTACTACACCTTCGTGTTCTCCATGGTCATTCCATTCCAGATGGTCATGTTCCCCACGGTGGTCATTGCTGACCGTCTGGGCTTGGCTAACCCGCTAGGCATGGTTGTCCTGTACCTCGGCTTCGGCGCAGGTTTGTCGGTGTTCATGTTCTCCGGCTTCATCAAATCTATCCCGCTGGAGATCGAGGAAGCAGCGGTCATCGACGGCTGCTCGCCCCTGGCCACCTTCTTCCGCGTGGTCATGCCGATGCTGAAGCCAACGGCGATCACCGTGGCCATCTTGAACGCCATGTGGATCTGGAACGACTACCTGTTGCCGTACCTGGTCATTGGTTTGTCCACGCCGTACCGCACCATCCCTGTTGTCATCCAGCAATTCATTGGTTCCCAGGGCGACCGTGATTTGGGAGCAATGATGGCTATGCTCGTGCTCGCCATCACGCCAATCATCATCTTCTACGTCGCTGCCCAGAAGCACATCATCGAAGGTGTTGCTGCCGGTGCTGTGAAGGGTTAGACCAACGGTTTAACAATGCAGGCCTTTCACCCTGATTCGAAGTTCATGGCCGCCTTCAACCTGTTCGCTGACATTGTCATTGTGAACATGTTGTTGGTGGTCACATCCCTGCCCGTGGTCACTGCCGGGGCGGCACTGCGCGCTGCCAACGTGGTGGTCGGGGATATGGTGCAAGGCATAGGCTCCCGCTACGGGTTGGCCTTTATCCGTCAACTCACGGTGGAGTGGAAGAACGTCACCGTGTATTGGCTGGGGCTCCTCGCCGCGATTGCTCTGCTGGTGTACCAACAGTTTGTAGTCTTCCAAGCAGGCGTGACAGGAATCACGCTAATTGTCATCCAAGGGTTAGCACTCGCAGGAACCTTCATTATCGTTGGAATTAGCGTGTGGTTTTTCGCGTTGGTGTCGCTCCTCTGGAGCGACACCAACGAGACGCTGACTCAGATTGCTGGAACGGCAGTGCAATATACCTTCCGTTATCTCGGCTACACAGTGGCTGCCGTGGCAGTTCTCGTGGCAGCTGCTGTCATCACTATGAAACTCCCCGTGGCGCTGTCTATTCCGATGGTATTCTTCCTCATCCCGGCGATAGCGCTCTTTCTCGTGCGCTTGATACTTGCCTTACCGCTGGGACAGGAACTGGGAGAGTAGACGGGGAGTGGTGCCCCTAGGCTGCGTCGAAAAGCGCGGCCAGATTCGAGGCCGTGATCACCCCCAGCGGATGCTGGTTGGCGTTTCCATCCTCGGTGATGATGACCAAGCGCGGAAGAGTGTCGTGTGCCGCGGTGGAGGTGAGTGTTGCGATGACTTTTGTGGCTGTTGCATCGCGCGGAAGAAACACGGCTTGGTCCTTGCGTTCATTGAACGTGAGCACGTGGCGGATATCCCTATGCATGAGAGTGTCAGTGTCGCCCAGCTCGTTAGCCAGCCACCGTGCAATCGTATTGGTGGTCAACACGCCAATGCACTGCTTGCCCTCATAAATAGGGAATTGTGAAATGCCGGTATCGCGGATAGAGCTCAAAGCTTCATACACATCATCCTCCGGCCCAAAGGTGATCACATCCTGATGGCCAATCACCTCCATCGCCGTTGGTGGGTGCAGCAACTGGTCACGGATTTTTTCGATCTCCGTCACCGTTTCCTGCAAAGGCTCCGCAATCGGGCGGAAATTCTGGTACTCGCCGTGGCTGATGGCATTGCGGAGGCTGGCGAATTCCTTGAGATCATTCGCCTGAGCAGGGGTGAGAACATGATTCTTCTCTGCCTTTGACACCATCCAGTTGAAGCTATCGGACTTCTTCGCGTTTAGTTCGGTGCGCAGAAAAGACTCAATGTCATTGAACGCAGCGAGGAAGGGTACTGCCCGGTTGGAATAGGCCTCAGTCATCGGTGCCGTACCTCATGCTTATTTGTAGACGCCACGGTTAAGGGTGTCGCATGCCTTCATCTGACCAGAGGAGTAGCCGGCAAGGAAAGCTTTTTGGCGTTGTTCAGAAGAACCATGAGTCCAGGAATCCGGATTCACCTCACGGCCCGAACGCTCCTGAATATGGTCATCACCAATCGCACGTGCTGTCTGAACTGCTTGCATAACCTGGTCTTCGGTGATTGGCTCAAGCATCGCGTCCGCACCCTTATCGGCGCGGGATGCCCAGATGCCGGCGTAGCAGTCAGCCTGCAGCTCAATGGCAACCGCTGCGGAATCTTCGCCAGGGTTGTTGTAATCGCTCAGGCCCAGAGTGCCCTCGATATTTTGAATGTGGTGGCCCCATTCATGAGCAAGCACGTACATCTGCGACAAGGAACCGTCACTACCGCCGAGCCTTTGCAGCTGGTGGTAGAAAGTGACATCCAAGTACACCGTTTGGTCACGTGGGCAGTAGAACGGTCCCGTATCAGAGGACGCAAAACCACAACCGGTTTGGACATTTCCCTGGAACATCTGCAGACTCGGCATGCTGTAATCCAGGCCGGCTTGCTCAGCTAAAACCGCTGGCCACAGGGAATTGAGGGAGTCGGCTGTAGCTGCCGCGCGGCATTCTGGAATCTCATTGACAGCACCGTCAACAGCACACTGTGTGAGATCAAAACCTTCGGGGGCAACCTGGTTCTGCTCCTGCTGGGGTATGCCACCACCGCCGATGCTGCCAAGATCACCGCCGAGGAGGAGGAACAGCCCAACGAGAAGTAATGTGCCCAGACCGCCGCCGCCCAACATGACGGGCAAGCTGCCACCGCCTCCACGCGCACCACCTGACGTGCTTACGCCTTTGCCCGATGGTCGCACACCGCTTTTAAAAGTCATGGACAAATCATGCCATAAGTTCAGGTGCTTCCGTCGGAAGCTCTGTGAAGGTGGAGGTGGTCTGGTGCTCAAATAGGCATTCGGTAGAATCGCGTGAGTTAAATATTAATTGGCGACACGTGGAAGGACGTGGACTGCACCGTGCTGCGCACTCACCTCGCGGGGGATCTCCGCAAAGAAATGGATGGTCAAACCGTCACACTCACCGGATGGGTGGGTCGCCGCCGCGACCACGGCGGAGTGATCTTCATCGACCTGCGTGACCGTTCTGGCTATGCCCAGGTAGTTTTCCGTGAATCTGACGTTGCGGAAGCCGCGCATGATCTGCGCAGTGAGTACTGCGTAAAGGTCACAGGTGTTGTTGAGCCGCGCCCGGAGGGCTCTGCGAACCCGAACCTGGCTTCCGGTGAGATTGAGGTCAACGCAACGGAACTTGAGGTTCTTTCTACCGCCGCACCGCTGCCGTTCCAGGTGGAGGACTTCTCCAACAACGAGGTGGGTGAGGAAACTCGTCTGCGTTACCGCTACCTCGACCTGCGTCGTGAGCGCCAGGCAAACGCATTGCGTCTACGTTCTGCTGCGAACAAGGCCGCCCGTGATGTTCTGGCTCAGCATGAGTTTGTGGAGATTGAAACGCCGACGTTGACGCGCTCCACCCCGGAAGGTGCACGTGACTTCCTGGTGCCGGCTCGTCTGCGCCCGGGTTCCTGGTACGCACTGCCACAGTCCCCGCAGCTGTTCAAGCAGCTGCTCATGGTGGCTGGCATGGAGCGTTATTTCCAGATTGCGCGCTGCTACCGTGATGAGGATTTCCGTGCGGACCGCCAACCGGAGTTCACCCAGTTGGATATTGAGGCCAGCTTTGTGGACCAAGATGACATCATCGCTCTGGCAGAAGAGATCCTAGTGGCGCTGTGGAGGCTCATCGGTTACGAGATCACGACGCCGATTCCGCGGATGACCTACAAGGAAGCGATGGAGAAGTACGGCTCGGACAAGCCGGATCTGCGCTTTGATATTCAGCTGGTGGATTGCACAGAGTTCTTCAAGGACACCACCTTCCGCGTTTTCCAAAACGAGTACGTGGGTGCTGTGGTTATGGAAGGCGGTGCCTCCCAGCCGCGCCGTCAGCTGGATGCATGGCAAGAGTGGGCGAAGCAGCGTGGTGCTAAGGGTCTTGCTTACATCCTCGTGCAGGAGGACGGCGAGCTGGCTGGCCCGGTGGCTAAGAACATCACGGATGAGGAGAAGGCCGGCATCGCAGCACACGTTGGCGCGAAGCCGGGTGACTGTATCTTCTTCGCCGCTGGTGAGACGAAGGCATCCCGCGCACTGTTGGGCGCTGCCCGCGGTGAGATTGCTAACAAGCTTGGATTGATCAAGGAAGGCGATTGGGCATTCACCTGGGTTGTCGATGCGCCGCTGTTCGAGCCGGCAGCAGAGGCAACTGCTTCTGGTGACGTGGCACTGGGCCACTCCCAGTGGACCGCTGTGCACCACGCTTTCACGTCCCCGAAGCCGGAGTACCTGGATACCTTTGACAAGGAACCGGGTGAGGCGCTTGCTTACGCCTACGACATTGTCTGCAACGGCAATGAGATTGGTGGCGGCTCCATCCGTATCCACAACCAGGATGTGCAGAAGCGCGTGTTTGATGTCATGGGCATCAACGAGGAAGAAGCACAGGAGAAGTTCGGCTTCCTGCTCGACGCATTCTCCTTCGGTGCACCACCGCACGGCGGTATCGCTTTCGGTTGGGACCGTATCGTCTCCTTGCTCGGTGGCTTTGAGTCCATCCGTGATGTCATCGCCTTCCCTAAGTCCGGAGGCGGTGTTGATCCGTTGACGGATGCTCCGGGCCCGATTCCGGCAGCGCAGCGTAAGGAAACCGGTGTGGATTTCAAGCCGGAGGCCAAGAAGTCCGATACGGCCGATAAGGCAGAGTAGACCGAAGATCGCACAGCAGCATCATGCTGGTTGGCGGCAATACTTATGTTGAATCACGAGCAGATCATTGACCTCGCCGAAGCGATGTTAAATCATCGCTACGGCGGGCAGCAGCAACTGACGGAACCGGAGGAACTCTCCGGCACCGGTAGCACTACTGTGTTGCGTTTGCGTGTGGCTAATAACCCGTTTTTGTCGCATCGTTCAGTGGTGGTGAAGTATTCGCCACGCACGGGCGATCCGATTGATGATGCTGCTTTTGTACGTGAAGTGGTGGCCTACCAGTTCACTACCTCGCTGAGTGAGGATGTCCGCCCGGGGCCGGTCATGCTGGGCTATGACTTGGACAAGCGCGCGATTATCCTGTCTGATTCCGGTAACGGCGACACTTTGGCCACGCTGCTGGAAACCTCGGATGAGGAACAGCGGGTGAAGCTGTTGCGGAACCTTGGGACGTCGTTAGGCAAAATGCACGCGGGTACAGCCGGCGCGGAAACGAGCTTCAACATCTTGCTGGCCCGCATGGTCAAGAATATTGAGGGCGCGCGAGATGTGCAGCTGATGCGTGAAGGACTGCTGGAAAATCGCATTCTCGAGGGCCTCGAAATTGTGCGCCATGCCGGCATTGAGGTGCCTGAGAACGTGGCCTCCATCGCTGACACGGTGCAGGTGCGCATGCTGCATGGTGGCTCGCGAGCATTCACGCCTTTTGATCTGTCGCCAGACAACATCCTGTTCGCGGACCGCACACAATTCCTGGACTACGAGTGGGCTGGTTTCCGCGATGTCATGTTCGACGTTGCTGGTGTGATTGCTGGCTTCCCGCAATACATTTCCTCACAGCCGTTGAGCGATAAAGAAGCAAAAGTCTTCGTTGAGGCATGGGCAGCTGAAGTAGGTGGGGCGTGGCCTTCGGTGAACAACGAGGACACGTTGCAAGCTCGCATCACCGCGTCACTCATTGGTTGGGCATTTTTCAGCGTGTCCATCCTGTACGTGGACGGGGATGACACGCTGTCCGGGACCCGCTACGGCAAGGGTGGTTGGGTAGTGGACGTAGACTCGCCGTCCGGGCAGGACACGGACATGTTCGACCCACAGATCCGTGAGGAAGATGTGGAGCGTGGTGCGAAGATTCTGCGGTCATCTGTACGGCAGGATCTTACGGTAGAGGAAATTGCTATTCGCCGTGATGTCGCTGGCACATTCGATGCGCTGGCACGGTACGCGGCGACGGGCACGGAACCGACGTATGCGGAGATTTCCTCCTTTGCTGCGTCTGTTGCGGAGCGTTTGACGTGACACAAGGCGGACTGTTTTCGAACCCGGCGGATTCAGCGGATTCACTATCATCCGCCCCGCGCGGTGTCGCGTTCTTTGAAGCAGGAGCCACAGCACCGTTGGCTGCGCGGATGCGACCGCGCAATCTGGATGAACTCGTCGGCCAGCAGCATTTGTTGGGCCCCGGCCGTCCGTTGCGCCGCCTGGTGGAAGGCTCCGGCGATGCGTCGGTGATTCTCTACGGTCCGCCGGGGACGGGGAAAACAACGATTGCTTCACTCATCGCGCAAACGATGGGGCAGAACTTCGTTGGGCTTTCCGCGTTGTCCTCTGGTGTGAAGCAGGTCCGTGAGGTCCTGGATGCCGCTCGCCGCGATCTGGTGCGTGGTCAGCACACCGTTCTGTTCATCGATGAGGTTCACCGTTTTTCCAAAACCCAGCAGGATGCGTTGCTCGCCGCGGTGGAGAATCGGACGGTACTGCTGGTCGCAGCGACCACGGAGAATCCTTCTTTCAGCGTGGTTGCCCCGTTGCTCTCGCGTTCGTTGCTGCTGCGCTTGGAGTCTTTGTCCGACGCGGATATCGCAGCGGTACTTGAACGTGCCGTCAAGGATGAGCGGGGGCTCAAAGGAGCAGTTTCGCTTGACGACGCTGCCCGGGACCAACTCGTCCTCCTCGCCGGGGGTGATGCCCGCCGCGCGCTGACCTATTTGGAAGCAGCCGCCGAAGGAGCCGAGGATGGCCGTATCACGACCGACGTGATTGAGCGCAGCGTTGACCGTGCTGTTGTGCGTTATGACCGTGATGGGGACCAGCATTATGACGTCATCTCTGCTTACATCAAGTCAATCCGTGGCTCTGATGTGGATGCGGCGTTGCACTATCTCGCCCGGATGATTGAGGCGGGGGAGGACCCGCGCTTCATTGCCCGGAGGTTGGTTATCCACGCATCAGAGGACATCGGCATGGCGGACCCAACTGCGCTGCAGGTGGCTACGGCTGCGGCGAATGCGGTGCAGTTCATCGGCATGCCAGAAGGCCGCCTGCCTCTGGCGCAAGCGACCATCCACCTTGCCACCGCGCCGAAATCCAATTCGGTGTACAAGGCGATTGATGCAGCGCTCGCTGACATCCGTGAAGGCCACGCAGGCACCGTTCCACCGCATCTGCGCGACGGGCACTATGAAGGGGCCAAGGCTGTGGGCAACGCGGTTGGCTATGTTTACCCCCACGATGATCCCCGCGGTGTGGTGCAGCAACGCTACATCCCTGAAGGTTTGGATGAAGCCCGCTACTACACACCTAGTGACCATGGCGCAGAAAAAAGGATCAGCGAATATGCCGAACGTCTGCGCCGGATGGTGCGGGGTGATGGGGCGAGCCAGTAGGCGTCGACAAGCATTATGCGCAGAGCGGGTAAGGTGATGCGCGTTAAGTTTTGCTTCCACGTTCCACATTTATTGCATCTTGTAAGGATTCTTTCGTGCAAACTCATGAGATCCGCGACCGGTTCACACAGCACTTCGTCGATGCGGGCCACGTGCCCGTGCCCAGCGCATCGCTGATTCTGGATGACCCGACGCTGCTGTTTGTGAACGCCGGTATGGTGCCTTTCAAGCCGTACTTCCTTGGCCAGCAGAATCCGCCTTTTGAAAGTGGAACCGCAACTTCTATTCAGAAGTGCGTGCGCACCCTGGATATTGAGGAAGTGGGCATTACCACCCGCCACAACACTTTCTTCCAAATGGCTGGCAACTTCTCATTTGGTCAGTACTTCAAGGAAGGCGCCATCACTCTGGCGTGGGAGCTGTTGACTAAGCCTCGAGACAAAGGCGGCTTTGCACTTGATCCGGAGCGCTTGTGGGTGACCGTGTTCACCCAGGACGATGAGGCAGCGCAGATTTGGGAAAAGAAGATTGGCGTGCCAGCCGAACGCATTCAACGCATGGGCATGGAGGATAACTTCTGGTCCATGGGCGTGCCTGGCCCGTGCGGTCCCTGCTCAGAGATTTACTACGACCGTGGTCCGGAGCACGGTAAAGAAGGTGGCCCGATCGCTGATGACAACCGTTATATGGAGATCTGGAACCTCGTGTTCATGGAGTCCATTCGCGGTGAAGGCGATAAGAAGGGTGGCTTTGAGATTCTCGGGGAGCTACCGAACAAGAACATTGATACCGGCTTGGGTATTGAGCGTTTGGCCTGCATCCTCCAGGGCGTAGACAACGTCTACGAAACTGACCTGCTGGCGCCGGTGATCACCAGTGCGGAAAACCTCACCGGCACGAAGTACGGGGGAAGCCATGAGTCTGATGTACGTTTCCGTGTCATTGCGGATCACTCTCGTACCGCGATGATGATCATTCTCGATGGTGTGACGCCGTCTAACGAAGGCCGTGGCTATATTCTCCGCCGCCTGCTGCGCCGCATCATCCGCTCCGCACGTCTGCTGGGTGCGCAGAGCCACACCATTGAGACGTTCATGAACACCATCATGGACACCATGACTCCTTCCTTCCCGGAGATTGCTGACAACCGTGAGCGCATTCTGCGCGTCGCTGTGGCTGAAGAGAAGGCATTCTTGAAGACGTTGGAGTCCGGCACACACCGCTTCGATGAAGCAGCTGCGCACGTGAAGGAATCCGGCGCCACTGTTCTG
This sequence comes from Corynebacterium tuscaniense, assembly GCF_008693065.1. Taxonomy (GTDB): domain Bacteria; phylum Actinomycetota; class Actinomycetes; order Mycobacteriales; family Mycobacteriaceae; genus Corynebacterium; species Corynebacterium tuscaniense. The sequence goes on along the minus strand of NZ_VXKH01000002.1, from coordinate 56,586 downwards.
TCCGGTGAGCAGGCATTCGAACTGCACGACACCTACGGTTTCCCGATTGACCTCACACTGGAGATGGCAGCGGAAGCCGGCTTGGACGTGGACATGGATGCTTTCCACGCCGCGATGGAGGAGCAGCGCAACCGCGCGAAAGCTGACAGTAAAGCCAAGAAGACCGGCAATATTGATGAATCGTTGTATCGCGAATGGGTGGATGCGCACCCGACTGAGTTTGTCGGCTTTGAAGAACTCGAACATGACTCCAAGGTCATCGGCCTTGTTCGTGGTGGGGCGAAGGTCAACGAAGCCGCCCAGGGTGATGAGGTTGAGGTCATTCTTGACGTCACTCCAATGTATGCGGAGGGTGGCGGGCAGCTGGCTGACCGTGGCCGCATTGTCATCGGCGATACCGTTCTGACAGTTCATGATGTGCAGAAGGTGGGCAACAAGAAGCTCTGGGTGCACAAGGCAACCGTGGAAAACGGTGGTTTAGATGTAGGTCAGGTTGTGCGCGCCGAGGTTGATCCGAAGTGGCGTCACGGCGCACGCCAGGCACACACCGCTACCCACCTCATCCACGCGGCTTTGCGCCAGGTGCTTGGCCCCACAGCAGTTCAGGCTGGTTCCATGAACAAGCCGGGTTACCTGCGCTTTGACTTCAACTACACAGAGCAGCTCAGCCCGGCGCAACTGGAAGAGATCTCCCTCATTGCCAACCAGGCAGTGGACGCAGACTTTGCTGTGAATACCTTTGAGACCTCCCTGGCAAAGGCCAAGGAGATGGGTGCTATGGCTCTGTTCGGCGAGAACTACGGCGACCAAGTACGCGTGGTGGAGATTGGCGGCCCGTTCTCCATTGAGCTGTGCGGTGGTACTCACGTGGAGCATTCCTCCCAGATCGGCCCGGTGGCCGTGCTGGGTGAATCCTCCGTTGGTTCCGGTGCACGCCGTATTGAGGCGTACTCAGGCATGGACTCTTTCTCCTACTTTTCCAAGGAAGCAGCTATTGCTAATGCCTTGGCAGGGGAGATGAAGACTCCGTCTGATCAGTTGCCGGACCGTATTGCTCAGTTGGCAGAGCGATTGCGTGCTGCTGAGAAAGAAATTGAGAATCTGCACAAGCAACAGTTGGCTAGCCAGACCGGAGAGTTGCTCAACAATGCGGAAACCATCGGCGGTGTGAAATTCCTCGGCGTCAAGCTCCCGGATGGTGTGGGCGGCGGAGACCTGCGCACCATGGCACAGGATTTGCGTGGCCGTTTCGGTGAAACCGCAGCGGTCATCGTGCTTGCCTCCGATAACGGCGGCAAGGTCCCATTTGCCGTGGCGGCAACCCCGGCTGCCGTCGATAAGGGCATTAAGTCTGGCGCTTACGTTGGTCTCTTCGGTGGCTACATCGGCGGCAAGGGCGGCGGCAAGCCAGACCTGGCGCAAGGCTCCGGGTCGGATGCTGCTGGTATTGGTGCTGGCTTCAACGCTGTGCGGGAGGAGCTTGGCCAGCTCTAGTTTGATTTAGGATAGAGTGCTTCCAAGGTCACGAAATGATTACGTGACACACCCAGCAGCGGGTCTGTGGCGGTGTTTTTACCAACTACCGTGGTGGGGGCACACGCACAGCTGCCGCACATCTGACACACAATTGAGGTTCACGCGAGTATATGAAGGTACATCCGGATACGCCTGGGGTTGATGATCCTGGGGCAGGCCGCCGCATCGGCATTGATGTGGGCACCGTACGTATTGGTGTCGCTTCCTCTGACCGCGATGGACTGCTTGCCACCCCCGTGGAAACGGTGCCTCGCGTGACCGGTTTCAAGGACCGTGATGGTGAGGATATTGAGCGGCTGCTGGAGATCATTGAAGAGTACGAGGCGGTTGAAGTGGTCGTGGGTTTACCGCGCGACCTCAAGGGCAACGGCTCTGCGAGTGTGAAACATGCCAAGGAGATCGGGTTCCGCATCTCTCGGCGTAGTGAAGTTCCAGTGCGGTACGCAGATGAACGTTTGACCACGGTTGCTGCAACCAACGCTCTGCGTGCGTCGGGAGTGTCGGAGAAGGCAGGACGTGCGGTGATTGACCAAGCAGCTGCGGTGGCAATCCTGCAATCCTGGCTTGATGGTCGTGCCAACGCACTCGCCGCACAGCAGGACCAGAACCCAACTTCCGCTGACCCTTCTCTGCTGAATAACCCCAAGGAGATCTAATCGTGAGCACGGCACAAACCTCTCTCGGGCGCACCCGCGGTGTCGCGGTACTCATCGTGTCCATTTTGCTGATTCTCGGAGCAGTGGTGTACATCGGTGTTGCCCGTTCCACCTCCTCGGGCAGTGACTTCAATGGGGACGGTAATGGTGTGGAGAAGATTGTAGAGATCCCCGAGGGCTCTAATCTGACCGCTCTTGGGCCAACGCTGGAGGAGCTAGGCGTCGTTCGTTCTAACCGGGCTTTCCAGACCGCGGTGATGGCTAATCCAGATGCGGATAACATTAAGCCGGGCTTTTACCGCCTGCAGGAGAAGATGAGTGCGAAGTCCGCTGTTGCTGCCTTGCTGGACCCGGCCACCCAGGTTGAAATGTTGAAGATTCCAGGTGGACAGACGCTTAACGATGTCCGCGTGGTGGGGGGAGACGTTCGTTTTGGCATCTTCTCCAGCATTGCCCGCGTGACGTGTGGTGAGGACGGCAAGGCTGAGGGGTGCATCCACGTCGATGAGCTAAAGGAGGTCGCCGCCCAGGCGGATGCTTCTGAGCTTGGTGTGCCGGAGTGGGCGCTGGGCCAAGTCGGCGCACGAGTGGGTGATCCGAAGCGCCTTGAGGGGTTGATCGCCCCGGGTGAGTACGTGGTGGACCCACATGCTGATGCGAAAGCGATTCTGACCGATCTGATCACACGTTCCACAAACACGTACAACGCCACCGACATCGTCGGCCGCGCAAAGGCGATTGGTCTGAGCCCGTACGAGCTACTTATCGCAGCCTCCCTGGTGGAGCGCGAGGCGCCGGCAGGGGAATTTGAAAAGGTCGCTCGCGTGATTCTCAACCGTCTTGACTCTTCCATGCGGCTTGAGTTCGACTCGACGGTGAACTACGGCCTTGAGTCCGTTGAGGTTGCTACCGGTGACTCGGACCGTCACCGTGAAACCCCGTGGAATACCTATGCCAAGGATGGTCTCCCCGATACACCGATTGCTTCACCTTCGGAGGAGGCAATCCGTGCGATGGAGAACCCGGCTGAGGGTGATTGGCTCTTCTTCGTCACCATTGACAAGGACGGCACCACGTTGTTCACCAACACGTTTGATGAACACCAGGAAGCAGTTCAGCGGGCTTATGAGTCCGGAATCCTGGATTCCCAACGCTAGTGAACGAGTCGGTTGACATGGCCGTTATTGAACACCGCGCAGCCGTACTAGGTAGCCCCATCGCTCATTCGCTGTCATCGGTGCTGCACTCGGCAGGCTATGCCGCGGCGGGCCTGGATGGCTGGGAGTACGAGCGCATTGAGTGCTCGGCTGAGCAGCTGCCGGACATCGTTGGCAATGCGGATGAGAGCTACCGGGGTTTCTCGGTGACCATGCCCGGCAAGTTCGCGGCACTGGCATTCGCGGATGAAGTCACGGATCGGGCGCGCACAATCGGCTCCGCTAACACATTGGTGCGTGAGTTTCGCGGTGGCAGTACCTTCTGGCGTGCTGATAACACGGACTGCGAGGGCATTTCCGGTGCACTCAATGAGCTGGTAGGTCCAGAGAAGAAACTTGGACATGTGCTGCTCATCGGCAGTGGCGGCACCGCCCGTCCGGCGCTTTGGGCGCTGGTCCAGCGTGGCGTGGATAAGGTCACGGTACTCAATCGGTCGGACCGTTCAGAAGAACTTGCTCCTTTGTTGGAGGGTACGGGGGTGGAAACGGACTTCATCAACTTTGAGCGTGATCTCCGGGATCTTGCCTTGAGCGTGGACGCGATTATCTCCACGGTGCCAGCAAAAGTTCTGGAAACTCGCTTTGCTGAGCTGGGTCACGCGCCAGTCCTGGATGTGATATATGATCCTTGGCCGACACCACTGGCTACCTGTGCTGCCTCCAACGGTCACATGACTGTGGGGGGATTGGTTATGCTGGCCTGCCAAGCCTATTCCCAGTTTGAACAGTTCACCGGTGTGGACGCGCCGCGAGAGGAGATGCGGGAAGCATTGTTCCGCCACGTCGGCTGGGTCTCACCGACTGGTGTGACGCGACAGAATCGGCTGTAGGATTAAGCCATATGCCCTGATCTGGGGGGATCAACATGTTTGGGGGATTGATCGCTCACACATATCTAGTGGCGCTGGCCGTCGCCACGCTTGTAGCGCTTGTGTGGACAGTGGCACTGGTTGTTTGGGATGTGCGTGAGCAGCGCTTGCCTAATGCGCTTACTCTTTCCGCAGCAGCAGTAGCGGTGACGGTGTGCTTCTTCTATCCCACGGGGTGGTGGGGGTTGCTGTGGCCAGGGATGTTTGTGGCCGTAGCATTGGCCGCGCCCAACACGAACCCCGGAATCAGGACACATGCTGGAATCGGCGGCGGGGACATCAAACTCGCCGTGTCACTTGGGGTTGCTGCAGCGCTGGCGGGTGGTGTCATGGGCGTGCTGGGGGCGATGTTGTTGAGCAGTGCTATCACGGTGTTCGTCCTTCTTATGGCCCGCCAATCCGGCATGGCTCATGGCCCGTCGATGCTTATTGCAGCTTGGCTGGTGGTCATTGCGTGCGCCCTTGCGTGAGACTGTGTAGCCAATGTGAGACAATGCCTGCATGCTTCGATGGACTACTGCAGGTGAATCCCACGGTCAGGCGCTTATCGCGATGGTTGAGAATATGCCGGCCGGGGTCACTGTCTCCACTGAGGAGATCGGCCACCAGCTTGCCCGCCGCCGCCTTGGTTACGGCCGTGGTGCGCGCATGAAGTTTGAGCAGGACGAGCTTACGGTTCTTTCCGGTGTGATTCACGGGAAGACGATTGGTAGCCCGATTGCTGTGATGATTGGCAATACGGAGTGGCCGAAGTGGACCACCATCATGTCCCCGCATGAGCTGGACATGGATGACCCGGAGGTGGCCAAGGCTATGAACTCTGGCCGTGGTGCGGCACTGACTCGTCCGCGCCCAGGTCACGCCGATTTCGCTGGCATGATCAAGTATGGCTTTGATGCGGCGCGCCCGGTGTTGGAGCGGTCGTCCGCACGCGAAACTGCGTCGCGCGTGGCGGCCGCAACGATCGCGCGTTCTTTCCTGCGTGAGGTGCTGGGTGTTGAGGTGCTCTCACACGTCATTTCCATCGGTGTGTCTGAGCCGTACACCGGCCCGCTTCCCACGTTTGAGGATATTGAGCTTATCGACGCCTCCCCGGTCCGCGCCTTTGGCACCGATGCTGAAGCGTCCATGATCGCGGAGATTGAGGCGGCGAAGAAACAGGGCGACACGCTCGGCGGCATCGTCGAGGTCATAGTGGAAGGACTGCCGATTGGTCTGGGTTCCCACGTCTCTGGTGAGGCACGTCTGGATGCGCAGCTGGCTGCAGCACTCATGGGTATCCAAGCGATCAAGGGCGTTGAAATTGGCGATGGCTTTGAGGAAGCGCGCCGTCGTGGCAGTGAGGCCCACGATGAGATGGTGCGCGATGGTCATGGTGTGAGCCGTGAGACGAACCGTGCTGGTGGCCTCGAAGGTGGAATGACCAACGGAGAAGCCCTGCGTGTTCGTGCCGCAATGAAGCCGATTTCCACCGTTCCGCGAGCACTGAAGACGGTGGATATGTCCTCCGGTGATGCAGCAACAGCGATTCACCAGCGTTCGGACGTGTGCGCGGTGCCGGCTGCTGGCGTGGTTGCGGAAGCTATGGTGGCACTCGTGCTCGCACGTGCTGTTTTGGAGAAATTCGGTGGTGACAGCATCGAGGAAACAAAGCGCAACGTCGAGGCGTATAAGCAGTACGTTGCAGAGCGTCTTGCTTTTGAAGGGAACAGCGATGACTAGCTCGGAGTTCCCAGTGCCCAAACCTGGCCCGCGTCGCCCAACCACACCGCCAGCGCCTGCGGAGAACCTGGGGGATGTTGCGGATGGTAATGCCGGGGAGCATGTTGTCCATGGCTCCCCACGCGTTGTTCTTGTCGGGCCTCCCGGTGCCGGCAAATCCACCATCGGCCGCCGCCTTGCCCGTGCGATGAACCTGCCACTGGTGGATTCGGACGAACTCATCGCTCAAGGCGAAGGCAAGCCCACCGGCGAGGTGTACTCAGAGCTCGGTGAGGAACGCTTCCGCGAAGTGGAAGCTGAATACGTTGCGCGCTCCCTGGCATCTGGTGGTGTCGTGAGCCTGGGTGGTGGGGCCGTGGTCACCGAATCGACCCGCCAGCTTTTACTAGCGCACACCGTCGTGTGGATTGATGTGTCGGTGGAAGAAGGCGTACGCCGGACGTCCGGTAATGATTCCCGCCCGGTACTCAACGCCGAGGATCCGGTTGAGCACTACCGTTCGCTTCTGGAAACACGTGAGCCGTTCTACCGGGAGGTAGCAATGCACCGAGTGCGCACGGATTCACGTCCACCACAGCGCCTCGTTGCGGAGATTCTCCACCTCATTGAATCGCGCTAACCCACCCACGGGTAGCAATAATCAACGCATCACAACCAACAAACAGCACAGAAAGCGTTTCACCATGGCGGTTATCAGTGTCACTGGCCCCAACCCGTACAACGTGCACATTGGTGCCGGACTGGACGAGCAGATCGCCTCGCGCGTAGCGGAAACAGGCGCACGTCAGGTAGCGATCATTCATCAAGGTCCGCTTGCTCCGGTCGCGGAGCGACTGCGAGGTCTCATCGCTGCAATGGGCGTGGAGGTCACTCTCGCGGAGATCCCTGATGCGGAGGACGGCAAGTCCCTGCCTGTGCTCAGTGGTTTGTGGGATCTCTTCGGTGAGAAGAATTTCTCCCGCCAGGATGTTGTGCTTGGCCTCGGCGGTGGCGCGACCACGGACCTGGCTGGCTTTGCAGCCGCAACGTGGATGCGTGGCATCAAGGTCATCCAGGTTCCTACGACGTTGCTTGCCATGGTCGATGCGGCTGTGGGCGGGAAGACCGGCATCAACACGGACGCGGGCAAGAACCTCGTCGGTGCCTTCCATGAGCCGGATTCCGTGTTCATTGATCTGAACCGCCTGGACACCCTCGCGCATGAGGAATTCGTGGCGGGTTCCGCCGAGATCATCAAGACCGGTTTCATCGCGGACCCCGTCATCCTGGAGATCTACCAGCAGGGCGATGATGTGCCGAAGAACAAGATTGGTGAGCTCATTGAGCGATCAGTCGCTGTTAAAGCCAAGGTGGTTAGTGAGGATCTGAAGGAGTCGTCGTTACGCGAAATCCTCAACTATGGGCACACGCTCGGGCACGCTTTGGAGAAACGTGAGGAATATCGCTGGCGTCACGGCAATGCTGTTGCCGTGGGCATGATGTTCGTCGCAACGCTGGCAAAGAATAGGGGGCTTATTAGCGATTCTGTGGTGGCCCTCCACCGCGACATTCTCACGAGCGTGGGGCTTCCGGTGACCTATGACCCGGATGCTTTTGATGAGCTGTATGAGGGCATGACGCACGACAAGAAGAACCGCGACGGGCGCATCCGTTTCGTCGTGCTGGAAGGCATTGGCAAGCCATCGCGCCTGGAAGATGCGACGATTGAGGAGATGGGTGAGGCGTACACTGAGCTCACGCAACTGAAGTAGTAAGCAAGGAGGGTGCCGTGAAGGTTTACGTGCTCAATGGGCCAAACCTGAACCGGTTGGGAAAGCGCCAGCCGGAGATCTATGGCTCGACGACTCTCGCGGATGTTGAGCAGCGTCTGCGCGCGCTCGCCGGTGACCAGGTGGAGCTTATCTTCCGCCAGTCCAATCATGAAGGCGAGCTTATCGACGTGGTGCATGAGGCCGCCGATAACGCAGCCGCCGTGATTATCAACCCCGGTGGATTCACACACACCTCCGTCGCCTTGCGCGATGCGCTGGCTGAGATCAGCGACGGGGCCGGGTTCATTGAAGTGCACATCTCCAACGTGCACGCGCGTGAAGAGTTCCGCCACCACTCGTACTTGACGCCCATCGCCATTGGCGTGATCGCTGGCCTAGGTGTGGATGGCTACGAGCTTGCACTTGAGTACTTTTTGAGGAGGCCCAGATGAGCTTTGCTGACTCCCGGTTCCTGCCCCGCCGGCGCACTCTGTCCGCGCAACTAGCGGGAAAGCGCATTGATTCCTTCTTGGTCACGCATCCGACGAACGTGCGCTACTTGTCTGGCTTCTCTGGCTCTGCTGGTGCGTTGTTGGTGAATAAGGACCTCTCTGCTTCTATTGCAACGGATGGGCGTTACACGACGCAGATCGCCGATGAGGTTAAAGACATTGAGGCGATGATCGTGCGTAATGGGGCAGAAGCCTTGCTTGCTACCGTGCCGGAAGGCTGGCGCGTGGGCTTCGATGCAGCGCGCACCACCGTGGCTGAACTCGAAGCGATGAAGAAAGCATGCCCGGATGGAGTGACCCTTGTTCCCGTCGATGGGGCTATTGAGGAGATCCGGCTGCGCAAGGACCGCTACGAGCTGGCTCGGTTGGAAGAGGCAGCGCAGATTGGTACCGATGCGCTCACAGGCTTGATTGAGGCAGGGGAATTGCGTGCCGGCCGCACGGAATGCGACGTGGCCGCGGACCTTGAGTACCGCATGCGTCTGCTGGGTGCGGAGCACCCGAGCTTTGACACTATTGTTGCCTCCGGCCCGAATTCAGCGTTGCCGCATCATGGTGCGGGAGAGCGTGTCATTGAGGATGGGGACATTGTCACCATCGATTTCGGTGCGCATTACCGCGGCTTCAATTCGGATATGACCCGTACGTTCACCATCGGTCACGTCTCGGATTTTGCACGTGAGATCTATGGAACTGTACTCGAAGCCCAAGAGGCGGGTGTACGTGCCGCCACCGCCGGGCGTGCGTTGGTTGAGGTGGACAAGGCCTGCCGCGACATCATTGAGCAGGCCGGTTACGGCGAATACTTTGTTCACTCCACCGGCCATGGCATCGGCCTGGACGTGCACGAAGGCCCTGCCGCATCAACGCGTGCAAAGGGCTCGCTGGAGGAGAACATGACGCTGACCATTGAACCGGGGATCTACGTTCCAGGCCGCGGTGGTGTGCGTATTGAGGACACCCTGGTGATTACGTCGGGTGCTCCGCGTGTCATCACCACATTCTCAAAAGAGCTCACCGTCCTCTAACAAGCCACGCTGCCTGAAGCATGTGCTGATCAGTGGTGTAGCATGGGCTTGTTTTTAACAAAGCCAGATCCACTTCAAGGGAGATTATTTCGTGGCAACCACCGCTGATTTCAAGAACGGCCTTGTGCTCAAGGTTGACGGCAAGCTCCAGCACATCATCGAGTTCCAACACGTCAAGCCGGGTAAGGGACCCGCTTTCGTGCGTACGAAGCTGAAGGACGTCGTCTCCGGCAAGACCGTGGACAAGACCTGGAACGCAGGCGTCAAGGTGGAAACCGCAACGGTGGACCGTCGCGACATGACTTACCTGTACAACGATGGCCAGAACTACGTGGTCATGGACGACAAGACCTACGAGCAGTACGAGCTGCCGGAGGACAAGTTCGGTGATGCTGCTCGCTTCCTCTTGGAAAACATGCACGTGCAGGTTTCTTTCCACGAGGGTGAGGCTTTGTTTGCTGAGCTGCCGATCTCCGTGGACCTAAAGATTGAGCACACCGATCCGGGTCTGCAGGGTGACCGCTCCACCGGTGGCACCAAGCCGGCCAAACTGGAGACCGGCGCGGAGATCCAGGTGCCGCTGTTCCTGGAGACCGGCAATGTGGTCAAGGTGGACACCCGCACCGGTGAGTACCTGTCTCGCGTGAACAACTAGGCATTTGTCCTAGTTACTTCCATTGAAGCGGGCTCGAGCTGGGCCCGCTTCTCCCAACTTTTCTGTTTTTCTAAAACATGTCTGATTACAAACGTCATGGTGCGCGTTATCGCGCACGCCGCCGCGCTGTAGACATCCTCTTCGAAGCTGAGACCCGCGATGTGGATCCGGTGGCAATCGTCGAGGACCGCATCGCGCTGGCCGAAGACCCCGCTAATGCCGTGGCCCCCGTTGCTGAGTACACCCGTGAGATCATCTCAGGTGCTGCGGAGAGCCTCGATGAGATCGATGAAGCGATTGCTCGCTTCCTGTCTGAGGACTGGGAACTTAACCGCCTTCCTGCCGTCGACCGCGCCATCTTGCGTGTCGCAGCGTGGGAGATTCTCTACAACCCCGATGTGGCGCCATCCATCGTGATCTCCAACGCGATGGAGATGTCCGTGGAATACGCCGGCGACACAGCCTCGCCGTACATCCATGCCGTGCTCGACGACATCATCCAGGCGCACTCCGCCGAGGCTCCCGATATCATCACCGGGGAGACGGGCCTCATCGGCTTCACCGAGGAAGACGCAGAGGCAGCATCTACCGAGGAGGCCATTGATTCAGAAGCGAGCGCTGAACTAGAACCGGGTTTTGACACCGACCAAGAAGCTGCACAAGAGCAGGAGTAGGAGGGAGACTTATCGTGGCCAAGGTTTCCATTAAAGAAGCAGAAACACTCCGCGTTGGCGAGGACTTTGTGCTCGCGGACGTCGACCCAGCGTCAACGCCGGGTGTGAGTGAAGACAACGTCGATGATGCTTTTGATGAATTCGACGATGAGCTCGACGAACTCCAGGAATGCTTGTACGCCAATGGGCGTGCGGGCAATGAGAACGCCGGTTCCATTCTCCTTGTCCTGCAGGGAATGGATACCGCCGGCAAGGGCGGCATCATCCGTCACGTTGTGGGTGAGACCATGGACCCTCAAGGCGTGCACATCAAGGCCTTTGGCAAGCCAACGGAGGAAGAACTCAAACATGACTTCCTCTGGCGCATTGAACCGCATTTGCCCAAGCCAGGCATGATTAGCGTGTTTGACCGTTCCCACTACGAGGACGTCTTAGTCCAACGCGTGAAACAGATGGCGCCACCGGAGGAGATTGAGCGGCGCTACGGTGCCATCGTTGACTTTGAGGCGAAGGCAGCTGCCAACGGCACGAAGATCATCAAAGTCATGCCGCACATCTCCAAGGAATTTCAAGGGGAGAACCTGCGCAAGCGCATTGAGCGCCCGGATAAGCACTGGAAGTACAACCCGGGAGATATTGATGATCGTCGGCTCTGGGACGAATTCCAAGAAGCATACGAGATCGCACTCAAGCGCACATCCACCGATGTTGCCCCCTGGTACTGCATCCCTTCTGACAACAAGGACTACTGCCGCACAGTGGTGAAGACCCTCTTCGTCCAAGCCCTGCGCGATCTCAACCTGGAATGGCCCAAGCCTGACTTCGATCCCGAGGTTGAGCTCAAGCGTCTAGCGGAGTCCTAGCCACCGCTTGTGATGTCTAGTGGCTTTTTGGACACGGAGTCCAGGAGGTTTTTGGACGGGATGTCTAGTGGCTTTTTGGACGGTTACGGCGGTGGAATAGCCGGATGGCTATTCCATTGCATAAGCGCAGAAAGATCGCAGATTTCGATCCCGTTCGTGACGGCAAGACGGTCACACAGTTTTGCAAAGAATTGGGGATCTCGCGACAGACGTACCACAACATCAAAAACCGGATAGTGCAGAAGGGCCGAGCAGGTATTGTGCCGGATTCGACTGCCCCGAAGAATCCGGTTAAGAAATTTGACGAAGCCGACAAAATCGCAGTTGTCCACGCCAGGCAACAGTTGATGGAGCAAGGCTTGGATTATGGCCCTTGGTCGATCTACTACTTCTTGTTCGACTCTGTCGGTGCCGATCGGGCCCCGTCGCGTTCCACTATCGCCTCTTCGACCAGGCGCACACGCTCGTGACGATTTACCAGATCATCGATGATGCCAGCAGATTTGATGTCGGAACCACAGCATTCGCTCTACCGGAAAACGGTACTGATGCGCGCGCTGCGCTCACCGCTGCGTTCGCCGCCTACGGCAAACCTCAAGAAATCCTTTCTGACAATGGCGATGCGTTCGCCACCTACCACCGCGGTTTTCTCTCTGCTACTGAAACTTGGCTCGCCAGCCAAGGTGTACTTGCTATTGCTGGTTTCGCCCCGACAACCCAGGGAAAAGACGAGCGATCTCACCGTACGTTGACCCAGTTCCTCGATGCACGCCACCCAGTCAGCCTTGCTGAGGTCAACACATATCTGGCTGAATATCGCCAGGTTTACAACGAGCGACGACGCCACCAATCACTACTGGTCGGCAAGATGCACATTACACCACGCCAGGCTTTCGATACTTTCCCCAAGGCACCGTCGCCTACGCATCCACTTGATCCTGATCAGATCTGGGCCCGCGTAGTTGCCTATAACCAGGCGCACAATCCACAAGCTGTATCCGACATGCTAAACGGCCCCGCGGAAGCGGCAACTTCACACGAGGCCAACACCGATGACATGGCAGCTCAGCAAGACATACCTCCCACCGATACCCCTACGTTAACGATGCCTACGACACATTCAACAAACCATTGGGGCATCCCAGAGCAACTCTGTGTGAGCAAAGATGGCGTTGTACGCGTGTGCGGATTCGGTCTCTACATTGGTCTGAGGTTTAAAAACCGCAGGCTCTACTCCACGGTCACAGCCGATAACACTGCGGAGTTCTACACGGCCCATGACGGTGAATTCCTCTTCAGCGTGCCCCTGCCGATCACGTTGAGCCACCGGCCACCAGGTGGTCAGGTCAACATCAACCTCGTCGACGGAATGAAACACCGCCAACCACCCCAGATGAACCCGAAACTATCCAAGCCCCGACCGAAACGCAGGCTACAACCATAAGCCGCTAGAAATGTCCAAGAACACCATGGATTCCGTGTCCAAAAAGACACCGGACTCCATGTCCAAAAACCCTATGGACTTAACAGTCCTAGCCACCGCTACTGGCCACTAGTCCCACCAGATACCGGCGTCCGCGTCGCGGTACACAGCGGAGACAATGTCCGCGGTCTCGATCTCGTAGCTATTGATGGACACGATGTCTTGGCCGATGAGTCGTTTAGAGGCCGGTAGAAATCTGGTCAGGGGAGTCAACGTAGACCGAAGATGGCCGGGAACGTTGGTCGTTGGAAAGGTTGACGGGTTCGATGCCACCGTGAAAAGGATTTGTGTGTGCTGTGGCGGTGTTCGAGGTGCCGAAGTCAATCGCGAGCGCCCAATCGGACGAGGACATGCCTTGTTGCTCCCCCCCCCTTTTTTAGGTGATTGAATCTGGTTAGGGGAACAAAAAGAAAGCAACAGTGTCACTTATAGTGGCAGGCCGACGAGCATGAAAACCCCGGCCGCAAAGGAGCACCGCGTGTAGCCTTGCGGGAACACGATTTTTCCGGAACCTGGCACGACTGAGACGACGAGACATTGCGAGGGAAGTGGAGCGAATGCGCAAGGCTAAAGCAATTGCGATGGTACTAGCCGCAACGGCGCTGATGGTGGCTGGCTGTTCGGGGAGCGATGAACAAGGCGAAGGAGAACAAAACACCACACAGAACAGCGCCGCGCGAAGCGATGCTGACACAAGTGACACCCAAGACCAAGCGGATCCCGGTGCCTGCACCACCGAGGTGAGCATCAAGGCACTCCTGGACGAGATGCCGGATGAGCTCGTGGGTTTGCCGTATGACCCGGACTACAGCACGATGATGGATGAGGGGTGGAATCACTATTATCAAAACGGCCCTGAGCAATTCTCCGTTGGCGTTTCGTACTACGACGAAGGCCTGGGGCAGGATCCATGCCCGAGTGACCCGAAGAAGGCGGCCCAAGACGAGCGAAAGCTGCACATGGAAAGCTACCAAGAGCAGCAAGAGCGTGACGGGGAGGCAGTGCTGCCGTGGGATGAATTCGATTTCACGGTGGGGGACCGCTACTTCGCGTGCGCCAAGCACCCGGAGGCAGACCTGCGCCAGTTCTTCTGCTCAACGAGTTTCGGTAACGCTGCGGCAACCACGTACATGTTCCGTCATTCGAAAGGCGACGACCAGGATGTTGAGGACATGAAGGAAGCCATGACTGAGCTGACACAGCTGTTGGACAAGCAGCCAGTGGGGCCAGGATTGTCCGACCTCAACTAAGACCCAAAGCCCGGCTACTTAATCGGTAAAGAACGATTGGGATGCCGGGTTTTCCGCTGTGACGGGGCACACTGGGTGAATGAAAAGTTTCTCTAAGCTGTACAAAGTCGCGGCACTGACGGCTGCGGTGAGTCTTACTATGGCGAGTTGCTCTTCCACGGGTGGCGCTCAGCGTGACGGTGAGGCCAGCGGCACCGGTGGCGGTGGGGTAGACACCCCGCGTTACGTCGTGGCCATGGTTACCCACGGTGCCCCGGGCGACACGTACTGGGATCTCGTGCGCAAAGGTGCAGAGGATGCGGCGAAGAAGGACAATATTGAGCTGCGTTACTCTTCCGACCCGCAGGCGCCGAACCAGGCGAACCTGGTGCGCTCCGCTGTGGATTCCAACGTGGATGGCATTGCGGTGACGTTGCCGAACGCGGAGGCTATTGGCCCAGCAGCCCAGCTTGCTACGGAGGCAGGAATTCCGGTTGTGGGCCTGAACTCTGGCATGAAGGAGTATGACAAGTATGGGATTACTGGTTTCTTCGGGCAGGATGAAACTGTGGCCGGCACGGCAGCGGGTGAGCGCCTGAAGGAAGAAGGCAAGTCCAAGGTGCTGTGCGTCATCCATGAGCAAGGCAACTCCTCCCAGGAGGCACGCTGTGCTGGTGTGAAAGAGGGCCTCGGTGGCGAGGTTGAGCTCCTCTACGTCAACGGCCAGGACCTGACTTCAGTTCAGTCGACGATTAACTCCAAGCTGGCGCAGGACAAGTCCTTTGACACCGTCTTTGCGCTCCAGGCACCGGTGGCTATGCGCGCGACGGAGGCTGTGAAACAGTCTGGCTCCAAGGCCCAGGTGGCTACGTTTGATACGAACGCTGAGCTGGTGGACGCCATCGCGGATGGTCGCGTGGCGTGGGCCGTGGATCAGCAGCCGTACCTGCAGGGCTACCTCGCGGTGGATTCGCTGTGGGTGGCTAAGCGCAACGGTGGCACCTTCGGTGGTGGCCAGCCGGTGTACACGGGCCCGAGCTTCGTGGACAAAGACAATGTGGAGAAGATTGCTGAGGCCGCCAAGGCAGGCCTTCGATGAGCCAGACAATCACAGACGAATCGACTGAGAGTAACTCGGACGATCGGCTACGTACCCACACCGGCCTCGCCAAACTGATCAGGCGCCCGGAGCTGGCCAGCCTGCTCGGCTTTCTGGTCATCTTGAGCCTCTTCCTGGCGGTCGCCCCGGCGTTCCGTTCGTTTGAGGCGATGGCCACGATTCTGTATGCCAGTTCCACGCTCGGCATCGTGGCTCTCGCCGTGGGTTTGCTCATGATCGGTGGGGCGTTTGATTTGTCCTCCGGTGTCGCAGTGACCACCGCGGCACTAGCGGCGTCGATGCTTAATTACAACCTGCATTTGAACTCGTGGGTGGGCGCGGGCCTCGCACTTGTCATCGCACTGGCCATCGGTGCGCTTAACGGCATTTTGGTCACCCGCACCGGCATTGATAGCTTCCTCATCACCCTCGCCGCGTTCCTCATGTTGCAGGGCCTTAACCTCGCTGTAACCAAGCTGGTCACCGGTCAGGTGGCCACGCCATCAATCGCCGATATGGAGGGCTTCGCCTCTGCGCGCACCTTCTTCGCTGGCAGCTTCCACATTGGCAATGTGCGTATCAGCGTCACGGTGATCTGGTGGTTGCTGTTTGTCGCGATTGCGTCGTTTGTTCTTTTCCGCACGAAGTTCGGTAACTGGATCACCGCTGTCGGCGGTGACGAGGATGCCGCGCGTGCTGTCGGTGTCCCCGTTCGCCTGGTCAAGATCGTGTTGTTCATGACGGTCGGCTTCGCCGCATGGTTCGTGGGCATGCACACGCTCTTTGCCTTCGATTCGATCCAGGCAGGCCAGGGCGTGGGCAATGAATTCCTGTACATCATCGCCGCCGTCATCGGCGGGTGTGCGATGAAGGGCGGCCGCGGCACGGCGATCGGCACGATGATCGGCGCGCTCATCTTCGGCATGACCAACCAGGGCATCGTCTACGCGGGATGGAATCCGGACTGGTTCAAGTTCTTCCTCGGCGCGATGCTCCTGTTCGCGGTGCTCACCAACACCTCATTCGCCAACATCACGAAGGGGCGGTAGGCCATGTCCATCATTGAATTGCGCGACATCACCAAGTCATACGGCACCTTCGACGCACTTCGCGGTGTCAATCTCAACGTCAACGCCGGCGAAGTCACCTGCGTGCTTGGCGATAATGGCGCGGGTAAATCGACGCTCATCAAAATCCTTGCGGGTTTGCACGCACCAACGAGTGGGCAATTGCTTATCGACGGCTCACCGGTCACCTTCACATCCCCCCGCGATGCCCTGGATGCCGGTATTGCCACGGTGTACCAGAACCTGGCCATCGTTGATGAGTTGAGCGTGTGGCGGAACTTCTTCTTAGGGCAGGAGATCACGGGTCCATTTGGCATGCTGAAGCAGGAGGAGATGAAACGCATTTGCTCCGAACAGCTCGTGGAGATGGGTATTGACATCCCGGATGTCAATGTTGACGCCGGGAACCTCTCCGGTGGCCAACGCCAGGTCGTTGCCATTGCCCGCGCTGTGTACTTCGGTGCCCGGGTGATCGTTCTCGATGAGCCGACAGCAGCACTCGGTGTGAAGCAGTCCGGTGTGGTGCTGAAGTTCATTGCTGCGGCACGGGACCGCGGTGTCGCCGTCGTCCTGGTGACCCACAATCCGCACCATGCTTATCTGGTGGGAGACCACTTCATGATTCTGAAACTCGGCCGCCAGGAACTCGACGCCGCCCGTGATGAGGTCACTCTGGACGAGCTCACTCGGGAAATGTCCGGCGGTGCTGAACTCGAAGCACTTAGCCACGAACTAAAAAGTTAGGCGAGGTTTTTCGCTGTCACTTGGGTAAAAGTGCCTAAAAGTCGAGATTTCCGACATAACGAGTATGTTTATAGCTAAAGTTTGTCTGGCATTGAGCTGAGTTCGGGATTCAGATTTAGTGAAGGTTTTGAAGTGACAGGGTTGAAAACATTTGGACGCGGGCTGCAAAGCAAAGTTTTAGTGCTTTTCGCCATGCTTCTCGCAGTGTTCATGGTGCTTGCACCGCAATCGGTTTACGCGACTGAAACTGATGGCGCCAACACGGAGACTGCTGGTCGGGATGCCGCAACGGTTGCGGACACGCCTGCAGAAGAGGACGCCACGACCGACGAGCCAGCTAGCGTCGCAGACTCCAATGGGGCGGCAGCTGGTTTTGGAACCAAGGCTTATGAGTTCATCGGTGAGTGGAAGCAGCAGCCGAGGGAGGTGATCTCCGGACTTGATGTTCTGTCGATGGTGTGGTGGATGGATATTAACGATTCAGCACCGGCACCAGGCAATAAGCCGACCAATGACAACCTGCTCACGGTGACCGTTGAGAATGCTCACTTCGGTGAGATCCCCAGTCAGTGCTTGAGTGGGGACAAGGGCGCTTCCAAGTTGTCAGAGGACAAGCGCACCCTGACCTGTGACATTGGAGAGCGCGATGAGGGTACCGCGCAGATGGTGCTTTCTGGTGTCAAGGTTGATGGGCCCGGCAAGTCCAAGGTGACAGCTAAGGCAACCTTCCGCGGCCTCGAAGCTGAGCTGCCTGAGATTCCCGTTATTGCTCCTTTCCTCATGGACGCCAAGTTTGATGGCGGTGCAGCAACCTCCCTGACTGGTGAGCCGGACACCTTCCAGTTCATGAACTTCCCCTTCTCGCTGGCGCATGCAAAAGGTGCAGCAAAGGGGCCGGAGAGCGTCAGCTATGACATCACGATCAACGGCGTGAAGGACGAAGAGATCACGCTCCAGGATGTCGCCTGCGCACCGATCGATCGTGTGCAGCCGGGATACCCATTCTCAGCTCTTGGGAAGCCGGAGAATCAAACCACGAAGTTCCCTACCTGTGAGTTCACAGCCGTGAAAGGCAAGAAGAACACGTTCCGTTTGACGCTGTCTGATCTGGATTACACGTCTAAGCGCGCTGAGCTGGATTCAAACGGCGTACTTCTGCCGCAGGTTCAACCCAAGCACCCACGTGAAGTTATTACTGCTGGTGAATTGCGCGTGAAGGTGCCGTATATCACCTCCGGGCCAAACAAGAATGAGGACACCAATATTCACCTAAAGGCGTCTGCTCCGATGTACACCGCTGAGGACGGCTCGACTGCTCAAGACGATCCTTCCAATAATGAGAACAAGGCACCCTTGGTTCGTGGTAATTGGACCGGTGCATGGGTGGTTGCTTCACAGTGGCCAAAGGCGTACCCAGGTATTGGTTGGTCCGATACCTCCCGCGCACCAGCCGGCGCCACCGTTATGTCGGTGTCGGGTATTGGCCCACGCCGTGTTGTGAACTCGGCTAACCAACCGGGCGGTTTTGCGGACACCTGGATCTGCAACACCCTGGATACGAAGCGCGTTGACTTCGTTGATGCCCGCGTGGTGGCTGACCCGCAAGCGAAACCAAATGTCTACTACGGCGAGAACATCGAGGATCTGAAGATTCTGTACTACACGGGTGAGGTGGAGGATCCGAACCTGTTCGAGTGCGGAACGAAGGAAACGCCGTTCGATGAAGGCAAGGACGAAAAGGATGGCTGGAGTTACACCAAGCCGGCTGATCTGTCCACTGTTAAGGCCGTGAAGGTGCGCGTGCCACACGACAAGGTTCACTTGTCCAAGCTGCCTAAGTCTTTCTTCTATCTAGTCATCGAGCAGCGGATCCACGATGATGCGAAACCTGGGGATGATGTTTGGGCGTTCACGTCGGTGCTGGAGGAAGACCACACTGAATGGAAAATGGACTTCAATGCTAAGCGTTATTTCCACCGCTTTACCGATAAAGATGACGCTAAAGAGGAGATCACGCCTTCGTTCGCGAGCCCTGGTGTGGTAACTGACGGTGTGCGTTACCCGTACACGGGGCCTGGCCGTGACCTTTTGCGTGTGGTGGGTTCCCTGCCTGTTGTAGCGAAAGACGCAGCGCAACCGGAGTACGGCCCGGGTGAAGAAGCTGATTTCACTATCCGCTATGGCCTGGAATCTGAGATTGCCAATATGCCTAATGATCAGGTGGTGATCAAGGACACGCTGCCGAAGGGGATGGAGTACATCGCTGGCAGTGCTGACGTTGAACCCGAAGTGTCAACGAACGCCAAGGGTGAGCAGGTGCTTACGTGGACAAAGGAGGACGTTGAGCCGAACTTGCGCGTCCTTGAGGAGGGCAACCCGGGCGTTATCAACTACAAAGCCACCATGCCGAAGGATGCAAAGCCCGGTGATGTTCTGACGAATGAGGTCACTGCAACGAGCCAGGGCCAGACGCGCAAGGCACAAGCGAAGGTGACAGTCCCGCGTGCCGGCTACACGTCACTAAAGAAGAACGTGGCTGAGTCCGTTATTGAAACCGCCCCGAATGGAGTGGCTTCTAATGAGTGGACGATTGAACTTACCTCAAAGGATCCAACGAAGTCGAACCTGACGGATGTTATTGACGTGCTTCCTGCCAACGGCGATGCTCAGGGATCGAAGTTTGAGGGCAAGCTCAAGGTCACAAACGTCGAAGGTCCAGAAGGCGCGAAGATCTACAGCACTACTGTTGATCCAGGGAAGATTGACGAGGATCCGAATGCCGAGGTCAATGGTGCGACAGGCCGGCCGTCACGCATCTGGACGGAGGGTGTGAAGGAAAATGCTACTGCCGTTCGGGCGATCACCAACGCGCCTTTGGCCTTTGGCGATACACAGAAGATCACCATTAAGACGGAACTGCATAGCGCTAAATCTGGCGACATCGTAGTGAATAAGGCCGTTGGCCGCGCTGAAAACACGAAGCTGCGTATGCGCACCTCTGCCCAGTTCACCGTCCGTACACCGGTCGACGTCAATGTTGAGAAGGTGTGGAAGGACAACAAGGGTGCGGACCTACAGGACACTCCGAAGTCCGTCAAGGTTCAGCTCATTCGCAAGCAGGGTGAAGAAAGCACCCCTGTGGGTGACAAGGTTGAACTCAATGCTGACAACAAGTGGAAGCACACGTTTGCAAAACTGCCAGCTGCAGTGGATGAGGAACCCGTCACCTATACGGTGCAGGAAGACGAGATTGAAGGATTCACCTCCAAGGTCGAGGTGAAGAATGTCGACGGCGACTACCAGGTCATGGTGACGAACACCCGTAAACCAGAGCCAAACCCGACACCAACCCCGACTCCGACACTAACCCCGACGCCGACGCCAACCCCGGCTCCGACACCAACCCCGACGCCAGGTCCCTCCGGTACCCCGACGCCAACGCCGGGTACATCGGGAACCCCAACGCCAGGTCCGTCGGGAACCTCGACGCCGGGTACATCGGAAACTCCAACTCCTGGCCCAACGCCGGAGCAGCCGAGCGGTCCTAAGAAGGAGCTCGCACGGACTGGTGCTGCTGTCATGGGACTGGTGGCATTGGCACTGGCCGCGATTGGCGGCGGAACACTACTGATGCTTAGGTCGCGGAAGCAGTAGACTCACTGCACTCAAAGCGCCACAAAGTTAATGGGTCCGACTGGTTGAAACCAGCCGGACCCATTATCTGTTCAGATCACGCCACAAACAAAACCACGACTGCACCGACAACCAGTGTGATGAGAACACCAATCAGGATGAGCAAAGGGAGCCCCAGCGTGAAAGCAGTGACGATGGTGGACAGAATCCCGCCAGTGGAGGAATCGTTTTTGTCCATCGCTTGGTACGGGTTGGGCTGGCTGTAGGGTTGCTGGATGTCATAGGGTTGTTGCTGGTGGTAAGGGGTGCCGTAGGGCTGGTTGTCCTGCGGTTCCTGGGGCGGGTAAGCGTTGCCGTACGGGGTGGTCATGGTGGGGCTCCTGTTCAAGGGGTGTTAGCAGTGCCGTCAGCGTCGTCGGCAAGCTCGGCTTGGGCTTGGCTGATTTGCTCGGAGAGGGCGACCATCGCATTGTGGGCGTCGACAACCGCCTTGACGGCGCGGACGGAAGCGGAACCAAGTTGCTCGTCGGTCATGCCGGCGGCCACGGACACTTCGGCTTCGGTGCGGATGACGAGGTTCTCCGACTTGTTGCCCACGATGGCGCGCGCACCGATGAGGGTGGAGTTCACCTCATTGGCAGCGAGGTAGTAGTTCGCGTCAGGGGAGTCGGCGGCGGTGTCCGTGGAGGAATCGGCGCGGACGATGAATACGGAGTCGAGCAAGACAACGAGAAGCTCCAGCTTGTCGTGGGTGCCTTGCGCCACGCGCCCGGTGGGATCAGCGGTGATACTGACACCAGACTGGGAGAAAGCGTCAACAATGCGTTCAATGGTGACCAAGTTGGGGGTCGAATTCGCGGTAGTCACTTTAGTTCTCCTCCCACGTCACGGCAGTTGGGAAAGATTCAGCCAAGAAGTTGAAAGCCTGCAGCGTCGCATTGATTGAGGTGATGATGAAGGTGCCCAGCTGATTCGTCGATAAGCCACGGCTCACATCAAGCGACCGGATACCGGTGATGGCTAGGGTGTTTTCCTCACTCTGGAAGAAACGCAGAGTCGGCGTGAAATGCGTCTGGTTGTACTCATTCGTGGCGTACAACAGCGAGGACACATCCTCCGGTGCGAACTCTCCACGCCACACAGACTCGAAGATGAGCTTGCCATCGTCGAAGGTGAACACCATCGCGGCGTTGATAAAGCCTGTTCGAACAACGGGTTCTTCCAGGCGGTACTCCAAGCCCTCACCCTCAAGCACGGCGGCGATGTCAGCGAGAGTGACCTCGCGGACCCGATCATCCGCTGTGAGCTCCGGAGTGGGGTTCTCATTGGTGGTCATGGCACCTAAGGTTACCTGTCTTGGCTCCATGCTGGTGGGCTCGCATCAAGTGGTGCTTCTGCCGGGCAAATAGTGCTAATGTTGCGAATGTCTACCAAGCATTGGCAGGCGCTAAAAAGAAGCATCCTTTAAATTCCGCACAGAGAGGCGGGGAAGGAGGTTCGATGAGTGCCACGAAGTTGCTTGACGCTAGTGACGTCTCGCGTACGATCGCACGCATCGCGCACCAAATTATCGAGAAAACAGCGCTCGATGCACCTGGTGCTCCAACGGTGATTCTGTTGGGCATCCCATCTGGGGGAGTGCCCTTGGCCCAGCGCATAGGCGCGGCGATTGAGGAATTTGCGGGGGTGAACGTCCCTGTTGGAAGCCTGGATGTCACCCTGTACCGCGATGATCTGCGCCGCCGCCCACACCGTGCATTGGCGCCCACGGACATTCCAGGAGATATTAATGGCGCAACCATCGTGTTGGTTGATGATGTGCTGTTTTCGGGCCGCACTATCCGTGCCGCACTTGATTCTTTGAGTGATATCGGCCGCCCCAACATCATTCAGCTCGCCGTCCTCGTGGACCGTGGCCACCGTGCCGTGCCCATTCGCGCAGACTACGTGGGCAAGAACATTCCCACCGCACTCAGTGAGGATGTCACTGTGACGCTCACGCCTATCGACGGTGAAGATGCAGTCCTCCTCATGAAAGAGGGTGAGGAAGAATGAAGCACCTGATCAGCATCGCGGACTTGAGCCGTGAGGAGATCATCGGGCTGATGGATGAGGCTGATCGCTTCCGCGAAGCCCTGGAGGGCCGCGAGATGAAGAAGCTACCCACCCTGCGCGGGCGCACCATTTTCACGCTGTTCTACGAAAACTCCACCCGCACCCGCTCCTCCTTCGAGACGGCAGGTAAGTGGATGAGCGCGGATGTGATCAACGTGTCTGCGTCCAACTCCAGTGTGAAAAAAGGCGAGTCGCTCAAGGACACGGCAGCGACCCTGAAGGCTGTGGGTGCAGATGCGATCATCATGCGCCACCCATCTTCCGGCGCACCGAACCTGCTGCGTGAATGGGTGCCGGGCGCCGCAATTGTTAACGCCGGTGATGGCTCGCACCAGCACCCGACGCAGGCACTGCTTGATGCCGTGACGATGCGCCAACACATTGGCGATGTAGCAGGAAAGAAAGTCCTCATCGTCGGTGACATCTTGCACTCCCGTGTAGCACGCTCCAACGTGGACCTTTTGTCCACGCTCGGCGCAGAGGTTGTGCTCGTTGCGCCGCCGACTTTGCTGCCCACTGGTGTGCAGAACTGGCCGTGCCGCGTGGCCTATGACTTCGACGTGGAGCTCGCCTCCGCGGACACCCCCGCAGTGGTGATGATGCTGCGCGTGCAGGCAGAGCGTATGAATGGTGGTTTCTTCCCATCCCACCGTGAATACGCCACCTTGTATGGGCTTTCCCAAGACCGTGCGGACGCGCTCGGCAACGACACCCTGATCATGCACCCGGGACCGATGCTGCGCGGCATGGAAATCAACTTCAATGTGGCCGACCGCGATAACACCGTGGTACTGGATCAGGTGACTAATGGTGTGTACACCCGCATGGCGGCGCTGTTCACTCTGCTAGCCAGCGGGGACGATGCGCTGGAAGGAAAGGAGTAGGGCAGTGGCAACACTCGCTTTGAATAACGTCCGCCCCTACGGCGAAGACGAAACGAACATTCTCATCGACGTGGACGCGGGTGTCATCGACTCCATCGGTGATGCGCCGTTCACAGATGCAGCTGAGGTCGTGGATTGTGGTGGCAAGGTGCTGCTCCCGGGCCTCGTGGATGTGCACGTGCACCTGCGCGAGCCGGGCCGCGAGGACACGGAGACCATTGCGACGGGCTCTGATGCCGCGGCTGCTGGTGGTTTCACCGCCGTGTTCACCATGGCGAACACTCAGCCCGTTATTGATCAGCCTTTCCTCGCCGATGCCGTGTGGGAAAAAGGTCAGGCCTACGGCAAGTGCGATGTGTACCCGGTGGGCTCTATCAGCAAGGGACTCGGCGGGGAAACACTCACCGAGATCGGTCTGATGTCCCGCGGGCACGTGCGGATGTTCTCCGATGATGGCCGATGCGTCAATGACCCGCAGCTGATGCGCCGCGCTATCGAGTACGCCAAGGCCTATGACGTCGTGCTGGCACAGCATGCTGAGGACCACCGCATGACTGAAGGCTCGTGTGCCCACGAAGGTGAAAACGCTGCCCGCCTGGGGCTGCGCGGTTGGCCACGTGTGGCAGAAGAATCCATCGTTGCACGCGACCTGATTATGACCCGTGACTACGGCGGGCGCTACCACCTCTGCCACGCCTCCACCGAGGGCACCGTATCCCTCCTGCGGTGGGCAAAGGAGCAGGGGATTGACGTCACCGCCGAGGTCACCCCGCACCACTTGCTGCTTACCGACGAGAAGCTGGAAACCTACGACGGTGTCTACCGCGTCAACCCACCGCTGCGTGAGAACAAGGACACGTTTGCGCTGCGCGACGCGCTTCTGGACGGCACGATTGACGTCGTGGCCACCGATCACGCACCGCACGGTTCCGAAGACAAATGCGTCGAATTTGAAAACGCCAAGCCCGGCATGATCGGCCTGGAAACCTCCCTGGCCATCATCGCCCACATCTTCGTCGAATCCGGACTGGCGGACTGGCGCTTCGTGGCCAAGGTCATGAGCGAGCGCCCGGCAGAGATCCTGCGTCTGTTGGACCACGGCCGACCGATTGCTGTCGGCGAGCCGGCCAACCTCACCCTCGTCGATACGCAAGCGCCATGGACCGCACGCGGCGAAGAGATGGCATCCAAGTCGAAGAACACCCCGTACGAGGGCTCTGAATTCAACACACGCGTCACTGCAACTTGGCTGCGCGGTAAGCAAACCTACGAGGCAACGGACAACCAAAAGAACTGACCAGCACAAGCGCCGTCATCCGAGCGCCGGCGCTGTCCATCAACGCGAGAATAGAACGAGAAGAAAAAGGAAACACACATGAGCACCGACCACATTCCCGCCGTGCTGGTCCTAGCCGACGGCACGACATTCCCAGGCTTTGCCTTCGGGGCGGAGACCGTCGAACCTATTTTCGGTGAAGCAGTCTTCACCACCGCCATGACCGGCTACCAGGAAACGATGACGGACCCGTCCTACCACCGCCAAATCGTCGTCGCTGCAGCTCCGCAGATCGGCAACACCGGCTGGAACGATGAAGACAATGAGTCCCACGACAACCGCATTTGGGTTGCCGGCCTGGTAATCCGTGACCTGGCTAAACGCGTGTCCAACTGGCGCGCGAAGCGCAGCCTCGAAGATGAGATGATTTCCCAGGGCATCGTTGGTATCCATGGCGTGGATACCCGCTCCTTGGTCCGCCACCTGCGCAACTACGGCTCCATCGCCGCGGGGATTTTTGTGGGGGAGGACGCACAGGGGAACGTCGATAAGCTTGTTGCGCGCGTGAAAGAGCAACCCGCGATGTCGGGCGCGGATCTTTCTGCGGAAGTCTCCACTACCGAGCCGTACGTGATTGAGGCTGAGGGAGAGAAGAAGTACACCGTCGTCGCGTACGACATGGGTATCAAGTCCGCTACGCCGCGCCACTTCGCGCAGCGCGGAATTGAGACCATCGTGGTCCCGGCGGGCACTTCCTTTGCTGAGATTGCGAAGCACAACCCGGATGGCGTGTTCATCTCTAACGGCCCGGGCGACCCGAAGACTGCCGATGACATGGTTGCGGTCACCCGTGACGTGATCGCCAGCGGCACCCCGCTTTTTGGCATCTGCTTTGGTAACCAGATCCTTGGCCGCGCACTCGGACTGGACACCTACAAGCTCAAGTTCGGCCACCGCGGTGTGAATATTCCGGTGAAGAACCACGTGACCGGCAAGATCGACATCACCTCCCAGAACCACGGCTTCGCGGTCACGCTTCCGGAGGGATTCACCGCCCAGGACGTCAAAAACGGCAAGACCTTCGACACGGACTTCGGCCCGGCACTGGTCACGCACACGTGCCTTAACGACGGCGTTGTTGAGGGCGTCGCCCTGCAATCCGGCAAGGCCTACTCCGTCCAGTACCACCCGGAATCCGCGGCAGGCCCGCACGACGCGAACCCGCTCTTCGACCAGTTTGTGGCGCTCATGGACGACCACAAGGCCGCGAAGAACGCATCCGAGCAGAACTAACCAGGAAGGAAAACCATGAAACGCGAAGAAATCAACCACGTCCTGGTCATCGGCTCGGGCCCGATTGTCATCGGCCAGGCCTGCGAGTTCGACTACTCGGGTACCCAGGCATGCCGCGTGCTCAAAGAAGAAGGACTGCGCGTCACCCTGATCAACTCCAACCCGGCAACGATCATGACCGACCCGGAGTTCGCTGACCACACCTATGTGGAGCCGATCGAGCCGGAATACATCGATCGGATCCTTGCCCGCGAGGCGGAGCAGGGCCACCCGGTTGACGCAATCCTGGCCACCCTCGGTGGACAGACCGCACTCAACGCTGCGATCCAGCTTGACCGTCAAGGCATCCTGGCAAAGCACAATGTCGAACTTATCGGTGCGAATATTGACGCGATTGAGCGAGGTGAGGACCGCCAGAAGTTCAAGGACATCGTGGCCAAGATCGGCGGAGAATCCGCTCGCTCCCGCGTGTGCTTCAACATGGACGAAGTCAAGGACACGGTGGCGGAACTCGGTCTGCCTGTCGTCGTCCGCCCGTCTTTCACCATGGGTGGCCTTGGCTCGGGCCTGGCTTTCACCATGGAGGACCTTGAGCGCATCGCCGGCGATGGCCTTGAGGCCAGCCCGGAAGCGAATGTGCTGATCGAGGAATCCATCCTCGGCTGGAAGGAATTCGAGCTGGAGCTCATGCGTGACGGCGACGATAACGTCGTAGTCATCGCCTCCATTGAGAACGTCGATGCACTCGGTGTGCATACGGGCGATTCCGTCACCGTTGCACCGGCTCTCACCTTGACGGACCGCGAATTCCAGACAATGCGCGACCAAGGCATTGCCATCATCCGTGAAGTCGGTGTAGACACCGGTGGCTGCAACATCCAGTTCGCCGTCAATCCCGTTGACGGCCGCATCATCACCATTGAGATGAACCCGCGCGTATCGCGCTCTTCCGCGCTCGCGTCGAAGGCGACGGGCTTCCCAATCGCCAAGATCGCCTCGAAGCTGGCCATTGGCTACACCCTCGACGAGATCACGAACGACATCACCGGTGTCACCCCGGCTGCTTTCGAGCCGACGCTGGACTACGTGATTGTGAAGATGCCGCGCTTCGCCTTTGAAAAGTTCCCGGGCTCCGACGAGACCCTGGGCACCTCCATGAAGGCAGTGGGTGAGGCCATGGGCATTGGCCGCAACTACATCCAGGGCCTGAACAAGGTCATGCGCTCCATGGAAGACAAGCCGAACGGTTTCTGGACCAAACCTGACGAGTACTTCGCTGGCGAGCGCGCAACGGATGTCAACGCTGTGCTCGAGGACCTCAAGGTTCCCACGGACAAGCGCCTCTACGATGTTGAGCTCGCTTTGCGCCTGGGCGCCACGATCGAGCAGGTCTACGAGGCAAGCGGTATCGACCCGTGGTTCCTCGCCGAGCTCGAAGCGCTGATTGATTTCAGGGAGCAGCTTATTAGCGCCCCAGTGCTTGATGCTGACCTTCTCCGCGAGGCTAAGGTCTTCGGGCTTTCCGACGCGCAGATTGCGGCACTGCGTCCTGAACTCGCTGGCGAAGACGGTGTGCGTTCCCTGCGCTGGTCGCTGGGTATTCACCCGGTGTACAAGACCGTGGATACCTGCGCTGGCGAGTTCGAGGCACAGACCCCGTACCACTACTCGGCGTATGAGTATGACCCGAATGCAGAAACCGAAGTGCGCGTCGCAAGCTCCGCGCAGGAAGAAAAGGAAAGCGAGCGCGCAAAGGTAATCATTCTGGGCTCCGGCCCGAACCGTATTGGTCAAGGTATTGAGTTTGACTATTCCTGTGTTCACGCGGCACTCGAGCTGTCCCGCGTTGGGTACGAGACGGTGATGGTCAACTGCAACCCGGAGACCGTGTCCACGGACTACGACACTGCTGATCGGCTGTACTTCGAGCCACTGACCTTTGAAGACGTCATGGAGATCTACCGCGCTGAAGCTGCCACCGGCACCGTCGCTGGCGTGATTGTGCAGCTTGGTGGACAGACCCCGCTTGGTCTTGCACAGAAGCTTGCGGACGCGGGCGTGCCCGTCGTGGGCACTACGCCAGAAGCCATCGATTTGGCTGAGGATCGCGGTGAATTTGGCAAGGTCCTGGAGGCCGCAAACCTTCCGGCACCGGCTTACGGTACCGCCACCTCCTTCGAAGGTGCGCGTGAGGTGGCCAATCGCATCGGCTACCCGGTGCTGGTCCGTCCGTCCTACGTGCTTGGTGGCCGCGGCATGGAGATCGTCTACGACGAGGAGAACCTGCGCGACTACATCAACCGCGCAACCGAACTGTCCCCGGACCATCCGGTGCTGGTGGACCGTTTCCTGGACAACGCCATTGAGATTGACGTGGATGTGCTGTGCGATGGCACCGAGGTCTACCTCGGTGGCGTGATGGAACACATTGAGGAAGCCGGTATTCACTCCGGTGACTCTGCATGTGCACTGCCACCGATGACGCTGGGCCCGGACGATATTGACAAGGTCCGCCGCTCCGCCGAGGCACTGGCCCACGGTATTGGCGTGAAGGGTCTAATGAACGTGCAGTTCGCGCTCAAGGACGACATCCTCTACGTCATTGAGGCCAACCCGCGTGCGTCCCGCACCGTGCCGTTCGTGTCCAAGTCCACGGGTGTACACTTGGCCAAGGCTGCTGCCCGCATCATGCTTGGCGCAACCATCGCGGAGCTGCGTGAAGAGGGCATCATTCCATCGACTTATGATGGTGGCTCCCTACCCCTCGAGCACCCGATCGCGGTTAAGGAAGCGGTCCTACCATTCACCCGCTTCCGTCGTCCAGATGGTGCGGTGCTGGACACCATCCTCGGACCGGAGATGAAGTCCACCGGTGAGGTCATGGGCTTGGCACCATCCTTCGGCGTTGCCTTTACCAAGGCCGAGGCAGCAGCGTTTGGCGAGCTTCCCACCGAAGGCACCGTCTTCGTGTCCCTGGCTAACCGCGACAAGCGCACGCTGATCTTCCCAATTCAGCGTCTGTCCACCATGGGCTTCAAGGTCTTGGCTACGGAGGGCACTGCCCAGACGCTGCGGCGCAACGGCATTGAGTGTGAGGTTGCTTTGAAGGCCTCCGCTGTCCGCGCCGGTGCTGAAGGTACGTCCATCGTCGACCGCATCCTGGACGGCGAGGTTGATCTAGTGCTCAACACCCCAGCTGGCTCCGCGGGTGCACGCCACGATGGCTATGACATCCGCGCCGCGGCAGTGGTTTCCAACGTGCCGATCATGACGACGGTGCAGGGCGTCACCGCAGCGGTCCAGGGCATCGAATCCCTCCGCGCGAATGAGATCACAGTGACCAGCCTCCAAGAACTTGAGCATAACGTTCAGGCAGGGGAGTAGATGAGCCAGAAGGAGAGCCCGGTGGATACAGGTGCCGGTTTTGGTGCCCGGCTTGTCGCCGCAGGAGCAGACTACGGCCGCTTGTGTGTTGGTATTGACCCGCATGAGCAGCTTCTCGCTGCGTGGGGGCTAAGCAATGACGCTAAAGGTTTGCGTGAATTATCCCTGCGTTGTGTGGAAGCGTTCGCTGGACACGTTGCCCTGATCAAGCCACAGGTAGCTTTCTTCGAGCGGTATGGTTCTCAGGGCTTCGCTGTCCTGGAGGAGGTCATCGCTGCGGCAAAGAGTAGTGGAACCCTCATCGTTGCCGACGCTAAGCGGGGAGATATCGGATCCACTATGGCTGGCTATGCGGCAGCTTGGCTTGGTGATGAATCCCCGCTGTGCTGCGATGCTGTGACTCTCACCCCGTACCTCGGGGTGAGGTCGTTGGCTCCCGCTATTGAGCTGGCAGGGGAGAACAGGCGCGGTGTCTTCATCATGGCGGCTAATTCCAACCCGGAAGCAGAAGCCTTCCAGGAGCAGCTCCTGGGCACCACTGGTGATACGGTTGCCCAGCACATGATTGATGAGTGTGCGCAATACAACCAAGCTGATAACGGTCACGTTGGTCACGTCGGTGTTGTCGTGGGGGCAACGGTGAAGAACCCACCACGGTTGGATCACCTCAATGCGCCGGTGCTCATGCCCGGTGTGGGGGCGCAAGGTGCAACGATGGATGATGTTGCACGCATTGCTGGCGCAGACAGTCATCTTGTTTTTCCGAATGTTTCCCGTTCAATTCTCTCCGCTGGACCTAATACTGAAGACCTGCGCAAACGTGTAAAAGAACAGGTCGCAGGCGCTTAAGCTGGCCCTAGTTGGCGAATAACCTAAAACTGCTGGTAGGTTGAAAACGCCGACGCGGTGACATGCCGAAACACGGTATCGTTCACCGCGTCAAGTAAGATCCAGTGTTAAACTGAACCGCGATCGGCCAATCACACAGTTGTAATTAGAAAAGCGGCTGTGCAATAGTGTCGAGTCGGTTCAAACACAGAATCGTGAAAACTAACTACCCCTACTATTTATGGAGGAACCGAAGTGGCCCTTCCCCAACTAACCCCGGAGCAGCGCCAGGAAGCTCTGGCTAAGGCTGCAGAGGCACGTAAGCAGCGCGCAGAGCTCAAGGCATCCCTGAAGCGCGGCGAGACCAACCTGAAGGAAGTTCTCGAGAAGGCTGAGTCCAACGAGATCATCGGTAAGACCAAGGTCTCCGCTCTCCTGGAGGCTCTGCCGAAGGTGGGCAAGGTTAAGGCACGCGAGATTATGGAGGAGCTGGAGATCGCTCAGACCCGTCGCTTGCGTGGCCTCGGTGAGCGTCAGCGCCGTGCTCTGCTCGAGCGTTTTGGCTTCGCGGACTAATCGGTGACAACCGTGAATAAGAAGGGTCGGCTTGTTGTTTTGGCTGGCCCTTCTGCCGTCGGTAAGTCAACTGTGGTTCAGCGGCTCCGTGAAGCAGTGGAAGACCTGTACTTCTCTGTTTCTATGACCACGCGTGATCCTCGTCCGGGTGAGGTTGATGGCAAGGACTACTTCTTTGTCACGCCTGAGGAGTTCCAGGACAAGATCGACGCAGGTGAGATGCTCGAGTGGGCTGATATTCACAGTGGGTTGCAGCGTTCAGGCACCCCATCGGGGCCAGTGCGTGAGGCTATGGAAGCTGGTCGTCCTGTGCTTGTTGAGGTGGATCTCGCTGGCGCTCGCAATATCAAGATGCTCATGCCGGAGGCGACGACAGTTTTCCTCGCCCCGCCGTCATGGGAAGTGCTGGTTGATCGATTGACTGGCCGCGGGACTGAATCTCAGGATGTCATTGAGCGTCGCCTTGAAACAGCTCGTGATGAGTTGGCCTGCCAGGATGAGTTTGACACAATCATTGTGAACAACGATCTGGATGAGGCGGTTTCAGACATTAGTGATATTCTTCTGTCCGTTAATCGTCCAACGAATGAATAGGTGTAAGTGAGCAACGTGACCAACGATCTGGCTACTTCGGCTGATGTCGATGTCAAGGAGCAGGTGTACGACACGCCTGAAGGCATCACGGCACCGCCTATTGATGAGCTGTTGACCAAGGTGTCTTCCAAGTACGCTCTGGTGATCTTTGCCGCTAAGCGCGCACGTCAGATCAACAGCTACTACCAGGAGCAAGATGAGGGTGTGTTCGAGTTCATCGGCCCCCTGGTCACCCCACAGCAAGGGGAGAAGCCTCTGTCCATTGCTCTGCGTGAGATCGAGCATGGTCTCTTGGAGCATGAGGAAGGCCAGTAAGCCTTAGCTCATCCATCGCAGCGCGGGTCTCCGGCAAAGCCGGGGCCCGCGTTTTGCTGTCAAAGTGCGTCTAGCTTTCTGAGAATTGCTTAAAAGATTATCGACGGTCCCCGCGCCCTATATCTCCGCTTCAGGCCCTTGACGTGCTTATATGTTTTCCCTATAACACTTATAGCCCCCCGAATGGGGGTGAAAAGCTAAGGAATCGTTCAGGAAAATTTAAGGCAAACTTGCTGGTCAACGCCTTGCTCCAACCAATGTCCACTTAAGTGGACAATTTAATGTTTCGAAACTGAGAAAACCGTGCCATATTCAAAGGGCAGCCGGTCAGTGCCGGGGCCAAACGAAGATGTGAGGATCCACCTAGACGTCGGGGGTAGGCGGAAGTGAAGCACAGGGGCTTCTCCTGCATCATGGGGGTCATGTTGACCCTGGTGCTGGCTGGTTGCACTCCCCTTCGGGGCGTCGGGGGAAACAACAGCCGAAACTGACGGCAACACGGACGCAGTGACTCCCGCTAAAACCACGCCGCTAGTTTGGAGCCGGTGGCATAGTCTGCTGGACGGCGAAAAGGTTGCGGTGATGGTGGCAGGTAAGCTCGGGGGCCATGAGTGACATGGCTGCACATAACCTGGACACTGCTGAGGCCACCGGTGCTGATGCCGGGGTCGGCGGAGATAAAAAGAGGCCCCTCAACGTTGTTGTGGGTGTCTCCGGGGGAATTGCCGCGTACAAGGCATGTCACTTGGTGCGTGAGTTCACGGAGGCCGGGGATAGCGTGCGGGTTGTGCCTACGCCGTCAGCGCTGAACTTCGTGGGTGCGGCAACGTTTGAGGCACTGTCTGGCCACCACGTGGACACGGGGGTGTTCAGCCGTGTGGATGAGGTGCAGCACGTCCGCGTGGGTAAGGAAGCGGACCTGATTGTCGTCGCGCCGGCCACGGCGGATACGATCGCACGTATCGCTGCGGGTCGCGCAAATGACCTTCTTACCGCGACGGTGCTTGTGGCCACGTGCCCGGTGGTGCTAGCGCCGGCGATGCACACGGAGATGTGGGAGAACCCTGCAACCCAGGACAATGTGGCAACGTTACGTCGCCGTGGCCTCATTGTGTTGGAGCCTGCGCATGGGCGTTTGACCGGCAAGGATACCGGTCCGGGCAGATTGCCGGAGGCATCGCAGATTGCGGCGATGGCGCGCACAATTGTGGCGGTAGGGACGTTCACTCGGTCACTGGAAGGCAAGAAGGTGGTGATCTCCGCGGGCGGCACGCAGGAGAATATTGACCCAGTGCGCTTCATTGGTAACCGGTCTTCCGGCAGGCAAGGGTTTGCGCTCGCAGACATCGCGGTTCATCGTGGCGCGAATGTAACCATCGTCGCGGGGGACACCGATGAGTTGGAGACACCTCCTGGCGCAGAGATCATCCGCGTGCGCTCCACGCGCGACATGAAGGAGGCTGTCGACGCCGCGGCGGTGGGCGCTGACATTGTGATCATGGCAGCTGCTGTCGCCGATTACCGCCCGGAAACTGAGGCTGATTCCAAGTTGAAGAAGGGGCAGGCGGATGATGTCTTATCGACGCTGCGGTTGGTGGAGAATCCGGATATTTTGAGGGGGCTCGTCGATAAGCGAGAGGCTGGCGAGACGTCTGCGACGATCGTTGGCTTTGCGGCGGAAACTGATGATCCGCTGGAAAATGGCCGGGCGAAGTTGGCGCGCAAGGGCGCGGACATGCTCATGGTGAACTCCGTGGCGGGAGGAAAAGTCTTCGGTGAGCTGCGCAATAGTGGCTGGCTGCTCGGTGCGGATGGATCGACGGAAGACATTGAGGATGGGCCGAAACACGTGGTTGCGGCACGGATGTGGGATGCGATTGAGAAGATCACGTCCGGTGACGGGGAGTCGATTCGACAGGATTAGACAGCTTAGTCTATTCTTGGGTGCGCACAGTCGCCGTAATGGCGCGCGTTTCTTTTGACAGCCGTCTCACCTGTAAGGACCTGCAAGCCCATGACCGACCCGTTCTACCGCCTATTCACCAGTGAATCCGTCACTGAAGGCCACCCGGACAAGATCTGCGATGCGATCTCCGACACGATCCTGGATGACATGCTTGCCCAGGACCCGCTGTCCCGCGTAGCAGTGGAAACGATGGTGACTACGGGCCAGGTTCACGTGGTGGGTGAGGTGACCACGCAGGCGTACTCCAACATTGCAAAGCTGGTGCGCGACAAGCTCGTGGAAATCGGGTTCACTTCCTCCGAGGTTGGTTTTGATGGCCGTACCTGTGGCGTCAACATTGCTATCGGCGACCAGTCCGCGGAGATTTCTGACGGTGTGACTGATTCCCTTGAGGTGCGCACCAATGAGTCCACCGGCGAGGAAGATCAGTCCGGTGCTGGTGATCAGGGACTCATGTTCGGCTACGCCACCGATGAGACCCCGGAGTTCATGCCGCTGCCGATTTCCACCGCGCACCGTCTGTCGCATCGCCTCACACAGGTGCGCAAGGAGGGCATCGTTTCCGGTCTGCGCCCGGATGGCAAGACACAGGTGACTTTTGCTTATGACGGCGACCGGCCCGTCTACCTGGACACCGTGGTCATCTCCTCCCAGCACGATCCGGAATTCACCGGCCAGGAACTCGAGGACGCACTGCGCACCCATATCCTGGAGTGGGTCATTGAGGACGCTGGCCTGGGCCAATACTACAACGCAGACACCACATTGCTGGTCAACCCTTCTGGTTCCTTCGTGCTGGGTGGCCCAATGGGTGATGCTGGTCTGACCGGCCGCAAGATCATTGTGGATACCTACGGCGGTATGGCTCGCCACGGTGGTGGGGCCTTCTCCGGTAAGGACCCCTCAAAGGTGGATCGTTCCGCCGCGTATGCGATGCGCTGGGTGGCTAAGAATATTGTGGCGGCTGGCCTGGCACGTCGCGTTGAGGTGCAGGTTGCGTACGCCATCGGCCGTGCCACGCCGGTCGGCCTGTACGTGGAGACCTTCGGCACTGCCGCTGATGGCCTGACCAACGAGTCGATTCAGCAGGCAGTGGACAAGGTCTTTGATCTGCGTCCGACCGCCATCATCCGCCAGCTGGATCTGCTCCGCCCGATCTACTCCGCAACGTCTGCCTACGGCCACTTCGGCCGCACTGATGTGGCGTTCCCGTGGGAGGAGACCAACAAGGCCGACGACCTGCGTGCGGCGGCGGGGATATAGGGAATAGAGAGGTTACTTGAGGGTGGGCCGGGCATCGTCGGAAAGCGATTCAGCGCTATCTTGCTCGGCCCATTTTTCTTTTTCTGATTCTGACTTGCGGTGATTGCGCAGTGCGATGAAGCCGAGAGCAATGCCGATGACCACCGGCACCCAGATTTTGGAATATTCAGCTAGCAGCTCAACCCATTCAGGAATCTCGGGAAAGGGGATATGTGGAAGCGTGATATCTGGCGTGGGCAACGTCAGATGGGGCAGGTGGGGTACAGGTAAATCCAGGTGTGGCAAGGTGACATCTGGTAGCTCCCAATCCGGGATGAACTGAAGAATCCAATCAAGAAAACGCGACAGAACTGGGGCAAGCAGCAACACGAGGAGGGCCCAGCCGCCTTTGCCAAGACCCTCGACGATGGGGATCGCCGTACGCCGCAATGCGCTGGACTCCATTGCTTGTCTGCGTTTCTCACCCCGTGAACCTTGCGGTGGATCAAACTCAACGACGGATGACCCCTCACGGAAATCAACGTGCAAGATTTCTTTAAAGGGACTGGCCAGAATTTTCACGTGCGGCTTGTCCCGGTCCACACCCAGGGAGATCATCGGCTCGAGTTTGGTTGGTTCTTTTTGGGAAAAGAGGCTGTACCGGCCGGACTCCAATTGATCGTAGCGATGTTGAGGCACGCCATCCACGAGGATTTCTACCCGTGTCTGCGGGTTGATCAGGCGGGCGTGGATCCGTTCTTTCACAGAGCTGTCGCCGGTGAGGCGGTGGCCCGCTTTCTCTTTGCCAGGCCAATCTTCATCGATCCGGGCAAAATCAGGGTCGAAACCCGTTCGAATCTCAATGAGGCCATAGCGGGGATGGTGCAGTGACCATTCCTCTAAACCGGAAGCGCAATCGTAGTGTTCGAGTGAGCCCATTCCTAGCCCCTCGCCTGCGACACGGTGTTGGCATCGGCGTGGTTGAACTTCGTGCCAATCGCCTGCCCGGCAAACATCCCGATGGCAGCGGTAGCAGCGCACCCCAGTGCATAGAGAAACGTTCCGTCATTGAAATAGAGAACTTTGGCCAGCCAGAACCCCACGCCCGCGAAAAACGGTAAGGAAAACGTGGTGCGGTATGTCCACCCGTCAACAAAACCGGCCAGCGCAGCGGTACCAAACAAAAAGATGAGAACCGGGACCAGGGCTTTCTCTGCACCAAAGGCCGGTATCAGGACCCAGGGACCCAGGACGTAGGCCACGAGCATGAGAACAGGGGTTGCGTACTGCCACCCGGAGCGGTCTGTCTCAGTATCGTCGGATTCTGCTTTGCGGGGCACGGTCATGGTGCAAGACTACCAACGGGTGCTCCACTTCGATGAGGCACTAAAAGTCGCTCAAAGAGGTGTAGGTGACACCTACCTGGGGTGCTCCGATAAGCTCGTCCAAGCTCACTGGGCGCAGGCCCTTGGCGCGGAGACCATCAATGACACACTCAGCTGCATTTACGGTACTGAGGTGGATATCGTGCATGAGAATGATAGATCCTGCCTGTGCCTGAGCCACCGCGATAGAGCACGTCTTTGATGCGTCACGGTGCTGCCAATCAACCGTATCCACGTCCCACAAAGCTAGGGCCTGGCCACGTCCGCCCACGATTTCAGCAACGCGCGCATTTGTTGCACCGTAAGGCGGGCGCATCCACGTGGGGTGGGGCGCGCCAGCACTGGTGATCGCATCATTTGCGGCATCGAGCTGCTTGGCCACCCCGGCATTGCTTAAAGCTGTGAGCGGGGGATGGGTGTTGGAGTGATTCCCAATGTCATGGCCCTCTTTGTGCATGCGCCACACGATCCCCGGGTACTCCTTGGCGTTCACTCCGATGAGGAAGAACGTGGCATGCACGTGCTTCGTCTTCAGTATGTCCAAAAGTGTGCTGGTGTTGGGTACGGGGCCGTCGTCGTACGTAATGGCAACGCAGTTCTCGCACCCCTTGGCTTTAAAGTTTTGCTTCTGGCCTGGCGCGCGCGACACCAGCGGAGCAAGGGGTGTCAGAGCAAGCGGGAGCGGAGAAACACCGACACGGAAAGTTGAATCAGGGGCCTGGGGGAGAGGAGCAGATAACGCGGACCCGATGCCAACCAACATCGGGATAGGAGCCGCACTCGTGGTGGCAATCGGGGCAGCATTCGCGGTGACAGAAAGCGCAGTGAACGCGGTGAGCCCCGTGAGCAAAGCTAAGGCGCTCGTAGTGAGCGAACGTTTCATGGTTAAACGCAAACTCCAACAAAGTCGCACCGGGTGCGCTTAAGCAGACGGTGAAGCAGAAACATGAGATGGATAGATGATGGATAGATTATGCCTTCTGCCAGGATGAAAGACGAAACGTCGCGGGGGTGTCGCACCACCCCGCTAGGATCAAGGCCATGTCAAAAACGCTCGCCGCTGATCTACCCGTGGTGCGCGTGCTGCCGCTCCTTGGTCTGCCGCATTTAGACCGGCCGTTTGATTACTTAGTCACCGAAGAGGATTCCGCGGCCGCGCAACCGGGAGTTCGTGTGCGCATTCGTTTTGCGGGCCGGTTGGCAGATGCAGTGGTTCTGGGGCGTGCGGCTACGTCTGAGCACGAGGGCAAGATCCGTTTTATTGAGCGGGTGATTTCCCCGGAGATTGTCTATCCGGAGCACATCCGAAACCTAGTTGATACCCTGGCCGATAAATATGCCGCGGTGCGCTCCGATATCCTGCGTACCGCAATCCCGCCACGCCACGTGAAAGCGGAGCAAACCGATACGACCTCGGCGTGGGAAGACCAAGGCACCGCGAAAGAACCTGACTTATCCGCGTGGAGTGCATACGAGTACGGGGAATCCTTCGTGGACGCCGTCATCACCGGAACACTCGCCCGCGCCGCGTGGCAGATAGCCCCCGGTGATGATTGGGCGGCGGCCCTTGCGGCCCTAGCTGCCAAAGTGGCTATTGACGGCGCGGGTGTACTGATTGTCCTTCCCGACCAAAAAGACGTGGACCAGATGGCAGCGGCGCTAGCGGAACATGTGGGACCAAAGCAGATCACAACCCTGACGGCCTCCCTTGGCCCACAGGCACGGTACAGCAGGTTTCTGTCAGTTCTGCACGGGCAGGGGCGCCTGGTTATCGGGACGCGCTCAGCCGCTTTCGCGCCCGTGAAAAACCTGAAGCTGGCGGCGGTCATGTTCGACGGGGATGACTCACTAGTAGATCCGCGTGCCCCATATACCCATGCCCGGGAGGTTCTGACAACGCGCTCAGCAGTGGAGAAAGCCTCCCTCATCATTGGCGGCTACGGCCGCACCGCGGAGACACAACTGCTCGTAGAAGCCGGCTGGATGCACTCCCTTGTTGCGCCACGAAATACAGTGCGCACGCGCTCCCCGCACATCCATGCGGCGGGGGATAGCGAATTTGAACTGCAACGTGATCCACGCGCAGGCGCAGCACGGTTGCCCTCAGCTGCTTTTGTGGCGGCACGGAGCGCCCTGGTTGAGAACAAACCAGTTTTGTTTCAAGTCCCACGCGCCGGGTACGTCCAATCTCTAGCCTGTGGGATCTGTCGCGCCCCAGCGCGCTGTCGCGCCTGTAATGGTCCGCTCGGTTTGCCCAGTGGTGGGGAAGCAGCTGCACCAACCTGCCGGTGGTGTGGGCGTATTGATAGTGCTTACTCCTGCCCGTCCTGCGGCTCGCACCGTTTGCGCGCCGTTGTGTTGGGCACTCAGCGCACAGCGGAGGAACTCGGCCGCGCCTTTTCCCCTGCGACTGTGATCTCTTCCTGGGGTGACCGCATCCATGCAGAGATCCCGGACAAAGCTGCCGTGGTCGTGGCCACTCCGGGTGCGGAGCCACGCGTGGAGGACGGCGGTATGTACGGCGCTGCCGTTCTCCTGGATACTTGGGCTTTGCTGGGTCGCCCCGATCTGCGCGCCACGGAAGAGACCATGCACAAGTGGATGGCAGCAGCCACGCTGGTGGCGCCACACTCCAAAGGCGGCGATGTAGTGGTAGTCGCGGACCCATCTCTGCCCGTTGTGCAGCACCTCATCCGCTGGGATGCGCCGGGGCACGCGGCATTGGAGCTCGCTGCCCGCAGGGAGGTCCGCTTCCCACCGGCGGTGCATATGGCAGCTGTGGACGCACCACGCGAAGCGCTCGAGGACTTTCTGGAGCACACCGATTTGCCTGATCAGGTAGATATCCTGGGGCCAGTTGACCTACCACCCGGGGTGGACCTGCCAGGCGAGTGGGACCGGTCCAAGTTAGGGGAGGCGCAACGCGTGCTGATCCGCACGCCACTTTCGACGCGTAACGCGCTGGGCAAGGCTCTGCGCGCCGGGAATGTGAACCGCGCGACCCGCAAGCAGGATGCGCCACTGCGTATTCAGATCAACCCCATGCACATCGGTTAAACCCCGAGCGGGGGCTAGGTAGACTCGCGCTCATGACTGTTCGCCCTATCCGTATCTTCGGTGACCCGATTCTCAACACTGAAGCACAAAGCATTGAGCTTTTCGACGTTACCCTAGCCACCCTCGCCTCCGACATGCTCGAAACCATGGACGCTGCTGGTGGCGTTGGTCTTGCAGCGAACCAGATCGGGTTGGCTAAGCGCATTTTTGTCTACGACTGTGATGGGTTGCGTGGTGCATTGGTGAATCCGGTGTGGGAACCCGTGGGTGACTATGCACAGATTGGCATGGAAGGATGCTTGTCTATCCCGGATGTGCAGGCGGAAGTGGTCCGCCATGAATCCGTGATTGCGCGGGGTTTTGATGTTGACGGCCGCCCCGTCACCATCAGCGCCAGTGGTCTGCTGTCCCGCTGCATCCAGCATGAGACGGACCACCTGGATGGTGTTTTGTACCTGCGGCGTCTTGACCCGGAGGTTCGAAAGGAAACGATGGAGATCATCCGCGGTATGGACTGGTTTAACGCCGGCGAAGAGCAGCAGTAGTCGCGGGTTAGGGAAAGGATTACAGATAATGCGCCTTGTTTTTGCTGGAACACCTGAGCCGGCGGTTGTTGCGTTGGAAAAGCTCATTGCTTCTGACCATGAGGTTGTCGCCGTACTGACCCGCCCCGATGCGAGGCGGGGCCGCGGGCGTACCCTGCACCCGTCGCCCGTCAAGGCTTTGGCATTGGAGCACGGCATTGAGGTTCTCACCCCGACCACGTTGAAGAGGAACGAGGAGGTGAAGGCCCGACTGCAGGAACTCGCCCCGGATGCCATCCCAGTGGTCGCCTACGGCAGCCTTATTCCAGAGAACTACCTGGGCATCCCCACACACGGATGGGTGAACCTGCACTTCTCGCAGCTGCCACAGTGGCGCGGTGCCGCACCAGTTCAAGCAGGTATTCTGCACGGCGATGAGTACAGTGGCGCCACCACTTTCCGTATCGACGCCGGCCTGGACACCGGTGACATCATTTGTCAGGTGTCTGAGCCGATTCGCTCCACCGATACAGCGGATGATTTGCTTACGCGCCTGGCCTACAGCGGCGCGGATCTTCTCGTGCGCACCATGGATGAACTCGCTGCTGGTACAGCCACACTCACTCCGCAGGAGGGGGAGGCGAGCTATGCCCCGAAGATCACCAAGGACGACGCACGCATCAATTGGACCGCACCCGCTATTGAGATTGACCGTGCGATCCGCGCCTACACCCCAGGCCCAGGCGCGTGGACAATGCTCGACGGCCAACGTGTCAAAGTTGGTCCAGTGGTTGTCGACGACTGTTTGTCACCCACCAGCCCCGGTCATGTGACCGTGTCCAAGAACACCGTGACCGTGGGCACTGGGACGACCCCGGTGGTGTTGCAGATGATCCAGCCCCCAGGGAAAAAGATGATGGTCGCTGCCGATTGGGCGCGTGGCCTACACAGTGCTGAAGGAGTGGTGTTCGAGTGAGCGGCGGATTTAGGT
Organism: Corynebacterium tuscaniense; assembly: GCF_008693065.1. Taxonomy (GTDB): domain Bacteria; phylum Actinomycetota; class Actinomycetes; order Mycobacteriales; family Mycobacteriaceae; genus Corynebacterium; species Corynebacterium tuscaniense. The sequence goes on along the minus strand of NZ_VXKH01000002.1, from coordinate 15,418 downwards.
CACGCACCAAGAGCGCACAGAAGCAACCATCAAAGCCGGCAAGAACTTCGACCCGGGAGAAAGCCCCACAGACTGCCTCCCAGGTGAAAGCCATGGGGGACAAGGCGCGCGAAGTTGTCTTCGATGTTCTGCTCCGTGTCGCGGTGGAGGACGCCTACGGCAACTTGGTCCTTCCACAACTGCTACGCGAGCGCAGCATCACTGGTCGCGATGCCGCCTTTGCCACAGAACTCGCTTACGGTGCGATGCGCACACAGGGCGTGCTCGATGCCGTGATCCGTGATTGTTCTTCACGGCCGCTCGCGGATCTTGATCCGGCTGTTCTTACCGCCTTGCGCATTGGTGTTTATCAGTTGCTGTATACCCGAGTGGACGCGCACGCGGCAGTGGACACCTCGGTCCGTCTCGTCGAAGCCGCTGGTCATCCGAAGGCCAAAGGCTTTGTTAACGGAATTCTTCGTACCGTCACCCGGACCGAACCCGCGCAATGGATCAAGAAGCTCAGTCCAGCCGATCCACTGGCTGCAGTGGCTTTCCATACGGCACACCCTGAGTGGATCGCACGTTCTTTTGCCACCGCGCTTGGAGTCAACCCAACTGGTGCTGGCGCCGAGGAACTCGAAAAGGCACTCGTTGCAGATTCCGAGCGCCCCGTGGTCCATCTAGTTGCTCGCCCCGGTGAACTCTCCGCGGAAGAATTAGCTCTCACCACCGGCGGGGAAGAAGGCAAGTACAGCCCCTACGCGGTCTATTTGGAAAGCGGTGATCCTGGTGCCCTTCAGCCCGTGCGCGATCGGATGGCCGCTGTCCAAGACGAGGGCTCCCAGCTCATCGCCCGTGCCGTGACTGAAGTCCCGGTGGAATCCGATGCCGGTCGCTGGCTCGACCTGTGTGCTGGTCCCGGTGGTAAAGCAGCCCTCATGGGAGCCATCGCCGCCATTGACGGAGCACACGTGGATGCCGTTGAGGTCAGTAGCACCCGCGCAGACCTCATTCGCAAGACTACGCAGGATCTTCCCGTCACCGTTCACGTTGGGGATGGTCGCAATCCCGGTTTGGAACCTGGCTATGATCGTGTCCTCGTTGATGCTCCTTGTTCCGGCCTCGGTGCGTTACGCCGTCGCCCGGAAGCGCGCTGGCGAAAAGCCGAAAGCGACATTGCAGAGCTCAACGTGCTGCAGGAAGATCTACTGGCCTCCGCTATTGAGCTAACTAAACCCGGTGGCATTGTCGTTTATTCGACATGTTCCCCCGATGTCAGGGAAACACGCGGGATCATAGATAAGGCCCTGACTGCCGGGGCCGTTGAGGAACTCAACGCGCACGAGTTCACCTGCGGCATGGAGGGCGTGGGCCCCCACCGAAGCGTTCAGATGTGGCCACACCGCCACGGGACGGACGCGATGTTCTTTGCGGTTCTGCGCAAGCAGTAAAGGATTGTGAAAGACTTAGCACCCCAACCCATCCTGCCCCTGTGTTTCCGCAGGTCACTAAAAACGGGCATGTTAAATCCTTCACCCGCACGAAGTAGAGTGGTGGCATGATCTACATTGCTCCGTCAATTCTGGCCGCTGATTACGCCGCTCTCGGCGCGGATGTGAAGAAGGTTCCTGCCGCTGACCTCATCCACGTGGACATCATGGATGGCCACTTTGTGCCCAACCTTTCGTTCGGTCCGGACGTGACCAAGGCGGTTGACGGGGTGACAGACCAGTTCTTGGACATTCACATGATGATCGAGGAGCCGGAGCGCTGGTTCGAGACGTACATCAAGGCCGGTGGCGATCGTCTTGTGTTCCACATTGAGGCGACGGACAACCATATTGCTGCCGCGAAGCAGCTGCATGACCTTGGCGTTCAGGCAGGTTTTGCTATCAAGCCGGGTACCCCGATCGAGCCTTACCTCGATGATATTGAGCACTTTGAGCAGGTCATGGTCATGAGCGTGGAGCCGGGCTTCGGCGGGCAGAAGTTCATGCCGGAGGTGCTGGGTAAGGTGGCTACCCTGCGTGAACGCATTGAGGAGGCTGGCTTGTCCACGATCATCGGCATCGACGGCGGCATCTCTTCATCCACCATCGAGCTGGCTGCCGAAGCTGGCGTGAATGCATTCGTCGCTGGTTCCGCTGTCTTCGGTACTGAGGATCCGGCTGGGGCAGTGGAAACCTTGCGTGACCTGGCCACTATTGCCGCAAACCGCTAAATGGAGCCCCCTATGGCTGAGGCGGTGCAGTCCGCCATGATTGCTGCGCACAATGCTGGTCAAAAGGTGCGTGGCACGACGAGCCCTAACCCGCCGGTGGGCTGTGCCGTCTTTGATGACAGCGGCATTATTGCCACGGGTGCCACTGAACCACCGGGAGGCCGTCACGCGGAAAGGGTCGCGCTTGATCAAGCCACCACCATCAATCCCGAAAGAATAAAAGGGGCCTCCCTGGTCGTGAGTTTGGAACCGTGTAACCACACTGGCCGCACGGGACCGTGCACTGAAGCGATCGTGGCAGCAGGAATCGCCCACGTGTACTACGTGAAGGATGACCCGAACCCCCAGGCAGCTGGCGGTGCGGACTACCTCCGTGCGCACGGGGTTCAGGTTACCCAGGTGGACTTCCCGGTTGATGGCCTTGAACCGTGGCTGGACTCGGTGCGTTACGGGCGTGTGTCTGTGACGGCAAAGTTTGCAGCCACTCTGGATGGCTTCACTGCGGCTCCGGATGGAACAAGCCAATGGATCACGGGGCCAGAGACTCGCCAGTACACGCACTTTGACCGGGCGATGCGTGATGCCATCGTGATCGGCACTGGTACCGCGATTGCGGATAATCCGTCCCTCACCGCGCGCGACCGTGACGGCTCGCTTTTAGCAAACCAACCCCGCCGCATTGTGGTGGGCACGCGTGAGGTGCCGGAAGGTAACCTGACCAGGCTGGGTTTCGAGCAGTATTCAACACCGGAAGAAGCTTTTCAGGCACTGTATGAATCAGGAGCACGAGATGTGCTCGTGGAGGGCGGTCCAACTCTTATGCGTAGCGTGTTTGAACTTGACGTCGTGGACCGTATTACAGCCTACGTCGCTCCGATGCTCTTTGGCAGCGGACGCGGACTGCTGGATGGGCCGCTCGTAAACACCATCGGCGAGGCGAAGCGCTACACGCTGTACGACGCGTTTTGCCTCGGCGAAGATGCCGTCATCGAACTATGTAGGAAGGACAACTGATGTTCACGGGTTTGGTTGAAGAAATCGGCCGGGTGGACAAGCTGGAGCAACTCACCGACGCGGTCCGGCTGACAATCCATGGGCCAACAGTCACAAGCGATGCAGCACCGGGGGATTCCATCGCGGTGGACGGAGTCTGCCTGACCGTCGTGGACAAGCTCACAGAGGGGTTTACCGCTGACGTCATGCAAGAAACTTTGAACCGCTCTCGCTTGGGTAGCTACAAGGTGGGGTCCCGCGTCAACCTTGAGCGAGCTCTGACGGCCGGGGAAAGGCTGGGTGGTCACATTGTTCAGGGCCATGTGGACGGGGTCGGTGAACTGATCAGCCGTGCGTCATCTGAGCACTGGGAGGTGCTGCGGTTCTCCCTTCCCGCGGACTTGGTCCGCTATGTGGTGGAGAAAGGCTCGATCGCCATCAATGGCACATCGCTCACTGTTTCAGCTGTTGGGGAGGATTTCCTGGAGGTTTCCCTCATCCCCACAACCTTGGCGGAGACGACCTTTGGGGACATGGTGGTGGGGGAGCCGGTGAACCTCGAGGTGGACGTGGTGGCCAAGTATGTTGAGAAAATGGTTGGGGGTTACCATCTACAGCCATGATGGACTCGCTGCGCCTTGATTCTGTGGAAGATGCTGTGGCGGCCATCGCCCGAGGTGGTGCGGTGGTCGTGGTGGATGATGAGGACCGCGAGAACGAAGGTGACCTCATCTTTTCTGCACAGCACGCCACGCCGGAAATGGTGGCGTTCATGGTCCGCTATTCCTCCGGCTATATTTGCGTAGCCATGGAGGATGAGGCGGCAACCCGCCTGGATCTTCCGCCGATGGTCGCACGTAATGAGGACGCGCGTGGCACCGCCTATGCTGTCACTGTTGATGCGGCCACGGGGACCACGGGCATTTCCGCTACTTCGCGCGCGGAGACGATTCGACGGTTGGCTGACCCCGAGAGCGCGCCGACCGATTTCACTCGTCCCGGTCATATTGTGCCGCTGCGTGCGCGAACCGGTGGAGTGCTCGTGCGCGACGGGCACACAGAAGCGTCCGTTGATCTCGCCCGGATGGCTGGTTGTACACCGGTGGGTGTGTTGTGTGAGCTTGTGTCCGAGAAGGACCCGACGGACATGGCGCGTGGGCCTGAACTGCGCGAGTTTGCGGATGAGCACGGTTTGCCGATGATCTCAATCGAACAGCTCATCGCGTACCGCCGCCGGACGGACCGTATCATCGAGCGCGCCGTCACCACCACGTTGCCCACAGAATTTGGTGTGTTCACAGCGTACGGTTATCGCTCGATTATCGACGCCACTGAGCACATCGCCCTCGTCTGCGGCGACGTCGCGGACGGGCAAGATGTACTCGTCCGCGTCCACTCCGAGTGCTTGACCGGTGATGTGTTTGCCTCGCAACGCTGTGATTGTGGGCCGCAGCTGCACGAGTCCATGCGCAAGATCCAAGAAGCTGGCTGTGGCGTGATTATTTATGTCCGTGGGCATGAAGGTCGTGGCATTGGGCTCTTGCACAAACTGCAGGCGTACCGGCTGCAGGAAAATGGCCTAGATACCGTGGACGCAAACTTGGAGCAGGGATTGCCGGTGGATGCGCGGGAGTACTCCGTTGCCGGCCAGATCCTGGCGGACCTGGGTATTGCGTCGGCCGAGATCTTGTCCAACAACCCGGACAAGGTCGAGGCTTTGAGCGGATACGGCCCGATTATCTCCGGCCGCACTCGTATTGAGATCGCACCGAACAACTGCAACATCCATTACCTGCGCACCAAGCGTGACCGCATGGGGCATGATCTGCCACTCGTGGCTGAGTGGGAAAACGTGCAGGGGCACTAGGAACAAAAGCGAAGGGAAGGCTCAATATGGCAACTAGTGGAACACCAGTGCCGCGCCACATTTCAGCTGAGGGTTTGACCGTTGCTGTGGTGGTGACGGAGTGGAATGCGGAGATCGTCGATAAGCTGCGTGAGCGTGCACTGGCAGCAGCGCGTGAAGCGGGCGCAAAGGCAGAGCTTTTTAGCGTGGCCGGTGCGCTGGAACTACCCGTTGTTGCGCAGGCGTGTGCACGGCGTTTCGATGCCGTGGTCGCGCTCGGCTGTGTTATTCGCGGTGAAACCGCCCACTTTGAGTACGTCTGTGATTCCGTGACCGAAGGCTTGACGCGTGTGGCGCTTGATGAGCAAGTTCCGGTGGGCAATGGTGTGCTCACCGTGGAGAACGTGCAGCAGGCCCTTGCGCGCACGGGCGGGGCAGGAGCCAAGGAGGACAAGGGCGCGGAAGCAATGGATGCCGCACTGTCTACCGCATTGACCCTCGCGCGCGTGCGGGCTTTTGCCCCGCGCACCCACGACCACTGGTGATGGATATTTTCGCCCGCGTGACAGCGTGGGTAGGATGACGTGAGAAACCCCAGCGAACAAAACCGTCGAACAACAACCACGGAAGAGTGCAGTGACTGACACAAACAGCGCACCGGGACGAAGCATCAGTGACCGGGACCTGGCTTATTACAACGCGTTGGATCCGCATGCGGTGACATCGACGAAGCCGTGGGAGCTGGAAATTACCTCGCCGGCACTGAAGCGTGTTGCCCTGCTGTTGGTCGTACTGATCATGGCCGTGCACATCTTCATGGGCATCGTGGTGGACGTGGAGTTTACGGGTGCGGCGGTGAGCACCATCGATAAGTTTGCCTTCCCCGGTATTGGCTTGATTCTGTCTGCTGCAACATGGATTGGGCTGTCCCGCCCGCGGGTGCGTGTGAATGAGGATGGGGTAGAGGTGCGCAATATCATTGGCACCCGTTTCTACCCGTGGCTGGTTGTCTACGGTCTGGCGTTTCCGCAGGGCTCCCGCATGGCGCGGTTGGAACTGCCCGAGTTCGAGTATGTTCCGCTGTGGGCCATTCAGTCCGCGGACAAGGAGCGGGCAGTTGCTGCGGTGAAGGACTTCCGCGCGTTGGAAGCCCGCTATATGCCAGAGGACTAGCCACATGGCTAATCCAGCAACCTACCGTCCCGCCCCAGGCAGCATCCCAACGGAGCCTGGGGTGTACAAGTTCCGCGATGCCTCCGGGCGCGTGGTGTACGTGGGCAAGGCAAAAAACCTGCGTGCCCGCCTGAACAACTATTTCCAGCCGCCAGAGCAGCTCCACCCCCGTACCCGCCAGATGGTGTTCACGGCCGCGAAGGTGGAGTGGACGGTTGTGGCTAGTGAGGTGGAAGCGCTCCAGTTGGAGTATACCTGGATCAAACGTTTCGACCCGTGGTTCAACGTCATGTACCGCGATGACAAGACGTATCCCATGCTCGCAGTCAGCGTGAAAGAGGACTACCCGCGCGCGTTCTTCTACCGCGGTCCGCGGCGCAAGGGCGTGCGCTACTTCGGCCCCTTTTCCCATGCGTGGGCTGTGCGCGAAACGCTAGATCTGCTTACTCGCGTTTTTCCTATCCGGACGTGTTCCAATGGTGTGTTCAAGCGACACGAGCAGTTGGGACGGCCGTGTTTGTTGGGGTACATCGATAAATGTTCCGCGCCGTGCGTGTCCCGTGTGAGCGAGGAAGAATATACAGACATCGTGGACGGGTTCATGGGCTTCATGTCCGGCCGTACAGATACGCTGGTCAAAACGTTAACCAGCCAGATGCTGGAAGCCAGTGAAAACCTAGAGTTCGAAAAAGCAGCGCGGCTTCGTGACGACCTCGGGGCCGTCAACAAAGTCATGGAGCGCCAAACCGTCGTGCTGAGCATGGACACGGACGCAGACATCATCGCTTTTGATACTGATGAGCTGGAAGCCGCCGTTCAGATTTTCACGGTCCGCGAGGGCCGTATCCGTTCACAGCGTGGTTGGGTCGTGGAGAAAACCGGGGATGAGCCCGGCAGTACGGAGCGTCTCGAGGAGGGGCGGGCTGATCCTGCCTTGCCGGTGTCGATGCAGAATTTCCTCGTGCAGTACTACTCCGATGCGGTGGAGCGTGTTGAGCAGGAACGTATCGAAGATGAGCGGTTGGCTGCAAAGAAAGTGCGTCGCCGCGGTGTGGACCAGGAATCCCATGCAGCACAACGCGCCCCGATGCCGGTACCGCGCGAAATTCTCGTGGAAGTCATGCCCGAGGAACCGTCAGAGACCGAGGAGCTCCTCGAAACACTCCGGGGTGGGCCGGTGGATATTCGGGTGCCGCAGCGTGGCGATAAAAAATCGCTCATGGAAACTGTCCAGCGCAATGCCAAGGAGTCTCTGCGCCAGCACAAGCTGAAGCGTGTGGGTGATCTCACCGCGCGTTCACAGGCGCTGCAGGATATTCAGGATGCGTTGGGTCTCGATGAGGCGCCGCTGCGCATCGAGTGCACGGACATCTCCCACATTCAGGGCACCGATGTGGTGGCTTCCCTCGTGGTGTTTGAGGACGGCCTGCCCAAGAAGTCGGATTACCGCCGCTACCGCATCAAGGAAGCAGCGGGGGATGGGCGCAGTGATGATGTGGGCTCTATCGCCGAAGTCACGCGCCGCCGCTTCAAGCGTCACGCGCAGGACAAGCTGGCCAATCCGGAAGACCCAGAGCTAGATAACACCGCTTTCGCTGATGAGGAACCAGATGACGCGGTGGAAACAGCAAGCAACAAACGCTTTGCCTACCCGCCACAGCTATTCATCGTTGATGGCGGTAAACCACAGGTCAACGCAGCCCAAGCAGTTTTCGACGAACTCGGGGTCGTCGATGTCGCCCTCATCGGCCTAGCCAAGCGCCTTGAAGAAGTATGGGTGCCTTACGACGATGAACCGGTTATCCTGCCCCGCAACTCAGAAGGCATGTACCTGTTGCAACAAATCCGTGATGAAGCACACCGTTTTGCCATCACCTACCACCGCCAGCAACGCTCCAAACGCATGCGTGCCTCTGCACTCGATGGCATCCCGGGCCTTGGGCCAGCGCGGCGCAGTGATCTGGTCAAGCACTTCGGTAGCGTGAAAAAGCTGAAAGCTGCCAGCGTCGAGGACATCACCGAGGTCCCGGGGATGGGCCCCAAGCTTGCGCAGAAGGTGTATGACCATTTGCATGTGGGAGACTGAGGGGAATCGTCGATAAGCAGCTACATGCTCTGCGCATTTCGATACGATGGGGCGTATGACTTCATCTTCCGCGTCGCGCCCTGTGATCATCACCGGCATGTCCGGTGGCGGGCTGTCCTCCGCAGCGAACGTCTTTGAAGACAAAGGCTACTTTGTCTCTGAGAACCTCCCACCGCAGCTCGGCCTTGAACTCATGGACATGGCCATGGCCGAGGAGTCCCCAGTGGACAAGCTCGCCGTGGTGACAGATGTGCGCGCACGCATCTTCCGCGGGTCTCTCATGGACTTCATTGAGCAAGCACGTGAACGTGGCTACAACCCCTTCATTCTTTTTCTAGAGGCGCGCGACGAGGTGTTGATCAAACGCTTCGATAGCGTTCGACGCACCCATCCGCTGCAGGGCGACAACCCGTTGCACGTGGGCATTGCCCGTGAACGCGCTGAGCTAGCGTGGGTGCGGGAAACAGCGGACGTGATCATTGATTCCTCAAACCTGTCCATCCACGATCTGCGTCGCGCGATTGAGGCTTCCGCTGGGGACCTCGGCTCCTCGAAGCAGCACGTGACCGTGGAGTCTTTCGGTTTCAAGCACGGTTCCCCACGCGATGCCGACCTGATTTTCGACGTGCGCTTCCTGCCTAACCCATACTGGATTGAGGAGCTGCGTGACTTCCGCGGTGTGGACAAGCCCGTCAGTGACTACGTGCTGTCGCGGCCGGGTGCGGACGAATTTATTGACGGGGTTGTGGACCTGCTCAGCTCAATGATGTCTGGTTACAAACACGAAGGCAAAGACTTCGTCACTGTGGGCATTGGCTGCACTGGTGGGCACCATCGCTCCGTGGCAGTCTCCGAGGAAATTGGCCGGCGACTTAGCTCCCGAGGGGAAGTAGACGTTGCCGTGATGCACAGGGACTTAAAGCGGCACTAATCACCGAGCTCATTGCACCACCGGTGATGTAGTCAGCCCCCTTTCAGCGAGAGAAAGACCTCCCATTATGAACGCCTCTCATATCAATGTGGCTAGCCTCGGCGGTGGACATGGACTCCACCAAACCCTTCTGGCTGCGAAGCAGATCGCAGCTACGAACAATGGCGTTGTTGATCCCGGTAATTATCATGTGAACGCCATTGTTACCGTCGCTGACGATGGCGGATCGTCCGGCCGATTGCGCCGTGAGCTAGACATCGTGCCGCCCGGGGATCTCCGTATGGCACTGGCGGCACTTACCCCATCGAGCGAATTCGGCGAGGAATGGAAGCACATCATCCAGCACCGTTTTGGTGGAAATGGTGCAATGGCCGGACACGCGGTGGGCAACCTCATCATCGCTGGAATGGCGGAGGCTTATGGAGACTTGCAGCGCGCGCTAGACACCGTGGGACAATGGACCCAAACCGTTGGTCGGGTGTTGCCAGTTGCCTTGGAACCGCTCGATATTGAGGCAGATGTGGCGGGGCTTGATGATGACCCGCGGGTGGTTCGTTCGGTCCGCGGTCAGGTTGCAGTGGCCACCACGCCTGGTTCAGTCCGTCGAGTGCGTATCCTCCCCGCGAACCCGCCAGCTAATCCAGCTGCGGTGCAGGCGATCCTCAATGCTGATGTGGTGACCATTGGGCCGGGTTCCTGGTTTTCTTCCGTAATCCCACACCTTCTGATACCGGAGATTGTGCAGGCGCTGACCGATACGCAGGCTACCGTCATTGTCATTCTCAACCTCTCACCAGAAGCGGGGGAGACTCCGGGATTCACTACGGAACGGCATATCCATGTATTCAACCAGCACGCGCCGGAGTTGAAGGTGGACTACTTCTTGGCTGATTCGGGGATCACATTGTCCGAAGGGGAGCGGCGCTATCTTCAGCGGGCGGCGGCCAGTGCTGGAGCGGAAGTGACGTTTGCAGATCTCGCCGAGGTTGATGCTTCATCACAGCGCACGAGCAGGCATGATCCAGAAAAACTGGCAGCTGCCATCACATCACTTGTGCGTGGAAACTAAACTGATGTGAGCAAACGGAAAGGATGAATGCGAACGTGGCATTGACGTCGAAAGTCAAAGACGAGCTCCTGGGTGTAGCCCCTACTGGAACGGACACCCGGATCGCTGAGGCGACAGCGATGCTGCGTGTAGCTAGCGAGTTTGAACAAGGCTTGCGGGGGCTAGAAATCCGTGCCGAATTCGTTGAGCGTGCTGTGGCTGAACACCTCGCCTCAACAATTCGGGATGTATGCGATATTGACGTTGAGGTGAAAAGCATCAATGCTGGCACCCAGTCCCGGGAAGCCTGCTATGAAGTGAAAATTACAGACGGTGCTAAAGACGTGATTCGGCGTTTCCGGCTGGTCACGGCGTCCGGGCACCCAGTGGTTGGCCTGCCACGCAACATTATTTCCGGAATGATCGGTGAAGTGGAAGCCGCCTGGCGTGGTGCTTTCCTCGCGCGCGGATCTCTGACTGAACCCGGTCGTACCGCCGCACTCGAAGTTGTTTGCCCACGCCAAGAGACTGCACTGGCGCTCGTTGGTCTGGCGCGACGTTTATCAGTCGCGGCTAAGACGAAGGAAACCCGTGGCACAGAGCGCGTCTTTGTACGTGACGGTGATGGCATTGGGATCCTTCTGTCCCGCATGGGCGCACCGCGCGCGCGATTGGAATGGGATGAAAAGCGCATCAAACGCGACGAGCGGGCCAGCGCGAATCACCATGCGAATTTCGACGATGCCAACCAGCGCCGCTCCGCCCAAGCAGCGGCGGCGGCTGCAGCCCGCGTTGACCGTGCAATGACCATTCTTGGGGATGACGTACCAGAACACCTGGCTGACGCAGGCTTCCTGCGCGTCAAACACCGTCACGCCTCTTTGGAAGAGCTGGGTCGCCTGGCTGACCCTCAGATGACCAAGGATGCCGTTGCGGGGCGCATCCGCCGCTTGTTGTCCTTGGCTGACAAACGGGCGAAAGAGCTGGGTATTCCGGATACGCACGCAGCGGTGATTGAAGAAGACTAAGACGAGCCCTTAACCGCGTTCTTGGTAAATGCCTGTGACCCTGCGACCACGGGTTCAATTCTCTACACTGGGAACAAGAGGCCGCGGGTTGACTTAGCAATCGGTTCACGGTCTGGACAGCACAACCAGATAGTTTCAAGGAGTCTTTTCAGTGACCACTCGCATTGGCATTAATGGCTTTGGCCGAATTGGCCGTTCCGCATTCCGCATCATCTTGGACAAGTTCGACGGTGACCTTGAGGTTGTGAAGATCAATGACCTCACCGACAACCAGACGCTGGCTCACCTGATCAAGTACGACACCGCCTATGGGCGTCTTGGACGCGAAGTTTCGTTCGATGACACCTCGCTCACCGTCGATGGCAAGCGCATCGAGGTCACCGCGGAGAAGGACCCGGCAAACCTCGCATGGGGCGAAGCTGACGTGGACATTGTTCTTGAGTGCACCGGCATTTTCAACGACGGTGAGAAGGCTAAGGCACACATCGATGCTGGCGCCAAGAAGGTCATCGTTTCCGCGCCGGCAAAGAATGTGGACGGCACCTACGTGTGGGGCGTGAATCACCACGACTACACCAACGACCAGAACATCATTTCGGCTGCGTCCTGCACAACAAACTCCCTGGCACCTGTGGCTAAGGTCCTCAACGATGCGTTTGGTATTGAGAATGGTCTGATGACCACGATCCACGCCTACACCGGTGACCAGCGCATCCAGGATGCACCGCACAGGGACCTGCGTCGTGCTCGCGCTGCTGCACAGAACATTGTGCCCACCACCACTGGTGCGGCTCGCGCCGTGGCACTTGTTTTGCCTGAGTTGGAAGGCAAGCTCGACGGTTTTGCTATGCGCGTACCCACCATCACTGGTTCCGCTACGGATCTCACGGTGAACGTGTCTAAGGAAGTCACCGTTGAGGAAGTCAATGAGGCAGTGAAGAAGGCCGTCCAAGATCCGGAGTTTGGACAGGCACTCGAGTACACCGAAGATCCGATCGTCTCGTCCGACATTATTGCTAATGAGCATGGTGCGATCTTTGACTCTGGTATGACCCGTGTGATCGATGGCAAGCTGGTGAAGATCATCTCCTGGTATGACAACGAGTATTCCTACACGTCCCAGTACATCCGCCTGACCAAGCACGTCGCGGATAATCTCTAAACCGACCATCTCTGCGCCCCGCGCGTGCCTGAGTGACAGCCCGGGGGAGTGCCACCACACATTCCTCCGGGTTTTCGCTTATGCGCCCTCCACGTTTCCCCACCACCCCATAACTTTTGAAGGAGACATCCACCATGGCTGTACGTTCTATTGATGAGCTGCTGAAGGAAGGCGTTGACGGCCGTCACGTCCTTGTCCGCTCGGACTTCAACGTTCCGCTCGATGATGACGGCAACATCACCGACGCTGGTCGTATTGACGCATCGTTGCCGACGATCAAGGCGCTTATCGACGGTGGCGCGAAGGTCATACTCACCGCCCACCTCGGCCGCCCTAAGGGTGAGGTGAACCCGAAGTACTCCCTGAAGCCGGTTGCGGAGGCGCTGTCGGAGAAGCTTGGCCAGTACGTTGCTCTTGCTACCGATGTCACTGGTGAGGACGCACACGAGCGTGCAAACGGCCTGTCCGAGGGTGACGTGCTGCTGGTGGAGAATGTTCGGTTCGACGCCCGCGAGACCTCCAAAGACGATGCCGAGCGTGGCGCCTTCGCCGACGAGCTGGCAGCGCTTGCTGCTGACAACGGAGCTTTCGTGTCCGACGGCTTTGGAGTGGTGCACCGCGCCCAGGCTTCTGTTTACGACGTGGCTAAGCGCCTTCCGGCATACGCGGGCTACCTCGTTCAGGCAGAGGTGGAAAAGCTGGCCACGATCAAGGACAACCCGACTGCGCCGTACATCGTTGTGCTCGGTGGCTCCAAGGTGTCTGACAAGCTCGGCGTGATTGAAGCACTGGCTGAGAAGGCTGACAAGGTCATCATCGGTGGTGGCATGTGCTACACCTTCCTCACCGCCCAGGGTCACAACACCCAGGCCTCCCTGCTGCAAGAGGAGATGGTGGACACCTGCAAGGAGTTGCTGGCTAAGTACGGCGACAAGCTTGTATTGCCGGTGGACCTCGTTGCGGCATCTGAGTTTGACAATGATGCGGACCGAAAGGTCGTGGACCTTGACGGCATCCCGGAAGGTTGGCTGTCTCTTGACATCGGACCAGAGTCCGCGAAGAAGTACGCGGAAATCATCGCTGATTCCAAGACGGTGTTCTGGAATGGCCCGATGGGCGTGTTCGAGAAACCGAACTTCGCTGATGGCACCCGCGCTGTCGCACAGGCAATGATCGACGCAACCACGAACAACGGTTCCTTCACAGTGGTTGGTGGCGGCGACTCCGCCGCATCCGTCCGTACACTTGGGCTGGATGAGAGCGGTTTCTCCCACATCTCCACCGGTGGTGGGGCTTCCCTCGAGCTAGTTGAGGGCAAGGAACTGCCAGGTGTCGCGGTACTGGAAGCCAACTAACCCCGCTTACCTGTAGAAAGGATTTCTCATGGCACGTAAGCCGCTCATCGCCGGTAACTGGAAAATGAACCATGACCACCTTGAGGCGATTTCCCAGGCACAGCGTCTAGCTTTTGCTTTGCCGAAGGACTACTTCGAAGACGTGGACGTAGCGCTGACGGTCCCGTTCACGGATCTGCGCTCGCTGCAGACCCTGGTGCAAGGGGACAAGCTGCAGATCACCTATGGCGCTCAGGATGTATCCCAGCATGACGCTGGCGCATACACCGGTGAAGTTTCAGCGCAGATGCTGGCTAAACTCGATTGCACTTGGGTTGTGGTGGGCCACTCTGAGCGCCGCGAATACCACAATGAGTCCAATGAGCTTGTTGCTGCTAAGGCCAAGGCCGCGTTGGGGCAGGGGATCACTCCGATCGTCTGTGTCGGCGAGCAACTCGATGTGCGCGAGGCAGGCAACCACGTTGAGTTCGTTGTAGAGCAAACCCGTGCTTCACTCGCTGGGATGGATGCTGCAGCACTGGAGAACGTCGTCATTGCGTATGAGCCGGTCTGGGCCATCGGCACCGGTAAGAGCGCATCAGCGGCTGACGCCCAGGAGATGTGCGCCGCAATCCGTTCGCTTATCGACGAGTTGGCGGGCCCCGACGTTGCTGCCAGCATCCGCATCCTCTACGGCGGTTCCGTGAAGACGGAGACTGTCGCGGAGATCATCGGGCAGGCAGATGTTGATGGCGGCCTCGTAGGTGGAGCCTCACTCGATGGCGCGGACTTTGCCAAGCTAGTCGCAGCAGCCGGTGACGCTGTACGCCAGCAACCCCCCACCCAATAGGAATAGGTACGCCACACACCGGGGCCAGCGATGCTGGAACTAAACCGGTGCTGGTGTACCATATGACGAGTTAACCCGCACCCACATTTGGAGGCAGACACACCCATGACACTGACACTGCAGATCATCCTGGTTCTCGCATCGATCCTGATGAGTGTCTTCGTCCTCCTACACCGTGGCAAGGGCGGTGGCCTGTCCAGCCTCTTCGGTGGCGGTGTCCAGGCGAACCTGTCCGGTTCCACCGTGGTGGAGAAGAACCTGAACCGCTACACCGTCATCGTGGCGGTTATCTGGATCCTCTGCATCATCGGCCTGAACCTCATCCAGGCGTACGGCCTCTAGCTCGTACAAGCAGTAAAGCCGGGACAGTCTACGTCCCGGCTTTTGCTCGTTCTAGAAGGTTAATCAGCAGCAAGTGTGCCCGGAAACCGTGATGTGAATTAGCTGATCTGGGGAAGAATGCGGACATGCCCGGTGTGGAGGTCCTGCCGTTTCAGCCGTCAGAATGTCCGGACCCCGGTCACCTCGCCTCGGTAATCCGTTTTTGGTCGCGGGGGCCTTGTGTGGTGATGGGCTGGTTGGACGATCCGGTTTGACTATCGCCTTGAACCACGATCAGTGTCCTGGGGTTTTGCCTCGCGGCGATCGCCATTGTCAAACCGAACCACACAGCCTGTTTTTGGGCATGCCGAAAGACCAGCTGTTGCTGGCTTTCAGCATGAGGTGTGAGGTGTCTCGCTTATCTTCCGTAGAGCAGTGTCATC
>NZ_VXKH01000001.1 GCF_008693065.1 Corynebacterium tuscaniense | reverse complement strand
GGTTGTTGGCCACACGCGGGCGACCACCCGGCTTCGGCATTGGGCGCGGCATAGCGGATGCCGCATCCCCCGTTTTAGCAGCAGCCGGTTTCGGTGCTGCGGGTTTCGGCCCCGGCTTAGCAGGCTTGGGGGCGGCGGGCTTCGCCGTAGCAGCCGGTTTCGGTGCTGCGGGTTTCGGTGCTGCAGACTTCGGTCCTGGCGCAGCAGGTTTCGCAGCAGCCGGCTTCGGCGCCGGTTTAACGGCTGGCTTTGCAGCGGTTTTCGCCGCCGGCTTCTTCGGTGCTTCTGCGGCCTTCGCATCCTTCGCGTCGGCAGCACCGCCACCGCGCTCTTCGTAGAGCGCAATCATTTTCTTCACCACCGGGGGTTCGATGGTGGAAGAAGCAGTCTTAACAAACTCGCCTTCCTCTTTCAGGGTTGCGAGTAGTTCTTTACTTGTTACGCCGAGCTGTTTTGCCAGTTCGTGAACGCGTAGCTTTCCGGGCACGTGTCTCCTCTTGGTCAGGCTAGAGGTGGCACGGCAGCTTGCGGAGCTACGCGAGCGACCTCTAGACGATGGTCATGACGTTCATCGCTGATGCATTTTCTGCTTCATGGTTGAAGACTCATCAGTTCTTTAGTCCTTTTCACTTACTGCTTTGCCCGCCGGCATGGTGGTTTCCACGACGGCGATGTACTTGCGCACATGGCTAGTGTCTACTTTCGCAGACACGCGGAGAGCCCGCCCGAAGGCGCGGCGTGATTCCGCCTGCTCACACGCGACAAGCGTGGGGGTGATCCACGCTCCGCGTCCTGGCATGATCCGCTTGGGGTCGGGGATGATCCGTGTTGGATCAGCCGGATCGACGACGACGCGCAAGAGCTTTGTTGCTGGTTGCAGTCGGCGCGTGGCTATGCACATGCGGACTGGTTCATGTTTCTTGCTCATTTTCGCTTATCGACGACCCCACCCCAGCAGTTCTGCCAGATTGAAGCCACTGAACCACCTTACGCCACTTTGCCGCGAACTGTTACTCCGCTTGTTCTGCGTTACCCACTCCAGAATCGGAGTGAATATCGATTTTCCACCCTGTGAGGCGCGCAGCCAGACGAGCATTCTGCCCTTCCCGGCCAATAGCCAAGGACAGTTGGTAGTCCGGCACAGTGACTCGGGCGGTTTGTGCCTCGAGGTCAAGAATCTCCACGCGGACAACCTTGGACGGCGCGAGCGCATTGCCCACGTACACAGCTGGGTCATCGGAGTAGTCAACGATATCGATCTTCTCACCGGCAAGTTCCCCCATGATGTTGGTCACACGCGCGCCGCGCGGACCAATGCAGGCACCCTTGGCGTTGATACCCTTAGCCACACCCTTGACGGACACTTTGGAACGGTGTCCAGCCTCACGAGCAATGGACACGAGCTCCACTGCCCCATCTGCTACCTCCGGCACCTCCAGGGCGAACAAGCCGCGGACGAGTTCGGGGTGCGTGCGCGACAGGTTCACTGTCGTGCCACGCTCACCGCCAGAAACACCCACCACGTAGGCCTTGACACGATCACCGTGCTCGAGCTTCTCCCCCGGGATCTGCTCTGCAGGAAGCAGAATGCCGTCCTGTGGATCAGACTCCGTGCCCAGCTGCACGACAACGATGCCACGGGCGTTCGCATTGGCATCACGCTGTACAACACCGGAGACAACTTTGCCTTCTAGCTCGGAGTACTCACCGAATGCGCGCTGGGCCTCTGCCTGACGCAGGCGTTTCAAGATGGCGTTGCGCACAGCCAACGCGCCTACGCGGGAGAAGTTCACCGGGGTGTCGTCGAATTCGGAAGTGACGTTGCCCTCTTCGTCCAATTCGCTGACAATCACCGCTACATCACCAGTTTCGGTGTCAACATCCACACGCGCCTTCGACCCCTCATCAGGCTGCGTCGGTGCGATGCCGTCATTCTTGTGCTCGCGGTAGGCGTGCAGCAGAGCGGCCGCAATCGTTCCCAACAGGTCATCAACCGGAATCCCGGCTTCCTTCTCAATACTTTTGAGCGCTGCGATGTCAATATTCACTTGTCGTCCTTCCCAGTGGTGCTTTCCTCAGCAATTTCGCCGAAGGGTGTTTCCGCCAATTCGATCTCCTGAACTGGCGGAGTGTTGAACTCAATTTCTACCACTGCACCCGACACATCCGAAATGGGAACCACACGCACACCGGGCTCACCCTTCTTCACCGGCACCACGAGCACCACCTGTCCGGTTGCGCCATCAAGAGCACCAACACGGAAGATGTCCCCGTCAACCTTCACCAATCGGCCACGATTACGGCGCCAATGGCGCAGCTCCGTGAGCGGGAGATCGACACCCGGGGTAGTTACTTCCAGGGTATAGCCGGCGCCAAAGTTGACGTCACCGCGCTCCTCGGCAGCGTCGAAAAGCTCGGAAAGCTCATTAGACACATCTTCCAACTGGTCCAGCGTCGGCGCGTCATCACCAGAAACAGCGATAACAACCTGCGACTTCTTGCCAGCTTTGACCGTTTTCACGGCTTCAATGTCAAAGCCGCGAGCATCGGTGACGGGACGAATGAGAGCAGTGAGTTCTTCAACTTGCGGGAATGCCATGCAGGCCACTGTACTGTCCGACCGGTAGGGTCAACCACGTGAAGTCCCCTCGTTATCTCGCCACCTTGTGCATCGTGGCCGCATTGCCACTTACTGCCTGCTCCCCTGTCGATATCTTCGGCCCGCACGCCAACAACACAATCATGGAGCTAGCCAAGCAAGCTTCCGCCGATCAACTAGGTGGTGAGACTGAATGGAACAAACTCCGCGCCACCCACGCCGACCAACTCCAAGAGGAAGCGCGACGACTGTGCGGGATAAACGACCGGGGCGAAGTGCCCACCTCGTGCAATGTCACGTACGGCGACACCGATCTCCCAGCCAGTGGCAACGCACAGGAACTTGTCGCGCAAACCGCTCAGGTCGCCACGAAGGTGCCCGCCGACTCGCGCGACCTCGTCATTGCCCAAGCGATTGATGCTGCCTCCACCGCGGAACTCCCGATTGATGGCTTTAAGTCCCCCATTGAGGGGCTTGAGCCCCTCAATGCCGCCAAGGAACTGCTCAGCGCCGAGTACGCCGTCGAATTCGGCCTGGACATCGCCAGCGCCTACGCAGACACGCAGCTCCACAGTCGTATCAACGATCTACGTTTGCTTCATGATGCCCGCGTGGCCACCCTCCACCATGCCTTCCCCACCGGCGACCTCCCCACCCGCGAAGCCGGCTACGAGATCCCCGAAGGCGCCCCCACAAACCCGGCTGAGGCCACAGCGTTTGTTCATGCCCTAGAGAACAACCTGGTTGAGCATTGGCGCGCCGCAGCCGCCAACGCCGATTCCCCCGAATGGCGTGAACTAGCCATCCTGTTGGCCGGCCACGCCCAAAGCGCGGCCAACCAAAACTAGCCGTTAACCAGCTCGAGTACCTTTTCCACGATCTGGCTTGCCGGCACCTCCAACGTTTCACCACCGCGGATACGCAGCTCGATAATGCCGTCGGCGAAAGAACGCCCCAGGATCACAATGAAGGGCATGCCTAGGAGCTCAGCATCCTTGAACTTAACGCCTGGGGAGACTTTCGGGCGATCGTCGAAAAGCACATCGATACCGGCCTTCTCAAACTCTCCCACGAGGCGCTCACCTTCCTCGAGCGCGGCCGCATCCTTATTAGCTACGGCGAGGTGCACCTGGTACGGCGCGATCTCCCTCGGCCACACCAGCCCCTTCTCATCGTGGGTTTGCTCCGCGATCACCGCGAGCATGCGGGTGACGCCGATGCCGTAGGAACCCATCGTGGGCACAGCGCGCTTGCCGTTCTCGTCGAGAATCTGCACATCCATCGCCTCGGTGTACTTGCGACCAAGCTGGAAGATGTGACCCAGCTCAATGCCGCGCGCCAGCTTCACCGTGCCATTGCCGGACGGCGACGGATCGCCCTCCTTGATCTCCGCTGCCTCGATGAACTCATCCACCTCGAAGTCACGGCCAGCAACCAGGCCGACCACGTGCTTCTGTGGCGCATCTGCACCGGTGATCCAGGACGACCCAGCCACAACGCGCGGATCCGCGTAGACCTTCACACCATTGGCGTTAAGTGCCTTCGGGCCGACGTAGCCCTTGACCAGGAAGGAATTGTTCTTGAAGTCCTCTTCGCTGGCCAGCTCAAAGGTGGCCGGTTCGAGGGACGCCTCGAGGCGCTTTTCATCCAGCTCGCGGTCACCCGGGATGAGAACACCAGTCAGCTGCGGGCCGACCGGCTTGCCATCTTCGTCTACCTGGCGTGGGTCATTGATCTTCACAACCATGCACTTGAGGGTGTCGGCGGCTTCGACCGCACGCCCGTCAACAAGCACGCCTGCACCATTCGCCCACTCAACTAGCGTGTCGATGGTCTCCGACTTCGGCGTATCGTGCACGACTGCTTCCGGCTGGCCCTCGATCGGCTGCTCTGCCGGCGGTACCGTCACCACAGCCTCCACGTTCGCCGCGAAGTTGCCCGCAGTGGACACCACGAACGTGTCCTCACCATTGTCCGAGTAGGCGAGGAACTCCTCGGATGCGGAACCACCCATCGCACCCGACGTGGCCTGGCAAATCTCGTACTTCAGGCCAACACGGTCGAAGATCCGCTGGTACGCGCCACGGTGCTTCGCGTAGGAGTCATCCAGGCCCTCATCGGACATGTCGAAGGAGTAGGAATCCTTCATCACGAACTCACGCCCACGCAGAATGCCCGCGCGCGGCCGTGCCTCATCGCGGTACTTCGTCTGAATCTGGTACAGCGTCACCGGGAAATCCTTGTACGACGAGTACAGGTCTTTCACGGCGAGGGTGAACATCTCTTCATGCGTCGGGCCCAGCAGCATGTCCGTGCCCTTGCGGTCCTTCAGGCGGAAAAGATCGTCACCGTACTCGGTCCACCGGTTCGTCGTCTCATACGGCTCACGCGGCAAAAGCGCCGGGAACAGGAGCTCCTGCGCGCCGATCGCGTTCATCTCCTCGCGCACGATCTCCTCAATATTGCGCACCGCCCGCAAACCCAGCGGCAACCACGAGTACACGCCCGGCGCCGCTCGGCGGATATACCCGGCGCGCACCAAAAGCTTATGGCTGGGCACCTCAGCATCAGCGGGGTCTTCGCGCAGGGTGCGTAGGAACAGCGTGGACAAACGTGTGATCATGCCCGTCATCTTAACCCTGCCCGTAGACATGTAGTTTGGACGGCATGCTGATTGTGCTTCCGCCCTCCGAAACCAAAGCTCCCGGTGGCGAAATGGACGGCATCGACGTCTCCTTCCCCTCCCTCGACCCGATCCGCAACGAGATTATGGATGACCTTGCCGCGCTCGACCTCGACGAGATGATGTCCGCTCTCAAACTCCCGCCCACCAAACGCGAGGAAGCCGCAGAGAACCTCGAACTGCGCTCAGCGCCCGTCATGCCCGCAATCTACCGCTATACGGGAGTGCTTTACGACGCATTGTCTGCCGACACCCTCCCCGACCCCGCCCTGCGCCACCTAGCGATCGGCTCCGCGCTGTTCGGTGTTGTCCGTGCTACCGACACGATCCCCCGCTATCGGCTCTCCGGCGGCTCCAAACTTCCACCCCATCCGCAAGTGGCTGGGGTGGAAGCACAGAAAACGGCCGTGCCCACTATGAAAGCCCGCTGGGGCACCGCCATCACCGATGTGCTGCTCTCAGTCGACGATTTGATCGTAGACATGCGCTCCGGCGCCTACCAGCAACTCGGCCCCGTCCCCGGCGCGGTGACCGTCCGCGTCGAGTCCGTGCAGGAAGATGGCACGCGCAAGGTGGTCAGCCACTACAACAAGCACTACAAAGGCGAGCTCGCTCGCGTGCTTGCAACCGCCCTCGATGCGGACTCGGTCACCGACATCGAGGGCGTTGCCGCCATCGCCGAGGGCAACGGCATGACGGTGGAAGTGGACGGGAACCAGCTGACGCTCGTCGTTTAGCCTTGCGCCGGTTTGGTTCCCTCCGTGGCTAAAGTTGTTCTATGTCCTCTCGACCTATTTATGGTGTCGCAGTAGCTTTTGCACTGTTCAGCTTCGCGTTGATCGTGCTGAATATTGATGCGGCGCCGGACAACATTCCCGTACACGTGGGCCCCGGCGGCGAGGTCGACCGGACTGAGCCGAAGTCCATACCCGCCGCCACTTTCGGCGTGTGGTACTCCGTGCTGCTCCTCGTGCTCGTGGCCATCTCAGCACCCCGGCCCTCCTTCGCGCATATCCGTGTCCCTGTCGCCACCGACGATCCCGTCATCCCCTTCTCTAACACCGCTGCCGATAAGGCCGCCACCCTACTCAGGATCACTGAGCGTTCACTCGCCTGGTTAGCACTCGCCACCGTCGTGCCGATGTGCCTCATGCAGTTCACTCTCACTTTCCCTGCTTACCGGGGCTACCTCACCGCCGCCATCATCGTGCTGATCGCTAGCATCGTCGCAGCACTGGGGTACACCTTTGTTCAGATCTCCCGCTGGCCGAACCAGCTGGAAGCCATGCCTACCGATGATGAGGAGCGCGCCCGCCAGAAGTACTTCGGCTTCGGCGGTGGCATGGGCTTCTACAACGAGCCCAAGGACCCGATGGTCACCTGGGTCTCACCCTTCAACCAAACCAAGGTCGATTTGAACTGGGCTCATGCACCAGTGAAGCGGTATATTTTCACGCTCGTGGCACTGCTTGTGGTCCTGATGGTGGCACCGTTTTTGACCTTTTAGGTGCACTAGATGAAGAAATGGCTTGTAGCTGTGGGGGCAGCCGCCATCGTGGGTGCGGGAATGACGGTTGCGGATGTCATGGGCGACAACGCAACCGTTGACCGCGTCATTGATGGTGACACCATTGATGTCTCCACCGGCTCCGACACAATTCGGGTGAGACTACTCAACATCGACACACCTGAGATCGGGCGCGACGGCGCCCCGGACGAATGCTTAGCTCAGGAAGCCAAGCAGCGCCTGGAGGAGCTCATCCCCGCTGGCACAAAGGTCACGCTTGAATACGACGTTGAACACCAGGACCGCTACGGGCGCGATCTGGCTGGCGTGTTCAAGGAAGGCAGCTTCATTAATGAGACCCTCGTGAAAGAGGGGTACGCCCGCGCCGTCCTCTTTGAGCCGAACCGGAAATTCTACGACCGGATCCTGGCTGCGGAGGCTGGCCCAAAGCATAAGAAAACCGGGATCTTCGGAGTCGGAGTGGAATGCTTTTCCCCAACGCCGGAAGACAGCACGGTGCTCGATGAACTACAGCGTGATGCGCAAAGCCTACAGAGCATGGATCTCACCGACCCATTGCTTATCGACGAATCCCGCCGCATCACCAGCCACATGCACCGCAACATCGACAACCTTCATAACCAGCTAAATCGTGGTGGGCAGGCGAAGAAGTTCTTCTATGCGGAGGAGCTCGCTGCGTACTTAGAGGACATATCCTCTGACCTCGAGACAGCCGAGAAGACTCTGGACCGCACCGGTTAGCTCGCGCGCAGTACCGTGAACTTCTGGTTTCGCGCCACTTCGGTGACCCGCGCGAATCGAGCTTCTACCTCACCGCGGTACCGCAGGTGGGAGTTGTGCACCAGGTAGAGCGCGCCACCAGGCGCGAGCAATCGCACGGACGCATCAAGCAGGTGCTGCACCAAAGTGGCGTCAACGGCTGTGCCGTCGTGGAATGGCGGGTTGAGCGCGATGGTGTCAAACGACGCGTCCGGGAAGCGCGAGCCAGCGTCATCCCAGGTGGCATCCAGGCCGATGGCACGGGCGGAAAGAACGGCATCGGCGTCCGAATCCGTTGCCTGCGCGTCGAGGCCACGGGTAACAGAACCATTGCCGCAGCCGAGATCGAGTAAACGTCCCGGTTCTGCCGGCAGGCAGGAACGCAGCAGCTCCCCACCGCGGTCTGGTTTCGCGCCAGAGAAGACTCCACCGAAGGCAACCAGGCCATCCCCATGCACCGGTTCATAGGACACGGAGCGCGGGCCGGATGCGACGAGGCAGCGGAATTTCCCGCGACCGCGGGAGGCACCAACGTCAGTGAAAGATTCCGCGAGCGTCGCATTCATGCCACGCGAGAGATGCTTGTTATTCCCGCCGAGCACCACGCGGATATCATCGTAGCCAGCACTAGCGATGGAACGCGCCAGGTAATCGAGCCGCGCCAGGGACTTGGGTATCTCCCCTATCGCCACTGCGGATTCGCTCGCGCCAGCCAGAAACTCGTCCAGCCGCACATCACCGGCAACCACGGCACCAAGCGACGTAGCTTCCTGGCTACGCCCATAATCCGAGTCCAGGAACACCACAGGGCCACCTTCCGCCAGCGCCGCGCGGGTGAGGTCCAGGGTAGGGTCGTGGCAGATGAGGGTGGTGGCAGTGACACGGATCGGCGCTTCGTCGATGATGAGGCGATCGAGCGTGCGCATCGTGGCGGTTCCGTTCATGGCACCCAAGTCTAGGGTGGGGCACATCAGTAGTGGAAGCGGGCCTGCAGGATGATCAGATCATCACCGTCCACCAAATAAATGAACCGGTGTTCCTGCGTGATCCGCCGCGACCAGGCCCCTTCCGCACCATATTTGAGGGGCTCCGGTTTCTCGATCCCTTCGAACGGGTCATTAGTCCTCGATCGCGTGCTCTACGAACTCACCCGCACGCGCAGCTTCGTAAGCATCGAGCACGCGACGCGCATTCGCGGGGGAACGGAAGATATGAGCGGTTTCCTCCCAAGCGGCGTAATGATCCGCCGACATGAGGACCGCGTTGCCGGAACGAGACGCTATTTCCACGACTGAGCGATCGTTGTTGACATGCTCAATGAGCTGGAACAACGTCCACCGTGCTTCACTAGCGCTTAGTGCCATGACCCCTCCACAGTTGTACGGCTTTACCGTACCTCACCGTCGGCCTGTCTACGCTGGCCATATGCTCGCTCTGAATCATTCTTTCGCCGACGCACTGCCCACCATGGCGGTCGAAGCACTGGGTGCGGACTTCCCGGACCCGCAGATCGTGGTGCTCAATGAACCGCTGGCGCGGGACCTCGGATTAGACCCCACGTGGTTGCGCAGCGACGACGGTCTCCGGTGGCTCACGGGGGCCAACGGCGGGCACGCCACCGCGTACGCCGGGCACCAGTTCGGGCAGTTTGTGCCATTGCTTGGCGACGGCCGTGCTCTCCTCCTCGGCGACCTCCCCACCCCGGACAGCCGGGTGGAGATTCAGCTGAAAGGTTCCGGCCCGACACCGTTTTCCCGCCCGGGCTCGGATGGGCGCGGGGCACTCGGTCCGATGCTGCGGGAGTATCTGGTGAGCGAGTTCATGCACGCGGTGGGTGTGCCCTCGACTCGGTCCATAGCAGTGCTCACCACTGGGGAGAAAATGCTACGGCACCACGGGTATGCGCCGGGCGGGATCGTGGTAAGAGTGGCGCGCAACCACCTGCGGGTCGGGTCCGTCCAGTACGCGGCGGCGCACTCCCCTGACCTTGTCCGTGCGGTGATCAGGACGGCTGGATTCGACGCGCCGGAAGATCTCCTTGCCACCGTCATGGAACGTCAGCTCGAGCTGGTTGCCCAGTGGATGCGCATTGGCTTCGTCCACGGGGTAATGAACACCGACAATGTGGCCCTGTCGGGTGAGACCCTCGACTACGGCCCGTGCGCCTTCACCGAGAAGTTCCGGCCAGCGGCGCTATTTTCCTCCATCGATGCCCACGGCCGCTACGCCTTTGGGAATCAGCCGGACATCATGGCGTGGAACCTCACGCGTCTCGCAGAAGCGCTACTTCCGGCGAGCAACGAGGATGCCATGCGCGAAGTCCTGGCGGACATGGAACCTACCTGGCACCGCGTGTGGGAGAAACACGTCCCTGACCCGCAGGCGCTGGCGCAGGCCGAGGACATCACCACATACAACCACAAGCACCACGGCGGGCCGGTGTTCATTCCTCGCAACCGGATGCTCGAGCGGGCCATCTCCAGCGCTGAACGCGAGGGCGATCTCGAGCCCTACTTCGATCTGCTCACAGCTGTGACGGACCCTTATAACTCAGAAGCGGGCCCGGCCTGGATGGCCGAGCCCGAGGGGGATGAAGGCGAACCCTTCATCACATACTGCGGTACGTAAGAGGACCTTAGCGGTTGAGTTTCAGTGCTTCCTGGGTCTCTGCCCACTGCTTCTCATACAGGTCGCGCTCACGGATGAGGGTCTTGCCGTAGGTAGGAATCATCTCGTAGAGCTTCGGGCTCCACTCGATCATGCGCTCACCGAAGCAGCGCTCAAGCAGCTCGAGCATCGCAGCCGGGGCGATCGAGGCGCCTGGGGAGGCACCGAGGATGCCCGCGATGGTGCCGGACTGGTCGTTGACCAGCGCGGTACCGAATTCCAGGGAGCCGAAGTGAGGCGGGGTGGCTGGTTTGATGATCTGAACGCGCTGGCCAGCGATGATGGCCTCCCAGTCCTTGCCATCGGCGGACGGCATGTACTCGCGTAGGTGATCCACGCGGCCGTCGAAAGATTTGAACACTTCCTCAACCAGGTACTTGACCAGGCCGAAGTTCCATGCGGCAACACCCAGGTAGGACGGAATGTTGTCAACGCGGATGGACTTGAACAGATCCAGGTAGGAGCCTTCCTTCAGGAACTTCGGTGTCCAACCACCAAAGGGGCCGAAGAGCAGGGACTGCTTGCCGTCCACGACGCGCAGGTCCAAGTGCGGGACGGACATTGGTGGAGCACCCACCTTTGCCTTGCCGTACACCTTGGCCTGGTGCTTCGCCACCAGTTCCGGGTTGGTGGTACGCAGCCATGCACCCGAAATGGGGAAGCCGGCGTAGCCGCGAACCTCAGGCACCTTGGCCTTACGCAGCAGGTCGAGGGCGTAGCCGCCAGCACCGACAAAGACGAAGCGGGCGCGGGTGGTTTCCTTGGCGCCGGTGTGCAGGTTCTTGGCGGTGACCTTCCAGAAGTTGCCCTCACGCTTGATGTCCACGACCTCGTGGCCGTAACGAACCTCGGTGCCGGAGGTAGTTGCGTGGTCGATGAACTGGTTGGTCAGAGCACCGAAGTTGACGTCCGTACCAGCGTCAACCCAGGAGATAGCCACGGGTTCTGCATCGAAGTCACGCTGCTCAGCCATCAGTGGCAACTTCTCTGCGAACTTCTCGCGGTCATCGGTGAACTGCATGTTGGGGAACATGTAATTCTCAGACAGTGCCTCGTAGCGGTGCTTCAGGTACTCAATCTGGTCCTGGCCCTGCGCGAAGGACACGTGCGGGACGGGGCTGATGAACTCGGTCGGGTCGGTCAAAACTCCTTCGTTGAGCTGGTGAGCCCAGAACTGCCGAGAGACCTGGAACTTCTCATTGATCGCGATGGCCTTGGTTACATCAATGCGACCATTTTTCTCCGGCGTGTAGTTGAGCTCACACAGGGCGGAGTGACCGGTACCCGCGTTGTTCCATGGGAAGGAAGACTCCTGTGCTGCGCCATCGAGACGCTCGTAGATGAGTTGGGACCAGGATGGCTCGAGCTGGTGGATCATTGCCCCCAGTGTCGCACTCATGACCCCCGCACCCACTAGGAGGACATCAACTTCGTCCCCTTTCGAGTGGTTGTTCGCTGTTTGGGACTGCTTCGTTGACACCTTTTGACCTCTTCGATCTTGTCGCCGTGTTTGGTTTACGTGCATCCTACCCCTCCCCATCATTCCACCCGAAATGCGGTATAGAGCCAAAACCAAATGTCCGTATCAAACCAAAACCCAGTCTCCTATGATGTGTGACATGAACCTCGATTCCTTAAGTTGGACCACGGACGAACTGGGCAGCAACTACCGGCGCGCCACGTTGCCCCTTGGGCCCGACCCGGATGGTTCAGGCGAAGTGTCAGCGGTTTTGGTGCAGGCGCTCCCAGATGAGGTGACGGGCAAACCAGCTCTGTTGTGGGTACATGGCATGTCGGATTATTTCTTCCAGAACCATGTGGCACAGCACTATAAGGAACTTGGCTATCCTTTTTACGCCTTGGATCTGCGCAAATGTGGGCGTGCACACCACGAGGGACATCAGTGGCACTACACCACGGATATGCGCCACTACTTTGACGAGTTGACGGAGGCGACCAAGCTCATCGTGGAGAAACACGGCAGCGTCATCCCGCTCGCACACTCCACCGGGGGACTGATCACACCGCTGTGGCTGGATCATTTACGCCGGAATGATCCGCAGACGCACGCGCTCGTCGCCGGCCAGATCCTCAACAGCCCGTGGCTAGACATGCAGTTCCCCTCTTGGGTGGTGGCGGTAACTACCCCCATTGTGGACATTGTGGGGAGGCGTTTCCCGCTGTGCCCGCTCCCCTCGATCGGCGAGGCCACCTACGGGGAGTCCATTTATAAAGGTGCGCACGGCCGCTGGGACTATGACACGGAAAAGAAGGCCATGGGTGGCCACAAGAAGTTCCTCGGGTGGTTCCGCGCGGTCATGGTCGCTCAAAAGGAGATCCATGAGGGCGCGGTGGATTCCGGCGTGCCTACCCTCACGTTATGTTCCTCGCATTCATATCTGAACAAGCCGTATTCCGCAGCGGCGGACACAGCAGACACGGTGTTGGATGTGAAGCAGATTCAGCATTGGGCCCCGCACGTCTCCAGCACCCCCGGCAGCACCACCAAGGTCATTGATGGTGCGCTCCATGATGTTTTCCTCTCCGCCCCGCTCGCCCGCCAGAATGCGTTCCGGGAGATGGACGGGTGGCTGGAGGGGGTCGCCGATAAGCGAAAGGCTCAAAAATGACACACTATGACTACATTGTGCTGGGCTCTGGTTCCGGCAATTCTTTTCCCACGCCCGAGTTCGACGGTAAGAGCATCGCGCTTATCGACGAAGCCCCGCGCTTCGGCGGCACCTGCCTCAACTCCGGGTGCATCCCCACGAAAATGTTCGTCGTCGCAGCGGACACCGCACAATCAGCGGCGGATTCTGGGCGCTTGAACATCCGCACCACCTTTGAGGGGGCGGATTGGCCGGCGATTGTGGACCGCGTATTCACCAACCGCATCGACAAGATCTCTCGCGGTGGCGAGGAGTACCGCCGCGGTGATGAATGCCCGAACATTGACGTATACGACGGGCACGCTGAATTCATCGGCCCGAAGACCATCCGCACCTCCCGTGACGGCGATCCTGTGGAGATCACCGCCGACACGATCGTCCTGGCAGCCGGGTCCCGTGCTTTCATCCCGGATGTCATCGCGGATTCTGGTGTACCGTACCTGACCAATGAGTCCGTCATGCGCCTGCCCGCGCAGCCCGAATCGCTGACAATCTTGGGTGGCGGGTACATCGCGATGGAGTTCGCACACATCTTCCAGTCCTTGGGCACCCACGTGCGCATTGTGAACCGTTCCCCTTTGATGCGCCATCTTGACAGTGACCTCGCCGAACGCTTCAACGCGCTGGCTACGAACCGCTACGAAACATACCTTGGCCGCACCGTCGCATCCGCGTCCCACGATGCGAATTCAGTCACGCTCATGCTTGACGACGGCTCTGAAGTCACCTCCTCCGCCCTCCTCGTCGCCACCGGCCGTGTGCCCAACGGCGACCGCCTCGGCGCTGCTGCTGGCGGTGTGGAACTGCATGAGGATGGCCGCGTGAAAGTTGACAAGTTTGGTCGCACCACCGCCGACGGCGTGTGGGCACTGGGCGACGTGTCCTCCCCTTACATGCTCAAGCACGTGGCCAATGCGGAACTGCGTGCCGTGCGACACAACATTCTGCGCCTGGCCGCCGGCGATGAATCCGGTATGGTGCCCATGCCCCATGATCACGTGCCATCCGCGGTATTCACCTCCCCGCAGATCGCCACCGTTGGCCTCACCGAGCAACAGGCTATCGACGCAGGCTACGACGTCACCTGCAAAACCCAGAACTACGGCGACGTCGCCTACGGCTGGGCCATGGAAGACGCCACCTCCATCGTGAAACTCGTCGCCGACCGGCGCACCGCCCGCCTCCTCGGCGCACACTACATGGGACCCCAAGCCGCAACGCTCATCCAACAACTCATCACGGTAATGGCTTTCGACCTTGATCTCCGTGAAGTCGCCCGACTCCAATATTGGATTCACCCCGCATTAGGTGAGGTAACTGAGAACGCCATCCTCGGCCTCGATTTCACTTTCCCCGAGGTCTAAGCAAAAAACTTTCCCCGCACACGATCTACCCTGAGAGTACTCCTAAGTTTTTCACAGTTAACGCCCACTATCTTTTGCGCCTACCAGCATAAATGCGCTAACCTGCTCAACGTTCCCTGGAAGCGAACCGGGATCCACCGCGTTCCCGTTCCCCCAAATCGGACTAGAAAAGGAATCGTAAATATGCGTAACCTTCGCAACATCGCCCTCGCAGGCGCAACCGCAGTCGCGCTGACCTTCGGCAGCACCTCCGTCGCGGTCGCCGAGGACGCCAACCCTCAGACCCAGCAGAGCTCCCAGCAGGGCGGCGCCGACACCCCGAAGCCCGGTCTCTCCTCATGGGTCGGCCAGAACATCTTCGGGATCGGTGAACACGGCGGCAAGGGCGACAAGACCGACGCTCAGCAGATCTTCGGCTCCAGCAAGAACTGGGCGGACGCTAGCACTGCTGGCAAGCGTCTTTACGTCTTCTCCGTCGTCCTTGGCATCACCGCTATTCTCGCGCTGCTGATCGCCCCGATCGACAACTTCATCAAGTACGGCCCGCACGCTAAGTAACTGCGTTCGAACTCCCATCCCCATTTCAACTTCTAGAAAGTAAGGAAACACCATGCGTAAGTTCCGCAACGCAGCTCTCGCTGCAGCAACCGCAACCGCAGTCGCTTTCGGCGGCGTCACCGTCGCTGGCGCTGAAGAAGCAGCACCGAAGAACCCGAACGGCACCAGCTCCTCCCACTTCTTCTCCGGTTGGGGTGGCGAGCACAACGGCAAGAAGGACTCCACCCTGGGCGAGGTCCTCGAGCAGGGCTTCGGGAAGCTCGGCGAAGGCAAGGGCCTGACCGGCTTCGGTGCAGCCGTTGACCGCACCACGGAAGCTAACATCAGCGACTTCTGGGGCAAGCAGACCGGCGCTCTGCCGCAGTGGGCTCGCATCTGGCGCGACTCCATCGAGTGGTTCGCACTGCTCGCTGGCGTCGGTGCTGTCATCGGTGCAGCTAACTGGGCTCTGCACGAGGGCCTGCTGCCACAGCTCTAAATCTCAGCGTTTCGCAGCGCTGGACGCTGTACGCTAGATACTTCAAGAAGACCGCGGGATACGCGGTCTTCTTTTTGTTTACCCCCGTCCACTGAACTGCTCCCCATTAGTTGGACTGAGAAACCAGTTACCGACTAGTGGGAAGCAGTTCAATAAGCGCCGGGGCCGTATTCACACCATCCGTGGCGCGCCCACGTGGGTCTCCCCACGGGGGTATCCGGTGGTGAATAAATACCACCAGTTCGGCGCGTTGTACCAGTTATACGGTTAGCGTTGGGAATCGGGGAGGGTGAGGATCTCGTTGCCGTCCTCTGTGATGAGAATGGTGTGCTCAAACTGGGCCGTGTACTCACCATCGGTGTTCTGGACGGTCCAGCCGTCGTCCCAGATCTCGTAGTCGAGTCCGCCAAGATTAATCATGGGCTCGATAGTCAGCGTCATGCCTGGCTCCAGCACGTCCGTGTATGCATCCGAGTCGTAGTGAAGCACCACCAGGCCGTTATGAAAGGTGGGACCCACACCATGGCCGGTGAAATCCGTGACCACGTTGTAACCGAAGCGTTTGGCGTAGGACTCGATAACACGGCCAATCACGTTAACCTCCCGGCCCGGCTTGGCAGCCCGGATGCCACGCATCATCGCCTCGTGCGTGCGCTCAACGAGCAGCATGTGCTCCTCGGCGACGTCGCCAGCCAGGAAGGTGGCGTTCGTGTCACCGTGGACGCCGTTTTTGTAGGCGGTGACGTCGATATTGCAGATATCGCCTTCCTGGATCACGGTGGTATCCGGGATGCCGTGGCACACGATCTCATTAAGAGACGTGCAGCAGGACTTTTCAAAACCGCGGTAGCCAAGCGTCGATGGGTACGCACCGTGGTCCAGCATGTACTCGTGGGCGATGCGGTCAATCTCATCGGTGGTCACGCCAGGCGCCACAGCCGCGCCGGCTGCCTCAAGAGCGTTCGCGGCGATGCGAGACGCTTCGCGCATCTTCTCGATGATCTCCGGTGTCTGCACAAACGGTTCGCCGATGTTCTCCGCGACGGTGTCTTTCCAGGCGTATTCCGGGCGCTCAATAGAGTCCGGCACGGTGCGGATCGGTGTGGGTTTTCCAGGTTTCAGTTTTCCGCGTGGGTTCATGGGTGCCATGGTAGTCCCGCGTGTTTCGGCCTAGACTCCGGCCTCATCGATGTTGCGCAGCATCGCGTCAGTGATGTGCACGGCTGCCTCAGATCCGCCACCAAGGACGATGAGGGTGGCAAACGCAATGTCATCATCCCGGTAGCCGGTGAACCAGGAGTGGGAGCCGCTGTTGATTTCGGCCTCACCAGTCTTGCCGCGGATGTCGCCGCCAGCACTCATGCCGCCAGCGGTGCCGCCAGGGCTGACAACTGCCTTCATCATGTCCTGCAGACCCGCCAGGGCCTGCGGGTCGAGTTTGGGTGCCGTTTCGCTGGCTTTCGTTTCCTTGCCTTGAATCAGATACGGCAGAGGAACCTCGCCACGGGCAGCAGTTGCGGACACGAGCGCCATGCCAAACGGGCTCGCCAGGTCATGGCCTTGCCCGTAACCGGCCTCGGTGCGGTCAAGCGCTTCTTCGCCGACGGGGATCGAGCCAGTCAAGGTCTCCAAGCCCGTGATCTCGTAGTCCACCCCAAGGCCAAATTGCTTACCGACGTCTTTGAGCTCCCCCGGCGCCAACTTCGTTGAAATGTCCGCAAAGGTGGTGTTGCAGGACCGTGCGAATGCGGTCTGCAGCGGGACATCCCCAGCGCCAGAGCCCGCGTAGTTAGTCACGATGCGCCCGTAAATATTCATGGTTCCTGGACACGGCACGATGGAACCTGGGTTGAGCCCTTGCTTTTCCAATCCAGCGGCTGCGGAAATGATCTTGAACGTCGAGCCCGGCGGGTACTGGCCGGTAAGGGCTAGGTTGCCGTCCTTATCCGCCTCAGGTGTTTGAGCAACGGCGAGGATCTCGCCCGTCGAGGGGCGGATTGCCACGATCATTGCTTTCTGGCCCGCGATCGGCTCAAGAGCCTTCTCCGCGGCAACCTGAACCTTGTGGGACAGGCTGATCCCGATGGACGGCGATGGCTTCGCGTCGTGCTTTTCCACGTCTTCGAGCTCATTGCCGTTCTCATTCACAACGGCGATCTTCCAGCCCGCATCTCCCTCCAAATCCCCGCGCACAACTTCACCGATGCGTGCCATGATGTCCGGCGCAAAACCCGGATTCGCATTGACCATCGCAGCTTCCTCATTCAGCCGCACCCCGGGGATACCCTTCAACGCGGCATCAGCGACCGCATGAGAGGTGGCCGGGATCATCGCCACGGAGTACACCCCAGAAGCCGCCTCCAATTCCTTCTGCAGGTCCCCCGCATCGCGCGTGGGAACCGCTTTGTCCACCGCGTGAGCATTGGTCAAAGCATTAGAGATCGAGATGGCGGTTTCCGGAACATTGCGCACCGCGCCTTTATCTACGAGCAGCCGATACGCCACCCCCGGACTCAACAACGCCACACCATCGGAGGACACCACACTCGCCTGCTTCGCTGGGACCGTCCGCAACTCAAGGTGCTGGTTCGCCCCCAGGCGTGGGTGCAATACAGACGGCTGCCACCGCACCGTCCACTCGTCATTGGACTGCGTCAACGTCATCGACGCGTCATAGGCCACCTGCCGGTCGCGTGGCAGGGCCCACTCCAAGGTGTAGTGGGCGGTAGCGATGTTTTCTTTTTGGTCAATGTAGTTCAGCGTCGCATTCAATGCTTCTGCTTGCAGGCCACTGACGGTGGCGGAGGCCGAGTCGGTGGCTTGCTGGGGGACGTCGACAAGCTGAGCTAGAGCCTCATAATCGAAATCTTGCAGAGCATCGAGTAGATCCTGCGCTACTGGCTTCGCCGGATTCGGCTTCGGTGTACACGCACTCACACCAAGCGCAACAACCAGTACGGCAAGCAGCGCAAGGACCCGAGATTTCATCGTCCTACTTTGTAACCTTGACTTCAGCCTTCGCGCCCGCGATCTCCTCAAGGCCCTCTTCTTCCGCGATGCGTTCAGCATGCGCAATGAGCGTTTCGACGATCTTCGACTCCGGTACCGTCTCCACAACCTCGCCCTTGACAAAGATCTGGCCCTTGCCGTTACCGGAAGCGACGCCGAGGTCCGCATCGCGCGCTTCACCGGGGCCATTAACTACGCAGCCCATCACAGCAACACGCAACGGATACTCCATGCCCTCCAGGCCGGCGGTGACCTCCTCGGCGAGCTTGTACACGTCCACCTGCGCGCGACCACACGACGGACAGGAGACGATCTCCAGCTTGCGCGGACGCAGATTGAGCGCCTGGAGGATCTGGTCGCCGACCTTGATCTCCTCCACCGGGTCAGCGGAAAGGGAGACGCGGATGGTGTCGCCGATCCCCTCAGCCAGGAGCGCGCCAAAGGCCACAGAGGACTTGATCGTGCCCATGAACTTCGGGCCCGCCTCCGTCACACCGAGGTGCAGCGGATAATCCGTCTTCGCGGCGAGCTGGCGGTACGCCTCCACCATGAGAACCGGGTCGGAGTGCTTCACGGAAATGGCGATATCACCGAAACCATGCTCCTCGAACAGGCCGGCCTCCCATACCGCGGACTCCACGAGTGCCTCCGGGGTTGCTTTACCGTATTTCTCCAGAAGGCGCTTATCCAAGGAGCCACCATTAACACCGATGCGGATCGGAATCCCCGCATCGGCAGCAGCCTTGGCTACCTCTTTCACGCGGCCGTCGAACTCCTTGATGTTGCCCGGGTTCACGCGCACAGCGGCACACCCGGCGTCAATGGCTGCGAAGATGTACTTCGGTTGGAAGTGAATATCCGCAATAACCGGGATCGGCGACTTTTGCGCAATCGCCGGCAACGCATCCGCGTCGACCGTCTTCGGGCAGGCCACGCGCACGATGTCACAACCAGCCGCTGTCAGCTGCGCGATCTGCTGCAAAGTTGCGTTAATATCGTGCGTCTTCGTCGTCGTCATCGACTGCACACTGATCGGGTGATCGGATCCAACCCCCACCCCACCCACGAACAACTGACGGGTTTGACGACGCGGAGCAAGAGTCGGAGGCGGGCCTTCCGGAATGCCCAAACCGATGGGAAGATTCATAGACCTAAGACTAACACCGGTTCTCTCAGCCAAAGAGGCGCACGGGGTTGACCACGTCGGCGACAATAACCAACACGCCCACCCCGAGCAGCAGTGCAGCCATCGCGTACGTGATCGGCGCCAACTTCTGGTAGTTCACCGGGCCACCCGCCGGCAGTCCGCGCAGGGCACGCAGGCGGTCACGGATTGTCTCGTACAGAACCACCGCTATGTGTCCGCCATCTAACGGTGGCAGCGGGATCAGGTTGAACAGGGCCAGGAAGAAGTTCAGGGAGGCCAGCAGGGAAAAGAACACGCTCCACATGGACCGCTCCACAAGCTCACCGCCTGCTCGCGACGCCCCCACTACACTGATCGGGCCTTCCATGTCCCGCTCCGCACCGAATATTGACGCCGCCACCCCCGGCACTTTCCCTGGAAACGCGATGATGCCCTTCACCGACGCTACGAGCATCTCCCCTGACACCCGTGCCGTCGCCGGAACTGCCTCCACCGGACCGAAGCGTTTCACTGCATCCACCACCGGGGCATTGCTCACGCCGATCGCGCCAGCCTCAAAGGCAGTGCCTTCGGGGGTGAGGCGAGTGACGGGGGTAACGGGGACGTCGATAAGCAAACGCGTTCCTGCGCGTTCCACATCAAGCGTGACTGTTTGGCCTGGACGAGTGAGCACATACTCGCGGATCTCCACGAAGGATCGCATCGCTTGGCCGTCAATAGCCAGGATCTTGTCACCCGGGCGCACACCTGCTTCTCCCGCGGGGCCGGGGCCCGTGCACTCCGCCACCGTCGTGGCATCAACCTGGTCAGACGTGCACGCAACCTCCCCCACCGTCGGCGTACGGTCCGCGTACGGGTTCGGAATTCCCGACGACACCGCCAGCAGGTACAGCACCATGAACCCGAGAAACAGGTTCATCACAATGCCACCACTCATCACCGCGACGCGCTGCCACCACGGCTTGCGATACATCGCGTGCGGCTCTTCCTCCGGCGTGAGCGGATCCATCGCGGTCATCCCCGCGATGTCACAGAATCCGCCGAACGGCAGCGCGGCGATGCCGTACTCCGTTTCCCCCTTCTTCACGGACACGAGCTTTGGCCCGAAGCCGACGAAGAAACGGCGCACCCGCATCCCAAAGGCTTTCGCGGTGAGCATATGTCCGGCCTCGTGCAGCGCGATCGACACAGCAATGCACAGCGCGAAGACAACAATGCCCAGGAGAAATGGTCCCACGAGTAGCCTTTCCGTTTGGCGCTACGCGCCGGCGATCGCTTGAATCCGCTCCACGGCGCGGGCACGGGCCTGCGTTTCCACCGCCACGATGTCATTGAAGGATGACGGTACCACCGCAAAATCCGACGCCGAATCCAGCACGAAGTCGATGGTGTCCACGATCTGCGGGAAGCGGATCTTGCCCGCCAAGAAGGCCGATGCGGCTTCTTCATTGGCGGCGTTGTACACCGCCGGGAAAGTTCCGCGAGCGCGCGCAACCTCACGCGCGAGGCGAACGGCGGGAAAAGCTTCCTCGTCGAGTGGCTCAAAGCGCCAATCCATCGCCTGTGTGAAGTCGAGCTGCGGCTGTACGTCCGCGACACGGTTCGGCCAGGCGAGGGCATGCGCGATCGGCATTTTCATCGACGGCGGCGAAGCCTGCGCGATCGTGGCACCGTCCACAAAGGTCACCATCGAGTGCACGATCGACTGCGGGTGCACGGTCACATCAATGATGTCCGGGGAGATGCCAAAGAGCAGCGTCGCCTCAATCAGCTCGAGGCCTTTATTCACCATCGTCGCGGAGTTCAACGTGTTCATCTGCCCCATCGACCACGTCGGATGCGCGGCAGCTTGTGCGGGGGTGGCGTCCCACATCTGCTCACGTGTTTGCCCAAGGAAAGGCCCACCGGAGGCAGTAAGGACGAAGCGTTCCACATCCTCGGCCCGGCCCGCGCGTAAGCATTGCGCCATCGCGGAATGCTCTGAATCAACGGGGACGATCTCGCCGCCGCGCGCCATGACAATATCGCCGCCCGCAACGAGAGACTCCTTGTTCGCCAGCGCGAGCACCGCGCCACTGTCCAGCGTGGCCAACGTCGAAGCGAGCCCCAGCGATCCGACAAGAGCGTTCAGCACCACATCAGCGTTCACGTGGCGCACCAGCGTTTCCGCGGCCGCGTCACCGCGCAGAACCTCGCCTCCGAGCTCACGGCTTACCTCATCAGCAGCTTCTTGCTTAGCGACGCCAACCTGCCCCGCCCCCAACCCCCACTCCCGCGCCTGGGCGACGATCGTGGCTGGATCCGACCCGGCGGCGGAAATACCCACGACCTCAAAGGCATCGGGGTTGTCCCGAATGACATCTAACGCCTGCGTACCGATGGAACCCGTGGAACCCAAAATCACAACTTTGCGCACAGTTTCATTGTCACACAGAGCGGGCGGGAAGCGCTGTGGGGTCATACTAAGGGTGAGGTTCGGGGTGTTTCGGGGGGATGAATCGGAAACACAGCACCACGTGTGCCAAAATGGTGGCATTGACTCTTTTCCCTAACCCGTGTCAAGGAGTTTGCTGTGAGCGCTAAGGATGACGCACCCCAGGTCTACAACGGTGTTTCCGAGGCTGATGTGCCTTCCGCCAAGTGGGGTTGGTCTGAACTGACCCCGAAGACCATCCAGATCGCTGGTTGGGTGTCCGTGGCTTTCCTCATTGGCTTCAACTTCGGCAACCATAGGGGCCACGTGGAGACCATCTGGTTGATCGCCCTGGCAGTCCTTATTGCTCTCGGCCTTGTGCTGTTTGCCATCCGCCCGGAGCTGTCCCAGGTGCGCACTCTCACCGCTTTCAACCAGCCGGTCGGTTACGAGGAAAAGAACTGGACTGAACTCCAGCGCACCATGACCGGACCATACGCTGATCTGACCGACAGCCAGCTGCGCGCCCACAACATTGAGCCGGAGGCATTCCGCGCTTCCCGCAGCACCCAGCAACTGGGCAAGTAAGACATTTAGTTAACCCCAGCTAGCAGTTCTATGATCTGTTAGCTGGGGTTTTCTTCTGCCCCGATGTGGTGTTAGGCCTCTGCCTTTTCATCGGCGGCCAGCTGGCCGCACGCAGCAGCGATTTCTTGGCCCTTGGTGTCACGCACTGTGCACGGCACACCTTGGGCGATGACGCGGCGGACGAACTCGTCCTGGCGCTCACGCGGGGACGCGTCCCACTTCGAACCCGGGGTCGGGTTCAGTGGGATGAGGTTGACGTGGACGAGGGGGCCCAATGCGTCGTGAAGCTTTTTGCCCAGCATGTCCGCACGGAAATCATGGTCATTGATGTCGCGGATGAGCGCGTACTCGATGGATACGCGCCGGCCGGTTTGGTCCGCGAAGTAACGGGCAGCATCCAGAACGTCGGCGACGGAGAAGCGATTGTTCATGGGGACGAGGGTGTCGCGCAGTTCATCATCAGGCGTGTGCAGGGAAACCGCGAGGGTGACATTGAAGCCTTCGTCCGCAAGCTTACGGATAGCCGGCGCGAGCCCCACAGTGGACACCGTCACGTTGCGCTGTGAGATGCCAAAGCCCTCCGGCGCGGGCAAGATGATCTGACGCACCGCGGCCACCACGCGGTTGTAGTTAGCCAGTGGCTCCCCCATGCCCATAAAGACTACGTTGGTCAAGCGACCGCCTTCAGCTTCCATCATGGCGGCGGCTTCACGCACCTGGTCCACGATCTCCGCGGTGGACAGGTTACGGTCAAGCCCACCCTGGCCGGTCGCACAGAACGGGCACGCCATGCCACAGCCAGCCTGGGAGGAGATGCACAGGGTCGCGCGGCCCGGGTAGCGCATAAGTACGGATTCCAACAAGATCCCGTCGTGCAGGCGCCACAAGGTCTTGGTGGTATCACCGTTATCGGTTTCCACGGTGCGCACCGGGGTGAGCAAGCGTGGGAACAGTGCTTCCTTGACTGTCTCACGTTGAGCAGCAGGTAGGTCCGTCATCGTGGACGGGTCCGCTTCATAGCGGCCGTAGTAGTGGCGTGCGATCTGGTCGGCGCGGAACTTGGGTAGGCCGAGCTCCCCCAATGCAGTGATGCGTTCTTCAACGGTCAGGTCCGCGAAGTGCTTCGGCGGCATGCCGCGCTTGGGGGACAGCAACTGGATCTTTGGAAAATCACTCATGACGTGGCCCATTCTGCCTGGTTTGCCACGTCATGGTCAATTGTTACAGCACGACGACGTTCATCAGCAGCCACGTCGCCGCAGCCGCCGGTAGGATGCCGTCAACCCGGTCCATCATTCCGCCGTGACCTGGCAAGAGCGCAGACATATCCTTGATGCCCAGTTCACGTTTGAACTGGCTTTCCACCAAATCTCCCAGGGTGGCGCACACGACGATGCCGAGCCCGAAGATGAGTCCTGCCCACCACTGTGTCCCCAGCAGGTACATGCCGGTGAGTACACCCGTCACCGCACCGAGGATGACAGAGCCGACGAATCCTTCCCAGGATTTCTTCGGGCTTACTGCCGGTGCCATCGGATGTGAACCGAAGAGAACACCGGCGGTGTACCCACCCACATCATTGGCCACCACGCATGCGATGAACGTGATGATGAAAAATCCACCCGCGACCCCTGGCGCTTCTAGGCGGGAGATCATGGCGGCAAAGGCACCGAACATGCCGATCCACACGAGGACAAAAATGTTCACGGCTGTGTCGCGCACATAGTTCCGTGGCGCGGTATCCGGGCCGTGGAAGAACAGGCGCGCGAACATGAGGGCCAACACGCTTACGGTGAAGGTGGCCAGCAACCCGGTATATCCAAACGGCCACGTAGACACAATCATGGATATGCCCAGCACGATGCTGGCAAAGCGGTACACACCAAAGCCGTGTTCGCGCAGGCGGGTGAAGGTTTCCCACATCGCCAGCGCGGCAGCCACGCTGACAACGGGATACCACATGACAGGCCCCACGTAGGTGGCCACGAGCACCAAGGTAATAAGCACCACACTCGTGGCAATCGCCACGGGCAGGTTTCGGCCCGCGGAGTTCTTGGGTTTAGGCAGGTGAACTCGGCGCTGGTGTTGGTTTTCAGTCGTGTCCGTCACGGAATTTAGACCTCGAGGAGCTCTGCTTCCTTCTTGCCCACCAAGTCGTCAATCTGCTCGACGTACTTGGCGGTGGTCTTGTCCAGTTCCTTCTCAGCTGCGGTCACTTCGTCCTCACCCGCGTCGCCGTCCTTCTGGATCTTTTTCAGTGCGTCCATGCCGGAGCGGCGGACGTTGCGGATGGCAATCTTGCCGTCCTCACCCTTTGCCTTGGCCTGCTTGACCAGGTCGCGGCGGCGCTCTTCGGTGAGCTGCGGGATGGTCACGCGGATGACGTGACCGTCATCGGTCGGGTTGACGCCGAGGTCGGAGTTACGGATCGCGTTTTCAATCTCACCCATCGTGGACGGGTCGAACGGCTTGATCAGCAGCATCCGAGGCTCCGGCACGGAGATGGTGGCCATCTGGTTGATCGGGGTGGGTGCGCCGTAGAAATCAGCCATAACACCGTTGAACATGGCAGGGTTCGCGCGGCCGGTGCGGATGGCCACCAGCTCAGAGCGGGTGTGTTCCACGGAGTTGGTCATGCGCTCTTCGGCGTCGAGCAATACGTCGTCGATCATGGGGTGTTCATCCTTTCATCGCGCGCATTGTGCGCGCCGTTGTCGTGTACTAACTTAGCAGCCGCTTCTACACTGAACTTCACGATGCATGCTGCTTTCACCTACCTCGACAATTCCGTCCTGCCCCAAACTGCTGGGCGGTTGGCTGGTTGGGTGATCCCCGCGAAGGATCTTTCGGATGTCGCGGGGATGCCTACCACGATGGGGAACCCCGCGCGCGAGTACAAAGCGCGCACGACCTCACCATTCCTCGCCACGCTGGTGCGCCAGGGCGCGGCGATCAACGGCAAGACTGTGACGGCGGAGATGGGTGCCACGGTGTACGCGGAGCGGGTGCCGGAGCTCGTGTCCCCTGCTTATCCGGGAGCCACACCGGGTGGTTCCTCCTCGGGTGCAGCGGTGGTTGTGGCCGAGGGGCTGCATCGCGCGGCACATGGCAGTGATGCAGGTGGATCGTTGCGGGTGCCTGCCGCCGCATGCGAAGTTGTGGGTTTCAAGCCTTCCGGCGCGGGCACCGTGGATGGGTTCCTCACCCGCACGGTCGCCGATCAGCTCACCCTTCATGGTCTGCCCCAGAATGCTTATCGACGTCTCCGCCTCGGCATCTGCACCTCTCCCCTCTTCGCCCCCAACGCACAAGTAGACGAGAAACGTGTTGCTGTGGTGGAGCGTGCGGGGGAGGTTCTGGAGGAGCTGGGAGGCGTCGATAAGCAAGTGCTTGAACCTTTCTCTGGTGCGGAGCGCGCTTTTGGCTACTTCCGTACGTTGATCACGCATAATTTTGCGGACGTGGACCCGGCAGACAGCGAATATTTGGCGTGGTTGCGGCGTGAGGGTCGCGCCTTGACCCCGGGCGATGTGACGTTGGCACGGCAACAGGCAGCGGGTGTGGCAACGCATGTGGCGGCGCAATGGGATGTGGACGTGGTGCTCACACCCACGATTGCGGCGGACCCGCCCGCGGTGGACTACTTCCCTGGTTTAGCGCCGGAGGACAGCTTCATGGCGCAAACCGAATGGTCACCGTGGTGTTCCCTGTTCAACCTCTCGGGTGGGCCTGCAGTGGCAGTGGGACCGGTTCATTTGGGTGGGCTCACCGTGGATGATGCGACGCTGCTCCAACTGGCGCAGCTGATTGAACCCGTCGTGCGCGAGTGGCGCTAAAGCGCGCGCACCAAGACCGCGCCGATGAACACGAGGACAAGGCCCACCACGCGGTTGGCGTGGAGCGGAGTTTTTGGGCTGCCAAAGAAACCGAAGCGCTCAATGACCTGACCACAGATAATCGTGCCGGCAAGCTGGCCGATGACTGTGGCGCCCGTGCCGATAATTGGCGCCAGGGTTGCCATTCCCACCACGAAGATCGCACCGAACACTCCGCCGAGCCACATCCACCACGGGCCGGGTTCAATAGTGGATAGGAGCGCCTGGCGGGAAGAACGGAAAGTCAAGCTGAGCAGAAACAGCAGTGTTGCGCCGACAGCCAAGTTGACGGCGCCCGCCTGGATCGAGCTACCCAGGACGGTGCCCAAATAACCATTGGCCGCGGTTTGAGTGGCGGAGCACATGCCCATGAAGACACCGAAGGCACGCCAACCCCACAGGGAGCCGCCACCCGCGTGGCTTCTTATTGCTCCGTCGCTATTGTGACGGAGAACGTGAATGCACACGATGCCAGCCAGGACCACGACCGCGCCAAGCAAACGCAGCGCACTGGCTTCCGTTTGGGGCGCCCCGAAGATGCCAAACTGGTCGATGACCAACGCCATGATCACTTGGCCCAGGATGGGTATGACCACAGTTTCCACGCTGCCCAACCGCGGGAACAGCAGCACGTTGCCGGTGAGGAACACGGTGCCCATGACACCGCCGATCCACACCCACCAGGGTTCCGCAGCAGCGGCTGCAAAATCCCAGCGGAATCCAGAAATGGCCACGGCCAGGGTCACCGCGCACAGAAACGCGACGGTGAAAGAGTAAAAGCTCGTGGGTAAGGGCGCACCCACGCTCGTGCGCAGGCGACTGTTCACCGCGGTCTGGGCAGGGATGACCGCCCCAACCGCCATCGCGGCGAGAATGAGCATTACTTCACGAGGGTGCCGATGCGCTCCCCCGCAACCGCCCGCGCAATATTGCCTTCCTTGAGCAGGTTGAACACCAGGATCGGCATGTTGTTATCCATGCAGAGGCTGAAAGCAGTGGCGTCGGCGACCTTGAGGTTCTTCTCCAGTGCCTCACGCGGAGAAATCTCGCTGAAGAGCTCAGCGTCCGGGTTCGTGCGTGGGTCGTCGGAATACACGCCGTCGACTGCTTTGGCCATGAGCAGAACATCACACCCGATTTCCAGGGCGCGCTGCGCGGCCGTGGTGTCGGTGGAGAAGTACGGCATACCCATGCCGGCACCGAAGATGACCACGCGGCCCTTCTCCAGGTGGCGGGATGCACGCAGCGGC
This sequence comes from Corynebacterium tuscaniense, assembly GCF_008693065.1. Lineage (GTDB taxonomy): Bacteria > Actinomycetota > Actinomycetes > Mycobacteriales > Mycobacteriaceae > Corynebacterium > Corynebacterium tuscaniense. The sequence continues at coordinate 137,263 of NZ_VXKH01000001.1, read as the reverse complement.
AGGTACGGCTCCGCCACCTGCGCCATGTTGATCGCGGTCTGCACACGGCAGTCCACGCCCTCCTGCTGCAGGAAGTCCTGCAGCGCCAGGCAGTTCATCACGGTGCCCAGCATGCCCATGTAGTCCGAGCGTGCACGGTCCATGCCGCGCTGCTGCAACTGCGCGCCGCGGAAGAAGTTACCGCCACCGATCACCACGGCGATCTCGGTACCACCACGGGCAACTTCAGCGATCTGCTTGGCCACACTTTCAACCACATCAGGGTCAATGCCGACCTTGCCCCCACCGAACATCTCACCACCAAGCTTCAGCATCACTCGCTTGTAGCCTGTACGCATGGGTGCCGTGGCTTCGGTCACGTTTGTCAACTCCTTTGAAAAGGGGGTCAGATACACTCGGCGACAATCTTACGCTGCCGGAGGAGAAGGACCCAGATGCGCGCCAAACTCACTACTGCCGCCCTTTCCTGTTTGCTACTAACAGCCTGTGGCACACACCCGGAGCAGCACGCGCTGCAGGACGCGTTGGCAGAACACGCGGGTGACGCTTCTGTCACGCTGCATGTCAGCGACGTTTATCCCAAGGCCACGCAAGTCCTCCTTGTTTGCCCGTACGCGGGCCAGACGGCAAATGACATGCTTGGCCATCACGTGTTTCGCAATTATGAGGACTCATACGACTCCACCAACTGGGTACTCGTCCAAAAACCCAACGGCAAAGTGTCAAAGGTGGCTTTGGAACGATCCCAGGTCGACTTGTGTGCAGGCGACGCCGAGGCAGTGTTAGAGCTGAACCCAGATGCGCAAATGAGGTTTGAGGGACGGGACGGGGTGTGGGTGTTGGAACGTCGATAAGCAAAAAGCCCCAGGCGAACCTGGGGCACATGCTGCGTTAGAGCTTTGAGCTAGGGCTTAAGCCTGACCAACCTCGAAACGGACGAAGTCCTTGACCTCAATGCCGTTCTCCTCAGTGAACTGACGGACAGTCTTCTTGGAATCAGCCAGGGACGGCTGCTCAAGCAGAGCAACGTCCTTGAAGAAGCCGCCAAGACGACCTTCGATGATCTTCTCGATGGCAGCTTCCGGCTTGCCCTCGTTGCGGGTGATCTCTTCCTGGACTGCGCGCTCCTTCTCCACGACATCAGCCGGGACAGAGTCCTTGTCCAGGTAACGAGCCTTCATAGCAGCGATCTGCAGAGCAACCTGGTGTGCAGCCTCAGCGTTGTCACCGGTGTAGGACACAAGCACGCCCACTGCCGGTGGCAGGTCTGCAGCCTTCTGGTGCAGGTACTTAGCGATGTTGTCACCCTCAACGGTAGCCGCACGACGCAGCTCGAGCTTCTCGCCGATCTTTGCGGACAGTGACTGCAGGACATCAGCAGCAGTCTCACCATTGACGTCAGCACCAGCGAGCTCCTCAACGGAGTTAGCCTTCACAGCGGCAGCCGCATCAGCAATCTGCTGGGCAATCTGCTTGAACTCATCGTTCTTAGCCACGAAGTCAGTCTCAGAGTTGATCTCAACGATGGTGTTGCCAGAGACAGCCACCAGACCCTCGAGAGCGTTGCGCTCAGCGCGCTTGCCCACGTCCTTGGCACCCTTGATGCGCAGGATCTCAACGGCCTTGTCAAAGTCGCCGCCGGATTCTTCCAGGGCCCTCTTGCAATCGAGCATGCCGGAGCCGGTGGTTTCGCGCAGCTTCTTCACGTCTGCAGCGGTGTAGTTCGCCATAGTGGGGCGACCCTCCTCGTGGTGGTTGTTCAAAGTATGTAAAAGGTCAGTTGACAGCGTAGTGCACGCATGCCGGACCGGCATGCCCAGCTCGCTAGAACCAACTGTGTTGTGAGGAAACCCCCGTGCCCACGTGTCCGTCACGCTCTCGTGCGAGGCGAGGCGGACGGGACGCTATACCGGACGCGGGGGTTACCTGTTGTGAGGTTTAGCCTCAGCTTAGTTTTCGGAAGCTGCTTCAGCTGCCGGCGCTTCCGCTGCTGCCTCAGCCTGCTCTGCGGCCGGAGCCTGCTCGGTTGCCTCAGCCGGTACGTCGCCTGCAGCTTCACGTGCCTTGGCCAGAGCGCGCTCTTCGCGCTGCTGCTTACCAGCAACGACTGCCTCACCGATGATGTGGGTGAGCAGCTTGACGGAGCGGATTGCGTCGTCGTTGCCCGGGATCGGGTAGTCAACAACGTCCGGGTCACAGTTGGTGTCCAGGACTGCCACGACCGGGATGCGCAGCTTCTGCGCCTCAGCGACAGCGATGTGCTCCTTGTTCGTGTCCACGATCCACAGTGCGGATGGGGTCTTGGTCATCTCGGAGATGCCACCCAGGACGCGCTCCAGCTTGGTGCGCTCGCGGGTGAGCATGAGGATTTCCTTCTTGCCGCGGCCTGCGTAGCCATCCTCGGCTGCGTCCATGGCCTGCAGTTCCTTCATGCGGGCGAGACGCTTGGACACGGTCTGGAAGTTGGTCAGCATGCCGCCGAGCCAGCGGTGGTTGACATACGGCATGCCCACGCGCTGTGCTTCTTCCTGGACCGGCTCCTGGGCCTGCTTCTTGGTGCCCACGAACAGGATGGTGCCGCCGTGTGCGACGGTCTCCTTGACGAATTCGAATGCCTCATCGATGTAGGTCAGCGTTTGCTGCAGGTCGATGATGTAGATGCCGTTGCGGTCGGTGAAGATAAAGCGACGCATCTTCGGGTTCCAACGACGCGTCTGGTGGCCGAAGTGCACACCTGCGTCGAGGAGTTCACGCATGGTTACAACTGCCATGGGAATGTCTCCTTTGGAGTAAATATTCTCGGTTTCCTGTCTTGTTGTGTGGGTTTGCCCCACACCCTAGCGGTGAGCCACACTCGCGCCTTCCGTGGAACCAATAATTTTTCCGTGGACATGGAACTGCCCGCAAGTGATTCACGAAAAGGACCGGTGCAAGTGGTGGCACCTGTTCCACTACACCTATCGAAGATAGGCTATGACCAGGCATTTTCACCGCGCGTAGTCAACTCGCCCGAATGGACTCGTTGCTGCCGTGTAAGTCTACATTGCTCCAGCGTATGCGCCAATTTATGGCGCGGCCCTGTGGATAGCTTGTCGTTTTCCACAGGCCCTTTTCGCTTATCGACGCCCCCTTCCCCACAATCGAACCCATGATTCCTTTTCAGCGTTTGTTCTTTGCCGTGGGAGTAGCAGTAGCAACCCTCCTTGGTGGTTTCTGCCCTGCGTGGGCATACGTGGATCCGACGACTGGCGCATCGAGTGCCACGCGGGTCACGCGCGGGGCTGACATCCCGGAGAAGAACTGGATGCGCGGCCACCGCGGTGTGGATTTGACGGCACGCACCGGGCAAGACATTGTGGCAGCCGAAGACGGCGTGGTGGCCTTCGTGGGTGTGGTGGTGGGGGTCCCGGTGATCTCCATTGATCATGAGGACGGCATCCGCACGACGTACCAACCGGTGTTCCCCACCGTGGCGGTCGGGGATGTTGTCCAGGAAGGGCAACCGATTGGTCGGATGGCACCACCGAATGGGGGTCACGATGGGCTGCACTGGGGTGCCAAGACGGGACCGGATACATACATCAATCCGCTGACGTTGCTAGACACACCGACTATTCGTCTTAAGCCCGTGGATGGGCTTGGTCGTACACCGCTTTCAGGCGCTGTGCGCTGACGTGGGTGTAAATCTGCGTGGTCTGCAAGGAGGAGTGTCCAAGGAGTTCCTGCACAACTCGAAGGTCCGCACCACCTTCAAGCATGTGGGTGGCGGCGCTGTGGCGCAGCGCGTGTGGGCTTAAGTCACTGTCGCCAGTGCGTTGCGCGGCACGTTCCACGACTCGGCGGACCTGGCGCACGTCAATACGCCTACCACGCGAGCCGAGGAACAGTGCATGTCCGGCGGCCCCCTCTTTATTCTTCGCAGCCAACTCGCCCCGGCGCGACAGCCACGTATCAAGCGCGGTGCACGCATTGTCCCCGAAAGGAACAACGCGTTGTTTATTGCCCTTACCAGTGACTTTGGCTAAGCCACGGCCGAGGTCTACATCGTCCACATCCAGTCCGGTGAGTTCGGAGACGCGCATGCCCGTGGCATAGAGCAGCTCAAGCATCGCACGGTCACGGGCTGCCTCAGGCCCATGGGCGTCCGGGTTGATCTGTGCCTCAACGAGCTCTTGGGCACGCTTCGGGCTCACCACATCGGGTAGGTGACGGTTCACTTTCGGAGTGACCAGGCGGGCAGCCACATCGGATTCAAGGTGGCCATGTTCGTAGGCCCAGGTAGAAAACGCGCGGGCCGCAGCAGTACGTCGCGCCATGGTAGAGTGGGCCAGCCCGGCGCGCATGCCGGCGGCGAGCCAGGAGCGGAGGGTGGGGAGAGTGAAATCGTCGAAAAGCGGGGCGAATTCCGCAAGTGACCGTAAGTCACTGCGGTAGCCCTTGACTGTGGCTTCGGAGCGACCTTTGACCAGGAGGGCGTAGTCAGCGAAGTCATCGATCGCCGCGTTGAGTTGCGTCATGGTGCCCTCCTGCCGTTTTTAGACCTCCTGGCAGTATATGGCCACTCCTGGGTTAGGCGGGTACGTGCGCGCTATCAGCCCTTTCCCAGAGCTGGCCTTTACGGATGACCATGCCTTTTTTGTTCAGGTCCATGAGCAGGTGAACCGTCAGACCGATGGTGAAGCCGCATGCTTGGGCAATGTCCCCGGCTTCCAGCCCACCGGTGTCAGCGAGCGGCAGGGAGTCATAGACCCGCAGCTCGTTGCGGGAGAGTTGCTGGATGGCGTTTGCGGCGTAGTCCATCTCAAGCTGGCCGTCCACATCCGATGTGCCGATGGGGCTGAGCTTCTCGTGCGCATCATCGGCGCTCAGGACCATCGCTGCGCGCTCATCACGGATGGCCAGATTCGTGCCCAAGGACCCCGGCCCGAGGATGGGCCCCGGCACCGCCATGCCCACTCGGTTGAACACTTCCACCCACTTCAGAGTGTTCAACGCACCGGACCGGAACGCTGCTTCCACAACGATGGTGCCCTGAGTCAGCGCGGCAACAAGCCGGTTCCTGGTGAGGAAGCGGTGGCGGTCCGGGGTCATTCCGGGTGGATACTCGGTGACGATCGCCCCTCCCTCATTCGCGATCCTCGCAAACAGCTGCTCATTGCGTCGCGGATACACCTGCCCGGCACCACACGCCGCAACAACAACGGTTGTGCCGCCGGCATCGAGAGCCGTGGAGTGCGCCACCGTGTCAATTCCCAACGCCCCGCCGGAGACAATGGTGTGCTGGTGGCGCACGAGTCCCTGACACAAATCAGTCGTTGCATGGCGCCCGTACGCGGAAGCAGCGCGTGTACCCACGATCCCCACCGCACTGGCAAACAACTGCGCCAGATTCGTATTGCCCCGCACCCACAACGCGTGTGGCGCATAGGCATCAGGTGGCAGACTCAACCTGTTCCCCACTGCTTCACGCATGGCTTTTGCGCGGGCCACATCGAAGGACGCTGCGATCTCATCGCGCGGCCAGTGCTCCGATTCGGGAGTGAGCAACACGTATCCTTCCTGCTCCGCCGCAGCCAGATCCTCCTCTGGTTGATCCCACGTGTAGCGCGATTCCGTAGTCGGCCCCAAACCTCCGAGCCAAGTCGCACGAGTACGGATGCCGTGTGCAATCTCATCAGCATCACGCCCCGCGTCAAGCAGTGCCAACACGTGCCGGTTTGGACCTTCCACCACGCGGTTCAGATATGCCCAGGATTCAAGCGAACTCATGCTGCAACCCCCTGCTGTTCCGTTTCACGCAGGCTCAGCGCATCCATCACCTCTGCCAGACGCGGTGTGTCCACCCCGGCAAGATCCGCTAGTGTCCACGACAGGCGAAGAAGCCGGTCCACGCCACGCTGACTGATCATGCCATCGGCCAAAGCGGTACTGATCACGCCCATGCCGTCCTCCGCAGCCGGGAAATCTCGCCGCAGTACCGCGCCGGGGACGCGCCCATTCGTCGTGGCTGATAATCCCGCTTTAGCCCACCGCCATTGGGAGCGGTCCCGCGCGGCCAGCACACGCTGCGCAATCACTGCGGAAGATTCCTGATCCGACGCCGTGACAACACCACCCACGGAGGTGGTGTTCAAGCAGATATCAATACGGTCCCGCAGTGGCCCCGATAAGTTTCGCAGGTACTTCGCACGCTCGCCAGAGGAACACTCGCATTTCGCCGCATTGTCTACACCACAGCGGCACGGATTCGCGGCCATGATGAGCTGGAAATTCGCCGGATACACTACCACCCGGCGCGCGCGTGTGAGCTGCACCTCGCCCTTCTCCAGGGGGACACGCAGGGCGTCGAGGGTGCGGGCGTCGATCTCGCTGACCTCGTCTAGAAAGAGCACCCCATGATGCGCATGGCTCACCGCGCCGGGTCGTGGAATACCAGAGCCACCGCCAATCAGGGCTGCTCTGCCTAACGACGGATGCGGTGCCACAAACGGCGCCCTCATAATCACCTCCCCCGAGGAGTTCCCCGAGATTGAATGAATCGCGGTTGCTTCCACCACCTGCTCGGGCGACAGGTCCGGCAAGATCGACGGCAACCTTTCCGCCAGCATCGATTTGCCGGAGCCCGGCGAACCAATCATGAGCATGTGGTGCGCACCCGCTGCCGCAATTTCCATAGCGCGGCGTTCATGGAGCTGGCCGATCACGTCCCGGAAATCGGGCACACGGACCGGCTCCACCGTATGTGTCACGGTTTCGAGGCCAGGCAGTTCGCTCTCCCCGATCGCCCACTGCCACGCTTCACTGAGCGTGTGTGCAATCCTAACCGCCGGGTGTCCAATGAGTGCAGCTTCCTGCGCATTGCCAGCGGGGATGATCACATGATCAATCTCACCGCCATCCGGATGGCCATGCAGCGCTTGCGCGATGATCTGCAAAATGCCATCCACTCGGCGCAGCCCACCGGATAGGGCCAGCTCCCCCACGATGAGCGAACGCTTCAGTCTCCGCTCGGCCCGGGGATCCATGCTGGCGAGGACCGCCAACGCAACAGGAAGATCAAAATGGGAGCCCGACTTAGGCAGATTCGCCGGCGACAAGGACACCATGATTTTTGTGCGCGGCCATGGCAGCACCGAATTCGCTACGGCGGTGCGAATACGGTCACGGGACTCCCCCACCGCTTTGTCTCCCAAGCCAACGATGTGGATCCCGGGGAGCCCCGGTCCTACATTGGCCTCCACCGTGACAAAGTGAGCATTAACGCCTTCAACAGCCGCACTGTACGTACTAGCAAGCGCCATCTTCAACCCCCTGGTACATGCGGTGGAAGAAGTCGTGGCCGTTGTAAAGCACCTCCACGACGTCGAAACGCACTAGCGAATAAGGCTGACCCATCAACCACTCCGATGCGGCTGCGCGGATACGGTTAAGCTTGCGTGCTGTCACCGCCTCCGCCGCCCCAAAGCTGTGCCCACGCCGCGTTTTCACCTCGATGAAAACAATCGTTCCGTCCTCCGCACGAGCAATCACATCGATTTCACCCCGCCTGGTTCTGTACCCAAGCTGGACAATCTCATACCCCATCTCCTCATACCAGGCAGCCGTACTTGATTCACCGAGCGTGCCCAGCACCCACGGGTTCGTATCCAAACCAGTGTCAGGCGTACTTTTCACCATCGTCTTCTCCGATCTTTTGTGTTAACTTGCACCGCGCATCAAGGCGGCCTACTCCTTTGGACGACGCAAAAGACCAAACGGATCCCTCAGAATGAAAATTGGCCACAAATAAACAAAACACCCTGTGGATAACACTTCTTTATCCACAGGGTGCTGGTGCGATGGGGCTACTCCGGAATGACCATCTCCGGCTTATCCAGCTCCTCAATGTTGACATCCTTGTACGTGATCACGCGCACGTAGCGGACAAAGCGCACAGCGCGATACATGTCCCACACCCAGGCGTCTGACATGCGCACTTCGTAGTACACATCCTTACCTTCGGTGTGCGGAATCAGCTCCACGCCATTAGCCAAGTAAAAGCGGCGGTCTGTCTCCACCACGTAGGAAAACTGGCTGACCACGTCGCGGTACTCGCGGTACAGAGAAAGCTCAACCTCTGCCTCGTAATTCTCCAATTCCTCAGCGCTCATCGCCTCGTGCTCCTCATATACGTTTGGTGGGCTGCTGCAACGTTGGCATAAGTGTAGCGATGCTCAGGGCTCGCACCGTGGCGGCGCACCGCATCCATATGAGCCTGCGTCCCATACCCCTTGTGCCCCTTCAAGCCGTAGTCTGGAAACTCCTCCGCCATCTGGATGATCAAGCGGTCACGGCTAACTTTGGCCAGGACGCTCGCCGCAGCAATGCAGCGCGCCGTGTAGTCACCACCCACGATGGGGAGTTGGGGGGTGGTGAGGCCGGGGACCCGGAAGGCGTCGACAAGCACAAAACCTGGCTCAACAGACAACTCGGAGATGGCGCGACGGGCACCATCGAGGTTCGCGTTTTGGATTCCACGGCGATCAATCTCCCCGGCACTGATGTGCACGATGGAGTATGCGGTGGCGGAGGACACCACCTCATTGAAAAGCACCTCGCGCTTCTTCGGCGTGAGCTTCTTGGAATCCGTGAGCTCCTCCAACCCGAGCAGTGGGCGCGAAGGCAGGATGCACGCGGCGATGGTGATGGGGCCAAAGCAGGCACCACGGCCCGCCTCATCAATACCCGCAACGGGACCGAGACCTGCTTTATCCAGCGCCGCATCGTACGTACGGAGCTGTTTCAGCCTGCGCATTTACTGCTGCAGCAGCTCCACATCACCGTTTTTCACCGGACCAATACGAGTCAACGGCAAAATGATGAAGGAGACTTTACCGCGGATGTTCTTCTCCGGAATGGTGCCCTGGAACTCATCACCCATGTGGTAACGCGAATCCATGGAATTGGTGCGGTTATCACCCATCACAAAAATATTGCCTTCCGGCACTGTCAACGGTCCAAAATACTTGCCGCCACACGCCTCAGAACCATTCTGTGGCAGCACCGGATTATCCGGCGGCTGAAGAATGAAAGACTGGTCTGTGGGCTTGCCATCCACCATCACCGATGGGTCGCCTTCTTGGCAGGACACTGTCTGCCCGCCGGTAGCAATCACACGCTTGACCAAGTTGTTCTCATCCGGTGGGACGAGCCCGACGTAGGACCCCAACTGCTGCAAACCAGCAACAAACGGGTTGTTCGACCGGTTGGACTGGTAGGAGGTATTCCACGATGGAGCTCCCTCAAACACCACGAGATCCCCCGGCTCCGGGTCAGAGAAATAGTAGGACAGCTTCTGCACAAAGATGCGGTCACCATTGCACCCCTCACAACCATGAAGCGTGGGCTCCATGGATGCGGACGGAATCAGGTACACACGGCCAACGAATGTTTGCAACAAAAAGATCAGGCCGAGGGTGAGAAGAACCACCATAGGGATCTCCACATACCACGGCATCGTGCGGTCTTCTTCGGTGTGAGTAGGACGCTGGGGGGTATCAGTCACGGAGAAACACTTTAACACTGAGCATGCGAAACGCCCCCTTCCCACGCGAGAGTGCGCAGTGGATAAAGAGGGCGTTAGGGCGCTGAAATTTAGCGACGCTCCTTGATGCGGGCAGCCTTGCCGCGCAGATCGCGCATGTAGTACAGCTTCGCACGGCGGACACGGCCACGACGCAGAACCTCAATGCGGTCAATGTTCGGGGAGTGAACCGGGAAGGTACGCTCCACACCGATGCCGAAGGAGATCTTGCGGACGGTGAAGGTCTCACGAATACCGGAGCCCTGACGACGGACAACAAAACCCTCGAAAAGCTGGGTACGGGTGACGCTACCCTCGATCACCTTGACGTGAACGCCCAGGGTGTCGCCAGGACGGAAGTCCGGGATGTCGTCGCGCAGCTGGCCTGCGTCGACCTTATCGATGATGCCGTTAGACATACGAATTCCTTTTCAGATTTGGACAGAGGAACCTAGCGGCTCTTCCCCTCCTGGGGTGCTCGACCGGTTCATGTCGGCTACAAGACCCGACTATTCTTGCATAATGCCGGGTCACTTCCCAAATCCAGCCCGCTTCAAAGCATCCGCCATCGAGCCCTGTGCTTGCTGCGCATTTTTCGCTTGTCGACGTCCCCTGTTCCCCGCCCCACGCTTCTTCCCTGCGGGTTTGTTGGACTTGTTGGGTTTCCCCGGTTCGTCCTCAAGCCGCAGCGACAAGCCGATGCGATTGCGGGCGACATCGACGTCCATCACTTTCACCTTGACCACCTGGCCGGATCGCACCACATCATGCGGGTCGGAAACGAACTTATTGCTCATCGCGGACACATGCACAAGTCCATCCTGGTGCACGCCGACATCCACGAATGCGCCGAAGGCAGCAACGTTGGTCACCGTGCCCTCCAGGATCATGCCGGGTTTCAAGTCCTTGACCTCATTAACGCCTTCTTTGAACGTGGCGGTGGTGAATTCCGGGCGCGGGTCACGCCCCGGCTTGTCCAGCTCGGCGATGATGTCTGTCACCGTAGGCACACCAAAGGTGTCGTCGGCGAAATCTGCGGGGGCAAGTTTGGTCAACACCGCGGTATTGCCGATGAGGGAGGTGGTGTCCATTCCGGTTGCGGTGGCAATGCGTTCCACCACCGGATACGCCTCCGGGTGCACTGCCGAGGCATCCAGCGGGTCCGCACCACCCTGAATGCGTAGGAAGCCCGCTGCCTGCTCAAAGGCCTTCGGACCCAAGCGCGGAACTTTGCCCAGCTCCTTGCGATTAGTGAAGCTGCCGTGCTCATCGCGGTACGCCACAATGTTCTTAGCCACCGTATTAGACAGCCCCGCCACGCGTTCCAGCAGTGGCGCGGACGCCGTGTTCACGTCCACGCCAACGGAGTTCACTGCATCTTCCACCACTGCGTCCAGAGTTTGGGCGAGCGCAACCTGGTTCACGTCATGCTGGTACTGGCCAACGCCAATGGACTTCGGATCCACCTTGACCAACTCTGCCAACGGGTCCTGCAGGCGCCGCGCGATGGACACGGCGGAGCGCAAGGAAACATCCATGTCCGGGAATTCTTCTGCCGCGATGGCACTCGCTGAGTAGATGGATGCACCGGACTCACTCACCATCACCGGCGTCGGCCGCTTGCCACCTGCCTGCGCAATGAGGTCGGCCACTTCACCGGCGAGCTTTTCGGATTCGCGCGATGCCGTACCATTGCCCACCGCGATGAGCTCCACACCATGTTCAGCCACCAAAGCAGCAAGCTCCGCCCGCGACGCATCCCAGCGATTCTGTGGCTGGTGCGGGTACACAATCGTGGTGGCCAGTACCTTGCCGGTTCTATCCACCACGGCGCACTTCACGCCATTGCGGTAACCCGGATCAAGCGCCAGGGTTGCCCGCTGGCCAGCGGGCGCTGCTAAGAGCACATCACGCAGGTTGGTTTTGAAGACCTCCAGCGCACCCTCATCGGCCTTCTCTTTCAGGCGCATACGTGCGTCCACGTTCGCGGAGATCTGCAGCTTTGTCCGCCAGCCCCAGCGCACTGCCTTGGCCAACCACTCTGAATCCTGCACGGGGAGGTCAAAGCGCTCCGCGATCATGCCTTCGTAGACAGCCTCATCGCCCGGATCAACATTGAGGGTAAGTACGCCCTCTGCTTCCCCGCGAAACAGCGCCAGAATCCGGTGAGACGGCAACTTGGTCAGATCCTCGGAGAACTCAAAGTAGTCAGCGAACTTCGCGCCCTCTTGTTCCTTACCTTCCGCCACGGAAGAACGCATCGTGCCCTCGGCGTACACACGGTCACGCACAGCACCCACCAGGTCCGCATCAGTGGCAAAACGGTCCACCAGGATTGCCCGCGCACCGTCGAGCACCGCCTTGGTGTCCGGGAATCCTTCGCAGATGAACCTCTCAGCGGTGGTCTCGAGGTTGGCGCGGGGCTCGTCGATAAGCAATTGCTCCAGCTCTTCGAGGCCTGCTTCGCGCGCGATATCCGCCTTGGTCTTGCGGCGCTTCTTGTACGGCAGATAGAGGTCCTCCACGCGGGCTTTCGTGTCGGCGGCGAGGATCTCATGTTTGAGCTCATCGGTGAGCTTGCCCTGCTCCTCGATGCTCGCCAGCACGGCCTCTTTCCGCTCAGCGAGTTCAACGAGGTAGGTATTACGCTCCTCAATGTGGCGCAACTGCGCATCATCGAGCCCACCCGTGACTTCCTTGCGGTAACGAGCAATGAAGGGCACAGTGTTGCCCTCTGCCAGAAGGGTGAGCGCAGCCTCTACTTGGGTGGCGCGGACGTGAATTTCTTTCGCGATAATCTCTGCGATAGTCATTCGGGGAAGTCTAGTCGGCGGACTCCTTAAGGCTGCACCACGGTGGAACCGTACCAATCCGCGCCCTTCGGCAGCGCCGCAACCACTGCTTGCGTGGCCTCGGTGAGACTGAGTGCTGTACGCCCGTAGACGCGCAGCTTCACCAGCGGATCAGGGCTCGGATGCCCCTCACGCCGCTCATACTCCGTTTCCAGCATCGACGGACCGAAACACACGTCCGTTCCGCGCTCTTTTGTGCTTATCTGCGCCACACGGTAACCGGCCTTCTTCAGCGCCCTGCGCATGTTCTTTTCTGCGCCGGGCTTCCAGCCCAGCACGTCCAGTTCCGTCACTACGTCGCGGGCATCGAGCATGAAGCGGTCTTCTTCGGTGAGAGTTGCCGCGTCGATGAGCTCCGGGCGCACTTCTCTGGTGCGCTTGAGGGACTGCTCGCGACGCCACTGCTCCGCCTTGGCGTGATCACCCGACGTCAACACCGGCGGGGCTTCGATCCCGCGCCACACGCGCGGCTTGGTGTAGCTGGGGCCTTCCAACAGGCCGTCGGAGAAGCTGTCATCTTCATGGCTTTCCGTATTGCCCAGCACGCCTGGGATGAGGCGCGTGACGGCCTCCACGATGACGAGCACCGCAACTTCCCCACCGATGAGCACGTAATCACCGATGGACACCTCGCGCACGCGATACCGCTGCGCCGCGTCCTCAAAAACGCGTTGATCAATACCCTCATATCGGCCACACGCGAACACAATGTGGTTCTCCCGCGACCAGGCTTGCGCATCAGCTTGCGTGAACGGCTTACCAGCCGGTGTGGGCACCAACAGCAATGGCGCCTCCGGGTCTTCGCCCTCGCGCACATCAGCTGGGAGGGTGTATGGGCGCGCAACAACCTCTGCTACATCATCGTGGCGCGCCTTGTCATTGCGGTGTGCTGCCGCGGTGTCCAGGTCAAACCCTGCGCGGCCCGCGTGTATGTCATCGAGTGCCGGCCCCCACACGTCCGGCTTCATCACCATGCCTGGCCCACCACCCAGTGGCGAATCATCCACCGCCTTGTGGCCGCCCGTGGCCCAATCCCGCAGATCGTGCACCCCAACAGCCAGGATCTCTTGCTCAATCGCCTTGCCCAATAGCGCATGCCGCATGGGCTCGAGATAGTCCGGGAAGATTGTTATCGCGTCAATCCTCAACGCCGGCGTGCCCGTCATAGGTCCAGCAACCCTTCCGGCGGGGTGATTTCCAGGAAGCCTTCCTCCAGATTCACCTCCGGGACGATGTCCATGACGAAGGGAACCAGCACTTCCCTGCCCTGGTAGGCAATCTCCAAGATTTTCCGGTTCGGGGTATCCATCACGCCGGTGACCTCCCCGATCTCCTCACCATCCTGCACGACCTTCAGGCCGATGAGTTCATGGTCGTAGAACTCATCCGAATCCTCATCACGCTCCAAGGGCTCGGCAAAGAACTGCATCCCCCGCAATGAATCCGCGGCGGTGCGATCCGGGATCTCCTCAAAAGTGACCAGCAGGCGCTTCTGATGCGGACGCACCGATGCAATAGTCAGGTCTTGTTCTTTCCCCGCCTGTTTGCCGTGGAGCACTTCCCCCACTGCGTAACGGATCTCCGGCTCGTCGGTCAACACTTCCACGGCGACCTCCCCTTTAACACCGTGGGACTTGACTACTTTGCCGATGAGCAACTTCATGGGAGCTAAGGCTACCAGCACCCATTAATGCAAAACTGCCCGCGCACCTAGTGGCACACAGGCAGTCGCTTCAATACTGGAGGAGGGAGTTTAGTTCTCCTCGGACTCCTCAGTCTTCTCTTCTTCGGCCCCCTCAGCCGGAGCTTCCTCAGCAGCCTCAGCAGCTTCTGCCTCTGCAGCAGCCTTTGCCTCCGCCTCGGCTTCAGCAGCGGCCTTAGCCTCTGCCTCTTCCTTAGCCTTCTTGCGCTTCTCGGTGATGGCCTCAGCGGTCGGGCCGTTGGAAGCCTCCTCCAGAGCCTGGTTGAACAGGTCGAGCTTGGACGGCTTCTCTTCAGCAACCTTGAGGGTGCCTTCAGCGCCGTCGAGGCCCTTGTGCTTCTGCCAGTCACCGGTCACCTTCAGCAGTGCGAGCACCGGTTCGGTCGGTTGGGCGCCGACGCCGAGCCAGTACTGAGCGCGCTCAGAATCAATCTTGATGAGCGACGGCTCTTCCTTCGGGTGGTAGATACCAATGTTCTCAATGACGGCACCGTCACGGCGGGTGCGGGCATCGGCGATGACAACGCGGTACTGGGCATTACGGATCTTGCCCAGACGCTGCAGCTTGATCTTGACAGCCATGGTGTAAAAGTCCTTTACTATCGGTCACTGGGCAGTTCAGACACCCGCCGCATGATCGGCGGGCCGGTTCAGCCCTTGGTTTTCGTCTGCGTGTGACTAGGGCCGGGCGAAGGGGAATGGATCATTCCCGTCGGGTCCGACGCTAACGCAGGTGTGTTGCTAGGCAACCGGAAATACCTTACCTGGGAAGTGCTATCTACACCAAAACCGGCACGCTGCACGGCGTTCGGTTATAGCTCTGCCCCCTATCAGAGGTAAGGTCACCGGAAGGTTAAGTACTTTCACTTCCTCTGTATCCCCTATTTTCTGTGACACAAGCTCGATGACAACCTCAGTTCGCACACCTCAAACAACGGCTAGGCAGCCGGTGCCGTCATCATCGTACCGCTTTGACCTTGATGGTTTGCGTGGTTTTTCTATCGCACTCGTTGTTGTGTTCCACGTGTTTGTGGGCAGGGTTTCTGGTGGCGTGGACGTGTTCCTGTTGCTGTCGGGCTATTTCTTCATGGGTGCGCAGTTGCGCTATGCCTTGCGCCCGAATTCTTCGCTGAACCCATGGTGGCCTTTCTGGCGTACCGCGCGCAGGCTCCTTCCCGCCTTGGCGGTGGTGCTCACGGCTGTGTATGCCGGTATTCGGTATCTCACACCCCAGGTCATGAACGTGGATATTGCTCGCCAGTTCAAAGCCTCCGTGCTCTACTACCAGAACTACGAGCTGAGCAGCCAGGATGCCGCATATGCGGCCGCGGGTTCACAGACATCACCGTTGCAGCACCTGTGGTCCATGAGCGTGCAGGGGCAGTTCTATCTCTTTGCCATTACCTCCGGCATCCTCGTTGCTATTTTGGCTACCCGCGTTCATGTGGGGATTCAGCGGCTGCGCCGTTGGATTGTGGTGGTCCTCGCGCTGATTACCATTGCATCATTCGCTTACGCATCACGTTTTGGCCTCGTGGGTACGGCGGCAAATTACTATGCTCTCCCTTCCCGTTTGTGGGAGCTGAGTTTCGGTGCTTTGCTGGCCATGTTGCCTGCCAAGGTTGCAGTGCCCACGAGGCTGCAGGCACCTGCTGCTGGCTTGGGTGTCACGATGATTGCTGCAACCGGCTTCGTCATTCCCACTTCCCTTGCTTTCCCGGGCCCCGCCGCTTTGATTCCGCTTCTAGGTGCGGCACTCGTTGTACTCAGTGGCCCGCAGCATGTTGTGGCTAAGCTGCTCGCTTCGTCTCCGATGACGTGGCTGGGCAAAGTCGCTTACTCCCTGTACTTGTGGCACTGGCCTTTGCTCATCTTGGTCACCGTATATACGGGCAACAAGGAGCCTTCCGTGCTGCTGGGCATCGGTGTCATCGTGGTCTCGTTGTTCTTGGCGCACGTGACGTACACATTCGTTGAGGATCCGTTGCGGCAGCACGGGAAACGGCCGAAGGCAACAGATCGGCCGGTGCGTAATGCGATTGCTAGCTTATCGACGTTCTCTGGACGCGCCCGCGCCGTCGGTGGCGTCGCCATCGCTGTACTTCTCGCCGGCATGCTGGCGATCTTGCCTATGTTCAACAAGCAGGTAGCTCAGGCCAGTGGCAAGCTTGACCCCGCACTTTATCCGGGTGCCATGGCGCATTTTGGCGCTGATGTGCCTCGCGCTTTGGCCGCTCCGGACCCGCATTTCATTTCGGACATGTGGCCCCCAACCGTTGATCGTGGCTGCATGATTTTCATGGACCAGCCGGGCGACTTACTCCCCCACGAAGGCTGTGTTTTCGGTGACCCTGAGTCCGATGTCACAGTGGTTCTTTTCGGTGGCTCGCACGCGGAACCGTGGATTGTCCCGTTGGACAAGATTGGCCGTGAGCGTGGCTTCAAAGTAATCACCTACGTACGCCAGGAATGCCCATTGGTCTTGGACGATTTGGATACGGTATCGGAGGTCTGCGCTGAATGGTCCCGCAATGCTTTTGCGGAAATCATCGCACTGCAGCCAGACCTCACTATCTCCAATGCCACCCGACCTGCTGGCCGTGCTGGTTCCGGCGGTATCGGCCCAGATATTGTTCCTGATGCTTACGCCACCGTGTGGGACAAGCTGCGTTTGAATGACATTCCTTTCGTGGGGCTGCGCGATAACCCGTGGGTCTTTTCCCGCGAAGGTGAGCACATGGACCCGAATGAGTGTCTCCTTGCTAACAACACGATGAAGGACTGCTCCACTCTGCGCTCCACCGTCTACGCCCCCACAAATCCGGCGGAGAAGTATCTCTCTTCTGCGGATAAACAGTGGACAGTTGATACGGCTGACTGGTTCTGCGAAGAGACCTACTGCCCGCCGATCATCGGCAACATTTACGTCTACCGCGACCAGAACCACATCTCCAACGCCTACGCGGAATCCACCGCCCCGGTGATGTGGCAAAACTTCCAGCCAATCTTTGACGCGCTGGATCTGCCTTACCGGAATGAAGAAACCCTCGAGGATCTTCAGATCATCGAGGGTTAATCTCTAGAACTTCTTCTTCCCCATGCGCTTCATCGCACTGCCGAAGTCCAGATTGTTCAGATCCAGGCCTTCCATCCCTGGGGGCATCTGCTGCTGCATCTGCTGAAGCTGTTCCATGCTCGGCATGCCCGGCATCCCCTGTGCTCCAGGCATTCCCGGCATCTTGGGTGCGCCTTGCCTCTTCACCGGCTTGCGCTTACCGTTTTTACCTTTACGGCCCTTCGGCTTCTTCTTGGTTGCGGAACGGCCCCTGCCCGGCATACCGGGCATTCCGCCCATGCCGAACTGGTTGGCCATCTTGCCCATCATTTTCTTCGCCTCGAAGAAACGCTCAACAAGCTGGTTCACATCAGCAACGGTGACACCGGAGCCGGCTGCGATACGGCGACGCCGAGAAGCATTGAGGATCTTCGGGTCCTCCCTCTCCGCCGGAGTCATACCGCGAATGATGGCCTGGATGCGGTCGAGCTGCTTCTCGTCCACCATGTCCGCCATCTGGTTCATCTGCTTACCACCCGGCATCATCTTCAACAGATTGCCAATGGGCCCCATGCGGCGGATCATCAGCAGCTGATCCAGGAAGTCCTCCAGGGTCAGCTCACCCGTACCCAGCTTGCGGGCGGCTTCTTCCGCCTTCTGCTGGTCCATCATGGTTTCAGCCTGCTCAATCAAAGAGAGCATGTCACCCATGCCGAGGATGCGGCTGGACATACGGTCCGGGTGGAAGACATCAAAGTCCTCGAGCTTCTCACCGGTAGAAGCAAACAGAATCGGCTTGCCAGTCACCTCACGGATGGACAGTGCTGCACCACCGCGGGCATCACCATCGAGCTTGGTCAACACAACGCCGGTGAAATCCACACCATCGGCGAAGGCCTGCGCGGTGTTCACCGCGTCCTGGCCGATCATCGCATCGATGACAAAAAGGACTTCATCCGGATTCACCGCATCACGGATGTTGCGGGCCTGAGTCATCAGTGTTTCATCAATACCCAAACGACCAGCGGTATCGATGATCACTACATCCGCGTTGGTGCGACGCGCTTCCTCAATAGACGCCAAGGCAACCTCAACCGGATCACCATGGGAGGTGCCCATCTCGTGTTCATTGGAATCCAAGGACGTGCCCGGGTCCGGAGCGAAAGTTTTCACCCCGGCGCGCTCACCAACGATCTGGAGCTGCTGCACAGCTCCCGGACGCTGCAGGTCACATGCCACGAGCATCGGGGCATGCCCCTGCTTGGACAGGTGGAGCGCCAACTTACCTGCAAGGGTCGTCTTACCGGCGCCCTGCAGACCAGCGAGCATGATCACCGTCGGCGGGTTCTTAGCCAGGTTCAGGCGACGAGTTTCGCCACCGAGGATATTAGTCAGTTCCTCGTCGACGATCTTGATTACTTGCTGCGCCGGATTCAGTGCCTCAGACACAGCCGCGCCAAGCGCGCGTTCTTTCACACGCTGAATAAAGGCGCGAACAACGGTGAGCGAGACATCGGCCTCGAGCAGGGCGATACGGATCTCACGGGCAGTGGCGTTAATGTCCTCTTCCGTGAGCTTGCCCTTGCCTCGCAGCCCGGTGAGTGCTGATTGAAGGCGATCGGACAATGACTCGAACACGTAAAAGCTCCCTTGAAAGTCTTTGAGTAAATGTCTCTAGCCCAGTGGCTAAAAAGATTAAGTGGTGGGTTACAGCCTAACTGCTACCCACCACCAAAATCACATACGGTGGAGCTCGCCGCAGCCTCCCCCGCCTTATTTTCCAAACTTTCCGGTTTTTCCGGGTTTTCGGGCAATCGGTTTCACTCTCCAGATTAAATAGCCGCGTCGTCTTCCTCGCCCGTACGCACACGCACGGCGCGGGTTACTTCCGTTACCCAGATCTTTCCGTCACCAACTTCCCCGGTATGCGCCGCATTCAAGATCGCGTTGACGGCTGCATCTTCCTGGCTGTCGGTGACCAGCACCTCCACTTTGACCTTCTGCACAAAATTAGAGGTGTAGCGGGCGCCCCGGTAATACTCGACGCTGGCCATTTGCCGGCCGGCCCCCTGAGCCTCAGTGACGGTGATGCCTTTCACCCCAGCCTCGCTGAGAGCATGGCGGATGTCACCGAGCGTGAACGGTTGAACCACTGCTGTCACAAGCTTCATATCTTTCACCTTCCCTCTGCTTTTCTACCTACTGATTATCCATTGCTTCAGCAATCGGCTTGTTGCTTGCTGGCACGCCACCGGGTCGAAGACCCGGGCCACCGAAGTCATAGCCAGTCTCGCGGTGAACTGAGTAGTCCACGCCAGCGAATTCTTGCTCACGCGTCACGCGCCATCCCATCGTGTACTTCATCGTGATTGCTATGAGGTACGTCAGCACACCGGAGAAGATCATCGCGACGATAGCCACCACTGTCTGAACTGCGAAAAGCTTCCACCCGTCTGCTCCACCACCGGTGAAGATTCCGTTCCCTTGGGCGAAGAATGCGAGTCCAATTGTCCCCCACACAGCGGCAACGAGGTGAACACCGACGACGTCCAGGGAGTCGTCGTAATTGAAGCGGTATTTCAGACTCACACCAAAGCACGAGAGAACGCCGCCGCCCGCACCGAGGAAAATAGAGGTCATTGGGGTGAGCGCCCCTGCAGCCGGAGTGATGGCAACAAGTCCTGCCACCAAGCCCGATGACGCACCGAGCGATGTTGCGTAGCCATCCCTGATCTTTTCAACTGCCAACCATCCCAGCATTGCGCCCGCAGCAGCCGCAGCAGTGTTCACCCATGCAAGCCCTGCCAGGCCGTCAGCTGCAAGAGCCGACCCACCATTGAAACCACACCAGCCAAACCACAGCAGCGCGGCACCAAGCATGACGAAGGGGAGGTTGTGAGGACGCGAGTTGGATTGAGGGAACCCTTCACGCTGCCCAATCACCAGTACCAGGATGAGCGCGGCAGTGGCTGCTGAGATGTGAACGACCGTGCCGCCCGCAAAATCAATCGGAGCAATGTGCGCTTCACCGTTCTCACTCCCGAACATCCACGCAGAGACTGAGCGCGTCCCTTCGCCGAGAATGCCGCCACCCCACACCATGTGCGCAAGCGGGAAGTACACCAGCGTGGCCCACACACCGGCAAACACCATCCACGCACCAATCTTCACACGGCTGGCAATCGCACCGGAGATGATCGCCACTGTGATCACCGCGAAGGTCAGCTGGAAGCCAACATCAATCACATTTGCGTAGCCATTATCCCCAGCGATGTAGGCACCGTCGCCGTTAGTGATCGAATTGCGAAGCCCGAAGAACTCGAAAGGATTCGCGAAAATCCCACCGATTGATTGTGAGCCATAGGACATCGACCAGCCCCACAGCACGTACAAGATGGACACAACCCCCATGGCTGTGAACGACATCATCATCATGTTCAGAACACTTCGGCGAGACGTCATTCCTCCGTAGAAAAACGCCAAGCCCGGTGTCATGAGCAACACAAGCGAGGCGGAGATAAGCATCCACCCCGCATTCCCAGATGCCAATGCAACCTGATCTGTTGTCATATCCGTCACCTCAATTCCAGTCGTTTTGAATACCTATCGGTTGACCGATTGGTACCGACACGAAAATCTATTCAGCGATAGATACTGGCGTCAACGATATGACCATTTCTGTAATTCAAATCACAAAACCCGGCACCGCATGATTACGGTGCCGGGTTCCGGTCAACTCTATGAAAAGTCCAGCTAAGCCCCCAACAGTGCGTCGACGAAGCCTTCGACCTCAAACGGCGCGAGGTCATCAGCGCCCTCACCCAGGCCGACGAGCTTCACCGGCACGCCAAGTTCCTCCTGAACTTGGAAGACAATGCCACCCTTCGCGGTGCCATCCAACTTGGTCAAAACGACACCAGTGATCTCCACGACATCCTTGAACACGCGCGCCTGGGTCAGACCGTTCTGCCCCACCGTGGCATCAAGCACGAGCAAAACCTCATTCACCTGGGACTTCTTCTCCACCACGCGCTTGACCTTGCCCAACTGATCCATCAGACCAGTGGCAGTGTGCAGACGCCCAGCAGTATCGACGATCACAACATCCGCCTGCTGCTCCACACCCGTCTTCACAGCATCGAAAGCAACCGCGGCCGGATCCGCGCCCTCGTTGCCGCGCACGGTGGTTGCACCAACGCGACGACCCCACGTTTCCAACTGGTCTGCAGCCGCCGCACGGAATGTATCCGCTGCCCCCAGCACAACACTGTGGCCCATCGAAACGAGCACGCGAGCCAGCTTGCCTGTCGTGGTGGTCTTGCCAGTGCCGTTCACACCCACAACGAGAATGACTGCAGGCTTGCCCTCATTCGGCATTGCCTTAATCGAGCGGTCCAACTCCGGCTTACCAGCCTCAATGAGGGTCTCACGCAGCATCGCGCGTGCTTCTTCCTCACTGGAGACACCCCGCTGCGCGATCTTTTCACGCAGCGTCTCCGTGATCTTCATGGTCAGGGGCGCACCAAGGTCCGCCATGATGAGAGTGTCTTCGATTTCCTCCCAGGCGTCCTCATCCAGATCACCGGCTGTCAGAATGCCCAGCAGGCCCTGGCCAATCGCATTCTGGGAGCGCGACAGGCGCCCACGCAAACGGCCAAGCCGGCCCGTCGCCGGGACAATTTTGTCCAACGGTTCCGGGGCCGGAGCCGGCTCTTCCACCGGGAGAGGTGTCTGCTCCAGCGCTTCGTCCGCCGCATCAACGGTCGTACGAGCAGCCTCAGCTGCTTCCTCAGCTTCCTCAACCACTTCTGGTTCTGGTCCAACCTGTTCAACCGGATCAGGAACGATGGGAGCCACGGGTTCGTCGATAGGCTTCTGCTCCTCCCGCAGGACTGGCTGTTTCTCCGCCGCGGGTTCGTTGGCGGGCGCAAAGTTGAAGCCACCCTGGGCCTGGTAATTTCCGGATTTCTCCTGCTGGGTGAGCTCCTTCGGTGCGGCCGGACCCTTCTTTTCAAAGGACACTGCCTTCGACTTCTTCCGCTTGTTGCCCACGACAATGATGCCCACGATGATGAGCAGCAGGACAACAACGGCGAGGACGGCCCACAAAACAGTTGAACTAATCATGCGCACCAGTGTGCCATCGATAGCCTAAATCGTGTTCGTTCCGGGCTCATTCGGATCCACAAAGAGACTAGACTGCAGATTATGAACACGGATCTGCTGAAGAACCCCATCGTTACAATTGCTCTGTCGGTCATCACCGCGTTGATTATTGCCATTGGTGCCGCAGCGGGTCTCGGGGCATTCGGTTCGAGTACGCCGCCCGAGAAGACCCAACCAGAGTCTCTCGTTGTTTCCCTGCCTGAGAATGCAAAGAAAGCTACGCCGGAACAGGTGGAAGCGATCCTCAGTGGCAAGTGGGTGACCACATCGAATCCACCTGAGAACATCATCTCTTTCAGCCGCAGTGAAGGCAGTGAGGGTGCCGCGGAAAAAGCCCCCTATTTCGTGCACGGCGGAGTGTGCAATGGGTTTGGTGTTGGACTCGTCGTGGACAAAACCAACGCAACTTACACGGTCGAGGAGGGGGCCACAACATTGAAGCAATGCGAGCCTGAGCTGTGGCGTTATGATAATTCAGTGCGCGAAGCATTCATTCGTGGCAACACAATCTACTTCGACGGAACGCACGCGTACTTCGCCAAAGGTGGCACCGGACTCAAGCTCAGCCCGGCGCACTAAGAACGCGGCGCGGGGTTCATGCGTTGTGAGATTACGCGAGTGACACCATCACCGCGCATGGTCACGCCGTAGAGCACGTTAGCCACATCCATCGTGGGCTTTTGGTGAGTGATAACGATGAGCTGTGAGTCTTCGCGGAGCTCCTCAAGCAGCGCGATGAGACGGCGCAGGTTAACATCATCCAGAGCTGCTTCAACCTCATCGAGCACATAAAAAGGACTCGGTCGGGCGCGGAAAATGGCAACGAGCATGGCCAGCGCAGTGAGAGACTTCTCGCCACCAGACAGCAGTGACAAACGCTTCACGCGCTTGCCGGGCGGACGAGCCTCAATCTCAATGCCGGTAGTGAGCATGTCCGAAGGATCAGTGAGCACCAACCGCGCCTCACCACCCGGGAACAAGGTGTTGAAAACTTTGGGGAATTCCTTCTTCACGTCATGCCAGGCATCCGTGAACAGTTGCAAAATCTGCGCATCCACATCATCTATCACACCGGTGAGATCCTTGCGCGCCTGAATCACATCAGCAAGCTGCGTGGATAGGAAGCTGTAGCGCTCCTCCAACGCCTTGTACTCCTCCAGGGCCAGCGGGTTCACCTTGCCCAGCGAAGCTAAGTCGCGCTCGGCCTGCTTGAGGCGTTTCGTCTCTGCGGTCTTGTCAAAGTCCTCGCCCGGTGTGTACTCAGCCAGCAGGTCATCGATAGCAATGCCGAGCTTGTCTGCGATCCCCGCTTCCGCCTCATCTATCCTCACCTGCGCCTGCTCCCGCGCAATATCCGCCGCGTGAGCAGTATCCCCCAGTCGGCTGAGGTGTTGACGCAACGCATTCACTGTTTCACGCACCTGCGTCTGGCGGACGGTGAGCTGTTTCACCTGTTCAGCAAGCTCGTCGCGGTGTTCGGTGGCACGCGCTAAGGAAACTTGAATCCGCGCTGCCAACGTCTGCGCGTGCTGTGCAACTGCTTCTGCCAGTTCCGCCTCCGCGCGCTTGCGTGCCATCGCGGCAACGTGCCGGGCTTTCGCCTCACGCTCATGTTCAGCTTGTCGGCGCAGCGCGGCACCACGCCCCGCAATCTGCTCAACAACCTGCTGTGCGGAACGCGCCATCAGCGTGAGTTCCATTTCACGCGCACGGGCCCGGGCCAGAGCGTCATTAGCTTCATCTCGGAGGGAGGAGTCCACATCCTCTTCCGTGTCATCCTGATCCACGCGGGCGAGGCGATCACGAGTTTCCTCCAGCTGCTTCATCCGATCGCTGAGACGGATCTCTGCCTCGGTGGCCTGCTTCGCTGCACGTTCATGCTGTTGTTTGGTGCTTTCCGTCTGGCTGAGCACGCGTTGGTGGTCACGCTTCCAGGATTCAGCATGCGCATCGTGTTCATTCAGCGCTGCTTTCGCAGCCGCTGCTGCCACGCGCGCTTCTTCGGCAGTGATCTTGGCGCCTTCGAGAGTGCCGGAAAGCTCATCGAGCTGGGTCTGCGCCTTCTCCAGATCAGCCGTCGCCTGTTCAATCTGGGCAGCCACTTCCACGCTTGATGCACCGCCAGAACCAGCGGCGATCCAGCCTTCCCCCACAATGGTGCCGTCCGTAACCACGGCGCGCAGGCGTGGATCATCCACCACGACGGCACGGGCCTGCGCGATGTCGGTGGCCACCACCACGTCCACGAGCACTCGGGTGACAGGACCAGCAATCTCAGGGGCGAGGGTGAGGTGGTCCAACAGCCAGGTCGTGCCCGCCGGCGGTTGACCGTCCAGGCGCCACTGCCGCCCCCCGGCTTTCGTGTCCACGACAACAGCACGTGATGCACCGGATAGTTCCGTGGCCGTGGAATCATCCAGCTGTCCCGCCAACGCCTCAGCATGCGCGCCGAGTGCTGCAACCAGTGCCTTTTCCATTCCCGCTTCAGCTTTCACCCACTCCGCTAGAGGATGAAAACTGGAGCCAAGGACGTCCGCTGCTTCAGTGACGGGGGCGGTTTCCGCCAGGGTGGCAATGCGGGAGCTCAGTGAATAGACCGTCTTTTCCCGCGCTTTTTGTTCATCGCGCAGTTGGTCTAAGCGTTTCTCCGCAGCGTCTGCTTCCGCAGTCGCGCGCACATGAGCTTGAGTGAGTGGCTCTCGCTCAGAGGTTAGTTCCGCCATCTTCTGCGCGGTCGCGTCCGCCTGCGCTTCTGCCTCACGTGCCTGCTCACGAGTTTCTTCCGCGACACTACTTAAGCGTTCCACCTCTTGCTTCGAAGATTCAACCGCAGCAGCCTGGCTTTCTTCCTGCGCGAGCAGCCGCACAACACCTTCACGGCGGTCAGCTATCGCGCGTACCTGAGCCATGTGCTCGGCTTCCGCGGCCTTGGCGCGTTGTTCCAACTCCGCGGTTTCCTCGGCGGCCTCGGCGAGTGCTTCCGCCGCGTTTTCATACTCTTCTTGTGCGGTCTCGTACTCCTCTTCCGCACGTTCAGCGCGGGCGAGGAGTTCTTCGGGGTCTTGGCCCCGGTATTCAGATATGTCCCCTGCATGCTGCGCACGCTCCCCCGCGATCCGCAATGTCGCAGACGTTCGCTCAGCCAAGGAAGACAAACCAAACCACAAGCGCTGTGCTTCCTGGGACGCCTCGCTAACGCGCGCTTGGTTGTCTTCAACGGCCAACTGGTTCTGCTCCGCATCTTCCAGCTCGCTGGTCACCTCAGCGACCTTCTCGGCGTGAAGTTCGGCGGCCCGCGTGGCGTCGACAAGCGATGCACGCAAAGTGATTACCTGGTGGCCCGCTAATTTCAGGCGCGCATCACGCACATCAGCCTGCACGGTCGCGGCACGCTTAGCAGCTTCCGCCTGGCGCGCGAGAGGTTTAAGCTGCTTTCCCAGCTCATCCGTAAGATCCGACAAGCGATCCAGATTCGCCTGCATACTCGTGAGCTTGCGCTGTGCTTTTTCCTTGCGGCGACGGTGCTTCAACACCCCTGCCGCTTCTTCGATGAACGCGCGGCGATCCTCTGGGCGGGATTCCAGGATCTCACTGAGCTTGCCTTGGCCCACAATGATGTGCATTTCCCGGCCAATACCGGAATCAGACAAAAGCTCCTGGATGTCCATGAGGCGTGCTTTAGAGCCGTTGATCTCATACTCACTCGCCCCATCGCGGAACATGCGGCGCGTGATGGCCACCTCGGAATAATCAATCGGCAGCCGCCCATCCGAATTATCAAAAGTCAGCGTTACTTCCGCACGGCCAAGTTGTTTGCGTTCCCCCGCGCCGGCAAAAATGACATCTTCCATCTTCCCGCCACGCAAGTTCTTCGCGCCCTGCTCCCCCATCACCCACGCGAGAGCATCCACCACATTGGACTTACCCGATCCATTCGGCCCAACGACAGCACAGATGCCCGGCTCGAATTTCATCGTCGTCGAAGACGCAAAGGACTTGAATCCTTTCAGTGTCAACGAAGTTAGGTGCATTGGGAAAGTTTAACTCAACTGTTTAGCGCTCAGCGAACCCCTGGGCACCCTTGGGTTCGCTGTATTGCGGCACAACGATGGCAACGGTGCCAGGTCGCTTCATCGTGGAGGGGTCTTCTTGAAGCAGAGCAAGAAGCTTATCGACGTTTGCCGCCTCCCCCTCCGCCACCACCTCAACGCGACCATCTGTGAGGTTCTTGGCGTAACCAGCTAGGCCTAGCTCAAGGGCACGGCTGCGGGTCCACCACCGGAACCCCACGCCTTGAACACGGCCGGTGACAAAGGCTGTCATACGAGTCTTACTCATACACGGTCTTCAGTGCTGCGTCGCGTCACCGGATCAGACCCATCCCAGAACTCAACATTCTTCAGCTCTGGGAGCATGTCGCGGTGGAAGACCGGGTCGATGTCCTTGCGGCGCTGTTCATTGAAGTTCTTCAGCAGCTTGATGGCAATGCCACCCAGCGGGATGATGGCAATGATGTTCATGATGGCTAGCAGACCTGCCATCGTGTCGCCGAGTGACCACACCAACGGGACCGACCCGAAGCAACCAAAAACAACGAAGCCGATCACAACAGCGCGGTAGACATTCAACACGGTCTTGCTCTTGGTCAAATACTCAATGTTGGCCTGTCCAAGGTAGTAATTGCCCAGCACAGAAGAGAAGGCGAGGAAGAACAAAATGAAGGTGATGAAGTGGGCACCCCACGCACCGACGGAATCCGCCAGGGCAGACTGTGTCAGCGCAGCACCCTCAATATCATCGCGCCCATAGGTCACAGCCGGACCCAGCAAAATGATGAAGGCAGTGATGGAGCAGACCACAAGGGTGTCAAAGTACACACCGAGCGTCTGCACAAGCCCCTGCTTCACCGGGTGGGACACAGTTGCGGTTGCCGCTGCGTTCGGGGCAGAACCCATACCGGCCTCATTGGAGAACAGGCCACGGCGCATCCCCTGCATGAAAGCAGCACCCACAGTCGCGCCTGCAACCTGCTTGATGCCAAGGGCATGTCCAACAATCATCTCGATCATGTTCGGGACCTCGCCGATATTCAGCACCACCACGATGATGCCAACGATGATGTAAGCGCCCGCCATGAACGGAACGATGATCTGGGTCCAGCTGGCCACACGCGTGACACCACCGAAAATGACCATTGCCGTCAGCGTTGCCAGCACCGTAGCAGCGATACCCTTCAGCAAGTTGGAGTCAGTGCCCAGGGAGCCACCGACGGCCTCCACGATGGAGTTAGACTGAACCGCGTTGTACACAAAGCCGTAGGTGAAGGCCAAAAAGACAGAGAAGACTGCTGCCAAGTGCTTCCAGCCCAGCCCACGCGTCATGTAGTAGGCAGGGCCACCGTGATAGTTGCCCTCCGCATCCTTGGTCTTCCACAGCTGCGCCAGTGTGGACTCCACAAATGCGGTTGCTCCACCCAGGAGGGCCAACATCCACATCCAGAACACTGAGCCCGGACCGCCGATGGAGATGGCCAGACCAACACCGGCAACATTTCCGGTACCCACGCGCGAGGCAGCGGAGATGGTGAAGGATTTGAAGGCGGACAGGCCGCCATATTCCTCATCCAGGTCACGCCCTTCGCGGTCCGTGCCTTTGGGGCTTTCCGCGATGGCGCGGAACATATCGGGCACGGCACGGATCTGAACAAAAAGGGTCCGCAGCCCGAAATAGACACCTGCTGCCAGTAGGAACCAGGGCACGAGACTCCAGATGACACCATTCAACGTGTCATCGACAAAAAGATACGCAGCTTCCATGGCGGAAAGTTTATAGCGTCTGGCACTCCGGACAGTAATAGGAAGACCGCTGATTCACCGTCGTTCGAAGAATCGGTGTTCCACAACGCAGGCACGGTTCGCCCTTCCGCCCATACGCATTGAGCGAACGGGAGAAATATCCACTCGCGCCGTTCACGTTGACGTAGAGCGAATCAAAGCTCGTCCCGCCGGCTTCCAAGGCGCGCGCCATGACGGCGCGCGATTCTTCAAGGAGTGCTACCGCATCACGCTGCCGTAAGGCTTTCCCCTTGCGCGTCGGTTTCACGCCCACCGCCCACATCGCTTCATCGGCGTAAATGGATCCGATACCACTGACCACACTCTGGTCCAGCAGGATCGTTTTCACCGCCACGTTTTTGCGGCGCATCGCTCGGGCAACCTCAGCCACATCAAAGGCATCCTCAAAAGGGTCCGAAGCGATGTGGGAAATACCTGCGGGAACAAGCGCACCGTGATCAAATGTCATGGGCACCCACTGCCACGAACCAAACGTGCGCTGGTCAATGAAGGCCAGCTCAATCTCTTTACCATCGCGTTCCAGCACTGAACGGATGCGTAGATGCGGGCTATCGGCAGTGCCTGGTTCCCCCACGATCATTTGGCCGGACATGCGAAGATGCACCAGCAGCGCATTGCCGTCGGAAAGCTCCAACCACATGAACTTGCCGCGGCGCCCCGTGCCGGTGACCGTCAAGCCAGGAAGCACCTCAGCGAGATCCGCGTCGTTGCCCCGCCCTGCACGCGGGTGAAGCACCTCTACGGACGTGAACGTGTAACCCACTACGTGGTCTTCTAGACCACGGCGCACCACTTCTACTTCGGGCAATTCAGGCATGTGGCCCCACTAGTCAATAACTGCCACTGCCGCTGCATTGTCATGAAGGAACATCATGGCCTGGCGCGCGGCTTGCTGCTCCGCCAACTTCTTATTCGGGCCCGTGCCCATACCCAACTCGGTCTCACCAGAGAAGACATGGACAGTAAACGTTTGATTATGCTCCGGTCCGACGGATGTAGCGTTGTACACCGCAGCTTCCGCCTTCAGCTCCGCGAGACGCTCCTGCAGCGTGGTCTTCCAATCGTGGTGGCGGCCCGTGGCAGTCGCAGTGTTGATCTTGCGCTCAAACAACCGCAAAATCACATCGCGAGCAGGATCGAACCCATACTGCCGGTAGATCGCACCGAAGATAGCCTCCATCGTGTCGGCGAGAATCGATTCTTTCGCACGCCCGCCCGTGGATTCTTCACCCTTGCCCAACAGGACATGCGCACCCAAATCAATCTCACGTGCCACATCAGCCAACCCATAACGGGAAACAATCGACGAACGCATCTTGGAAATATCCGACTCAGGCCGCGATGGGTGCAGCTCGAACAACTTGGTGGCCACGGACAGACCTAAGACCGCATCGCCCAAAAACTCCAGGCGCTCATTATTCGGCAAGAAACCATGCTCATTGGCAAAAGAACGGTGTGTCAAAGCCAGCTTCAACAGGTCATGTTCAACCTCAACACCAAGCGTGTCCACCAACGGCGCATGATCCACCGCCGCAAAAGCCTGGGCCCATGCCTGATCGCCCGGGATCTTATTCTTCTTCGCGCGTGGCACTACTTCTGCCCGTCTGTGTCAGGATCCGTGGCTGAGTCAGCGTTTAAGAATTTCTCCAACCCAGCCCAACGCGGATCAAGCAGATCATTCTCCTCGCCTGACACCCCATCGGGTGCAGGCACGTCCGAATCGGCGGGACATGACGGCTCACATTGAGGGTTAAACGGCCATGTCAAGCCCGCTTCATCAACGAAAGCCTGCTCTAAATCCACCTTGCCTTCGGCAATGGTGGGCACATCATCACCAGAGCCCGCATCCGCATCATCTTCAGCATCACCGGTGATGAAGTCATCCGCACCGGAGTAAACCTGCGAGATAGTAATGCTCTCCGTCGGGACCAATTCGCGCAGACAGCGCACGCACTGTCCTTTCAACTGCGCGGACATCGTCGCATCAACCAACACCCCACTCCCAAGCGGAGTGAGTGTCGCATCCACTGTGACCTCAGCACCTTGCGGCACCGCGATCATTTCCGGCCCAATACGGGAAGGTGCGGGACCCGTGTGGGTCACCGTTTCCGGGAGGCCATCACCGCGTATGACGGCCGCAACATCGAAAACAAAAGGGTTTGTAGCCATAACGGCCACCAGCCTACCCGCACGAGCGCTTATCGACGGCGCGGACTCTCATACCGGCGCCCCGACACCCCAGCGCCTTGGCGCAGTGCCGAACGGTCGGAGGACACTGTGCGCAAAACCGACGTGAGAGTCTCCTCGAACTCGCCAAGTTTGCCATCCACAAACTCGTCGCATTCGGTGCGCAGTCGATTCGACTCGGCGTGAGCACTCTCCACAATGCGGTGTGCCTCTTCATCTGCACGGCGGGAGACTTCAGCCTCGGAGATGAGACGCTTCTGCTCCTCCAAGCCTTCAGAAACAGAACGGTCATAAGACTCATTACCGTCGGCGACGAGGCGCTCTGCTTCACGGCGGGCGCGCTCCACCATCTGCTCCGATTCATCACGGGCCCGGCTCACAGTTGCATGAGCATCCTGTTCCGCTTCGGACACCATTCGGGTGGAACGCTCTTGCGCTTCGCTCAGCATCGACTCGGACTCATTGTGTGCATCCCCCACCAGACGCTGCGCTTCATCCTCAGCATCCCCAATAATCTGATCGGCACGCTCCTCAGCGCCACGGAGAATCTCATCCTGTTTATCCAGGACATCCTGGGCATCATCCACCTCAACGGGGAAAGCGTTCCGAATATCATCAAGAAGCGCGAGCACCTCATTACGCGGGACCATACAGTTCGACGTCATGGGGACGCCGTACGCCTGCTCAACAGTGTTGACTAGTTCATCGAGAGCTTCAAAAACGCGGTACATAATTCAAAACAGTACCTGCGAAAAGACAACCGCCCCGGCAAGCCGAGGCGGTGTGTCCAAGGAAGTAATGGGCTTTTGTTTAGATCACGCCCTGGGCGAGCATAGCGTCCGCAACCTTCTTGAAACCAGCGATGTTAGCGCCGACCACATAGTCCCCCTCATGGTCGTACTCAGCGGCGGTAGCGGAGGTGTTACGGAAGATGTTCTCCATGATGTGCTTCAAGCGATCATCGGTGTACTCAAAGTTCCAGGAGTCACGCGACGCATTCTGCTGCATCTCCAATGCGGACGTAGCCACACCACCAGCATTCGCAGCCTTGCCCGGCAGGAAGTGAATATGGTTCTTGCGGTAGACCTCAATTGCTTCTGCGGTTGATGGCATGTTCGCCCCCTCAGCGACATACTTCACGCCATTGTCCACAAGTTTCTGAGCATGCTCACCGTCAAGCTCGTTCTGGGTTGCACACGGCAGAGCAACATCCGCCTTGAGGTCCCAGATCGAGCCATCAGCGTGGAAGGTAGCGCCAGTCGCTTCCTCCACGTATTCGTTGACGCGACCGCGACGAACTTCCTTGACCTCCTTGAGCAGCTCCACATCAACACCATTCGGGGTGTCCACCCAACCGGAGGAATCGGAGAAACCAACGACGGTGGCACCAAGCTCCTGAGCCTTCTGGATGGCGTAGATAGCCACGTTGCCGGAACCAGAGACAATAACCTTCGCACCGTCGAGGGAATCACCGTGAGCCACCATCATCTTGTTGGTGATGTACACGGTGCCGAACCCGGTTGCCTCCGTACGCACCAGGGAACCACCCCACGTCAGGCCCTTACCGGTCAGAACACCAGACTCGTGCTCGTTGGTCAGGCGACGGTACTGCCCGAACAGGAAACCAATCTCACGGCCGCCGACACCGATGTCACCGGCGGGGACGTCGCGGTACTCGCCGATGTGGCGGTGCAGCTCAGTCATGAAGGACTGACAAAAACGCATGACCTCAGCATCAGACTTTCCCTTCGGATCGAAGTCGGAGCCACCCTTACCGCCACCGATGGGTAGGCCGGTCAGGGAGTTCTTAAAAATCTGCTCGAAACCGAGGAACTTGATGATGCCCAGGTTGACGCTCGGGTGGAAACGAAGGCCACCCTTGTAGGGGCCAAGAGCGGAGTTGAACTGGACACGGAAACCGCGATTGACGCGGACATCCCCATCGTCAGCAACCCACGGCACACGGAAGATGATCTGACGCTCCGGCTCACAGAGACGCTCGATCAGGCCGTAGTCGTTGTAGTGAGAGTCCTTCTGCAAAACGATCTTCAGGGAATCTAGAACCTCGGCGACTGCCTGGTGAAATTCCGGCTCCCCCGCGTTGCGCTTCAACAGCTTCTGGTAATAACCAGCGATCTGGTCGTCGTTCGTTGCCATCATCGATCCCTTCTTTCTATTAGCCGACAGTTTTGTCACTTTAGTGGCACTCGGTACGGAATGGGGAGTCGAGTTCACTCCAATTGCTAACGTCGGTACGCAATGAGAAAAAGTTCTTCCGCCGAACCCAACGCCGGACCAACAAGCAGGAGCAGCATCGTGACCGGACACGCTTTCTCCACCGCCCGCGCCTCTGAAGAAGACACCGCTGGATTACCAGCAGATTTTCAGCCCAATGCGGACACTGTCCGAGTTGTTGTCGCCCCCGACGCTTTCAAGGGAACGACAAACGCACACCAAGCAGCAGAGTGGATCGCGGAAGGAATCCAGTCCATCATCATTGACTGTGACATTGAACACATCCCCATGGCAGATGGTGGCGAGGGGACCGCAGAGCTCTTCTCCGGCGAAATCATCACGCTGCCAACAACGGATGCGGCTGGGCGCCTCATCGAAGCCAGCTACACCTTTAACACCGCCGAAGCCACTGCTTATATTGACATCTCCGCTGCTACCGGTCTTCCTGCTGTCAAAGACACACCTGTCCCGCTGACTGGTGATACCTACGGCACAGGTGTCCTCATCGCTGACGCACAGTCGCGCGGGGCCTCCACCATCGTGCTGGGCCTGGGCGGTTCCGCAACGATTGACGGGGGAACCGGCATCCTCGTCGCACTTGGCGCAACCCCAATCGACGCGCAGGGTCGCCCTTTGAAACCCGGCGGCGGGAATCTGGGAGACTTGGCTGATTTTGATACCGCACACCTGAACATCCCAGCGGGTTCCGTGGATTGGGTGCTTTTATCCGACACGGAATTCCCTGCCACCGGCCCCCAAGGCGCAGCACGAGTCTTCGGCCCGCAGAAAGGCGCGTCCGACGAGGATGTTGAGAAAGTTGACGCCGCACTGGAGCACCTCTGCGAAGTCACCGGTGTAGATTCCCAGCAGCCGGGCTATGGCGCAGCGGGTGCTGTGCCAGTAGGGATCACGTGGCTTTCACAGATGCTGCACGGCAACACGGATCACGTGCACGTGTTGTCCGGCGCCCGCACCGTAGCTGCGGCGCACAACCTGCGGGAGAAAATTGGCAACGCCCACTTTGTGGTCACGGGTGAAGGCAGTTACGACGAGCAAAGCGTTAATGGCAAGGTCGTCTCAGTAGTGACAGAACTGGCTGCCGAGGCTGGCGCGACGCTGGCAGTGTGCGCTGGACGCTTTGATATTGAGGTCCCAGAAGGCGTTATCGCCGTGGATATCGGCCAGGACTTCGAGGATGTCCGGGCACAGCTGGTTCGCGCCGGAGCCCAGGCAGCAGTGGACTACCTCAATACCTCCACAACCCAGGGGTAAACCGCAGGCAGTTCAAAATCCATCTGGCGTTCCAATGCCACAGGATCACGTGGCAGGGTCGCCTTCGGGGTCAGCACACGGGACAGGCCCATTGCCAGCTGGTTCATAGAACTCGCGCCCTCGGCGGTGATGATATAGCGGGCAATCTTGGCGCCAGCGGAATTCTCTCCACGCTCTTCCTCATAAACCCGGCGCAGCTGAGCGTCGGTGTCAGGGGCGAGTTCCGGTGATGCGTCGATAAGCACGCCGCCATCTTCGAGCTTTCCGTGCTGGACAAGAATCTCTACTGCACGACTGAAAGCAGCACCGACAGCTTCCGCTGCGGACACGTCAGGGACGAGAACATCGAAGTGGATCCTAGGCATGAGCAAAGACTAGCGGATAACCTGAGAACCTATGACGCACCCGACGTTCCCCCTCCCCGCCGCCCGCGAGCCACTCACCGTCATGGCTGATGGGACAATTAAACAGCTCAACCCCTTCTCTGGAACCCAAGTGTGGACCGTCCCAGGGCGCGGCAATCGACCTTTGACTGCTACACACAAGGAGCCCCGCGCGCTGATAGATCAAGATTTCACAGCGGCGTGCAATTTCTGCTCCGACAACATGCTGGCCACTCCCCCGGAGAAATCCCGCATCATTTCCCGCGATGGTCACTGGGAGATTCTGCGAGACCTGATGCCACACGAGCTCCACGACACCGAACCGCTGTTTCGGCGTGTACCTAACTTGTTTGAGATTGTCTCCTACGACTACTGGGCCCAAAATTATGGCTTCAGCATGGACGAATCCCGCGCGGAGCACATGGAGCGCTACCTGGCGGATGAGGCGGGGCGCCGCCACGTGTTAAACATCGTGCGCACGCGTCTGAAAGCAGCAGGACACACCGAACCTTTCAGCGAAGCCGACCTTCTGAGCCATGTTCCCGCATATTTCGGTGGCGGACATGACGTAATCATCGCACGCCGGCACTACGTCGATGGCGCAACAGACAGCACACAGCTTGCGTCCTCCGGGAGCTTGAGCCCCGAAGAGCACCACGCTTTCATCACATTCACCATCGATTCGCTGCACGATCTCTACCAGCGCAACCGTTACGCACCGTACGTGTCCGTGTTCCAAAACTGGCTTGCTCCCGCCGGTGCTTCTTTTGAGCATCTGCACAAGCAGCTCGTTGCTATCGACGAGCACGGGGTCCAGGCCGAAATGGAAATAGCCAAACTGCGCGCCAACCCCAACATGTACAACGAATGGGGCATCAATTACGCCAGCCGCCACAACCTCATCATCGCGGAGAATGATTACGCGATCATGGCCGCTGGTGTTGGCCACCGCTACCCCACCATCAGTATCTATTCCAAGTCCGCAACATCGGAACCGTGGCTGCACAGCACTGATGAAGTCCGTGGCATGTCTGACCTTATCCATGCGGCACACGCGGCCACAGGGCCTCAGGTTGCGTGCAACGAGGAATGGCACCACAAACCCATTGACTTGGACATGCCCATGCCGTGGCGCATCAACATCAAGTGGCGTGTGTCCACCCTCGCTGGCTTTGAAGGCGGCACGCGTGTGTACGTGAACACCTTGTCCCCCTACGACATCCGCGACCGCACAGTCAGTGCTCTTTACAGCTTGCGCGATGCCGAAAAAATTGCCGGCAACCTGCGCATTGCCACGGAGTGCTCGCCCGCACTCAACGTGCTGCGCTACAACCCGCTGCTCAACCGCTAATACACTTCTGCACTAACAGAACACGAGCAATTTTTGAGGAGGCATCCCCGCTCATGACTGTTCAGCCGAACACCATCAAGGACATTCTGCAGAACTACACTGTGGACCTCGTGTGGCAGCGCGAACTGTATGAAGAGCTTCACGCACACCCAGAGCTGTCCATGCAAGAATCCAACACGCATGCCCGAATTCTCATGGAGCTCGAGCGTTTTGACTGCCAGGTCATTGCGCCCATCGGCATCTACGGCATCGTCGCCGTTTTCCACAACGGCCCGCAAACCAATGGCAGTGCTGGCCCCACGGTGCTCTTCCGCGCAGACTTTGATGGACTGCCGGTCACTGAGACCACAGGTGCACCGTATGCCTCCACGGACACCGCCACTCGCCCAGATGGCACCGTCACTGGCCTTATGCACGCCTGTGGCCACGACATGCACGTCACCGCCCTGCTGAGCCTGTGCGACATCATGGACAACAACCGCGAACATTGGGCCGGCACCTTCGTCGCACTGTTCCAGCCCGGTGAGGAAATTGGACGGGGCGCCAGCGAGATGATCACTGATGGGCTAACGGAACGTATCCCCCGCCCCGACATCTGCCTAGGCCAACACGTCATGCCGGGCCGCGCCGGGCAGGTGCAAACTAAGCCCGGCCCCCAGTTTGCGGCCTGCGATTCCATCCGCATCCACATCCCCGGTCGCGGCGCTCACGGTTCCATGCCTCACGCAGCCATTGACCCCACGTACACCGCGGCCCACATTGTGCTTCGCCTCCAGGGCATTATTGGCCGCGAGGTCAACCCGAAAGATTTCGCCGTGATCTCCGTTGGTCAGCTCAATGCGGGCACAACCAACAACATCATCCCCAGCCATGCAGAGCTGGTGCTCAACTGCCGTTTCTACAACGACGATGTGAAACACAAGGTCTACGCCGCTATCCAGCGCGTAGTCATCGCTGAGTGTGAGGCTTCCGGCATCCAGGAAGAACCCCACTTTGAGTATTTTGCACACGGCGAACTGCTGGACAATGACGTGGACGCTTTCCACACTGTCCGCACGACATTCGACGCAGTTTTTGGTACGGATTCTGTCGACGCAGAGCCATCGACAGTCTCCGAAGACTTTGCCAACATCCCACTCGCATTCGGCGTGCCCTACATTTTTTGGCTCATCGGATCCACGCCACGCACGGTGTGGGACAAAGCCGTAGCAGAGAACCGAGTCAACCTAGATGTACCGGTCAACCACATGCCCAGCTTCTTGCCGGAGTATGAGCCAACCGTCCACGCGGCAACTCATGCCGCCGCGGCAGCCGTGCTGACCTACCTAGCCACCAACTAGTGGGTACAGTGGCGAGCGTTAGAGACTCAACTATCTGAAGTCCAGAGGTATTTTTCAAACATGAATCTGCCAACCACCCCGTCCGAATTCACTGACACTGTCGGCGGCCACGTCCGTTCAGTCTCCGGCTCCGCTCCTGACACGTCTACCCCGAAGAAGTTCTGGACCGGTCTTTCCCTCGCGGCGATGGAGCAATTCGCCGACAACTGGGATGCCACCCGCGCCACCTACAAGGCAACACGCCAGCAGGCCTACTTCTCTGCCGAGTTCCTCATGGGTCGCGCGCTGCTGAACAACCTGACCAACCTGGGTCTTGTCGATGACGCCATCAAGGTCGCCGAGGAAAACGGCCAGAACTTCGTTGATGTCCTTGAGGCTGAGCACGATGCCGCGCTGGGTAATGGCGGTTTGGGCCGCCTCGCTGCCTGCTTCCTCGATTCCGCTGTCACGCAGGACTACCCGGTCACCGGCTACGGCTTGCTCTACCGCTACGGTCTGTTCCGCCAGGAGATCACCGACGGTTTTCAGAAGGAGCACCCGGATGCATGGAAGGAAAGCTTCTACCCCTTCATCGTCCGCCGTGGTACGCAGCAGCGCATTGTGAAGTTCGACGACATGCACGTCCGCGCCATCCCCTACGACATGCCCATCACTGGCTATGGCACGG
This sequence comes from Corynebacterium tuscaniense, assembly GCF_008693065.1. Lineage (GTDB taxonomy): Bacteria > Actinomycetota > Actinomycetes > Mycobacteriales > Mycobacteriaceae > Corynebacterium > Corynebacterium tuscaniense. Next base: position 99,636 of record NZ_VXKH01000001.1, on the reverse strand, counting down.
ATAACGTGGGCACGCTGCGTCTGTGGGATGCCTCCCCGATGAGCGAGTTCGACTACGACGCATTCAATTCTCAGCGCTTCTCCGATGCCATCCTCGAGCGCGAAGCCGTGCATGACCTCACGCGCGTGCTGTACCCGAATGACACCACCTACCAGGGCAAGGTGCTGCGCGTCCGCCAGCAGTACTTCTTCGTCTCCGCGTCGCTGCAGGAAATGATCGATAACTACATCGAGCACCACGGTAAGGATCTGCGTGGCTTCGCCGAGTACAACTCCGTGCAGCTCAATGACACTCACCCGGTGCTGGGCATTCCTGAACTCATGCGTTTGCTTCTCGACGAGCACGGGATGTCCTGGGAAGACGCCTGGGAGGTAACCACCAAGACCTTCGCGTACACCAACCACACGGTGCTGCAGGAAGCACTGGAAACCTGGGATGTGTCCATCTTCCAGCAGCTCTTCAAGCGCATCTGGGAAATCGTGGTGGAGATTGACCGCCGTTACCGCGATGACATGGCATCCCACGGCTTGGAGCCGGACACGATCCACCACTACTCGCCGGTGCACGATGGCAAGGTCCACATGGCATGGATTGCCTGCTACGGCTCCTATTCCATCAACGGTGTCGCCGCGATCCACACGGACATTCTGAAGCGTGACACGCTGAATTTCTGGTACGAGCTCTACCCGCAGAAGTTCAACAACAAGACCAACGGTGTGACCCCACGCCGCTGGCTGCGCATGTGCAACCCACGCCTGTCCGAGCTGCTTGATCGCCTCGTCGGTTCCGATGAGTGGGTCACGGACATGGACCAGCTCAAGGAGCTGCGCCACTACGCCGACGATGATGCGGTGATGAAGGAACTCAGCGACATCAAGGCGGCGAATAAGAAGGACTTTGCCGAGTGGGTGCGCATCCACGAAGGCGTTGACATTGATCCGGACTCCATCTACGACACGCAGATCAAGCGTCTCCACGAGTACAAGCGCCAGCTACTCAACGCCCTCTACATCCTTGACCTGTACTTCCGCATCAAGGATGGGGAGACGGATATTCCGAAGCGCACGTTCATCTTCGGCGCCAAGGCCGCGCCGGGCTACGTCCGCGCCAAAGCGATCATCAAACTGATCAACACCATCGGCGACCTGGTTAACAACGACCCGGAAACCTCCAAGTACATCCGCGTTGTGTTCATTGAGAACTACAACGTTTCCCCGGCTGAGCACATCATCCCTGCCACGGATGTCTCCGAGCAGATTTCCACCGCCGGCAAGGAAGCCTCGGGTACGTCCAACATGAAATTCATGATGAACGGCGCGCTCACCTTAGGCACGATGGATGGCGCGAATGTTGAGATCGTCGATTCCGTCGGTGAAGACAACGCCTACATCTTCGGTGCCCGCGAGGAAGAGCTGCCGGAGCTGAAGAAGACCTACAACCCGACTGAGGTCTACGAGAACAACCCCGCTATCAAGCGCGTGCTCGATGCGTTTATCGACGGCACGTTGGATGACAATCACACCGGCATGTTCTCCGATCTGCGTGATTCTTTGCTTATCGACGGTGGATGGAACACCCCGGACCCCTACTACGTCTTGGGCGACTTCGAGTCCTACAAGGAGACCCGCGACCGCATGGCCAAGGAGTACTACGCTGACCCGCTGCACTGGGCGCGCATGTGCTGGATCAATATCTGCGAATCTGGCCGCTTCTCCTCTGACCGCACGATCCGTGACTACGCAACTGAGGTGTGGCAGATCAAGCCGACCCCGATCAACTAGTGGCATTCATCTGTCATGATTCTGTGTGATGATCCTGCTCGTTGATAATCACGATTCCTACACATTCAACCTCGCCCACCTCGTCGCAGAGGTGAGCGGGGTTGAACCCCTTGTTGTGCCCGCGCACAAGGGGGCTGACCTGCCGGACAGAGTCCGTGCCGGTGAATTCAGCCATGTAGTGATCTCCCCTGGCCCAGGCACACCCGAACGGGAAGAAGACTTCGGTGTATCCCGGGAGGTCATTGAAGCCGCCGCGGAAGCACAGATTCCTCTCCTTGGTGTCTGCTTGGGCCACCAGGGCTTGGCCATGCTGGCCGGTGCACGCGTCACGCCTGCGCCCGAACCGCGCCATGGGTTCATCTCGCGTCTCACTCATTCCGGCGAAGGGATCTTCGCGGGCATCCCACAAGACGTGGAAGTGGTGCGCTACCACTCCCTCCACGTGGAAGTGATCCCCGGTATCACGGTTCATGCCCGCAGCGAGGACGGCGTGATCCAAGCCTTCAAAGTGGATCACGCACCACACTGGGGTGTCCAGTTCCATCCGGAGTCCATCCTCACACAACATGGCGCTACCCTCATGCGCAACTTCCTCGGCGGGTGGCGCCTGACCCACCGTGAGATCCCTGGGGCGATTGATTGTCAGCGCGTGTTCAACGCAATCCGACAAGACGGCAACGACGCTTTCTTCCTGGATTCTGCTGATGCCCGGGGAAGTTTCTCCATTCTCGGGGATACTGCTGGCGATTTTTCCCGCTCCATCCGCTACTCGCTTAATGCCGACGGCGATGACATCCTCCAGATCCTCGACCAGGAATTGTCCACTCCGATCTTTGACGCACCCAATCTACCGTTCACCGGTGGTGTGATCGGCTACCTCGGTTACGAATGTGCCGAGTTAACTCTGCCTGTCACGCTCAGTCATTCCTCCCCGTACCCGGATGCTTACTTCGTCCGGCCACAGTCCTTCATCGTCTACGACCATAAGCGCGAAATCTCCCATCTCTGCTGTCTCACTGGCACAGACTCCCGTTTCCTCTTGGACCGGCTCGAGAGCGCCCTACAAAGCTCCAACAGTCCCCGTACCTCCAATCCTGCACACATTCAGCCCGGCTCATGGCGCACTCCGGATTATCTGAACCGCATCGAGGAAGCCCAGGAGCTCCTCCGCGCAGGTGAAAGCTACGAGATCTGCTTGACCGACACATACACCGCAGAGATTACTGGTGACATGCATGCGCCCCTCCGCGCACACAACCCAGCGCCTTATGCTGCCCACCTGATCTTCGACGGCATCGAAGTAGCAAGCGCTTCTCCTGAACGGTTCCTCACCGTGCGGGGCCGAAACGTGGAAGCCAAGCCCATCAAAGGCACAGTCGCGGTTGACGAGGATCCTGCACTCCTAAACAATGAGAAGACCCGTGCGGAAAACCTCATGATCGTGGATCTGGTGCGCAATGATCTTTCCCGCGTGTGCGAACCAGGCACAGTCACTGTCCCTGGTCTCATGCAGGTGGAAAGCTTTTCGACGGTCCATCAGCTCGTCTCCGTCATCACGGGCCGCCTCAAACACGGCACCACTGCCGTCGACGCGGTCCGCGCCACGTTCCCACCCGGCTCCATGACAGGCGCACCGAAACTACGCACCTGCGAGATCATCGACCGCCTAGAAACCGGCCCACGCGGTGTCTACTCCGGTGCGCTGGGTTATTTCGGCTACGACGGCCAAGCGGATCTCTCCGTGGTTATCCGCACCGCCGTGCGCACTGGTTCCACCGTGACAGTGGGTGCCGGCGGCGCAATCGTTCTCGCTTCTGATGCAGACGCAGAACTAGCGGAGCGTGACCTCAAAGCAGAGGCTGTCCTGGGCGCCTTCAACGACTAGTGGGAGCACGGCGCAACTCGCCTTCTACTTGTTCTTAGATAGGCAGACGTACGGAAGAAGTCCTTCGCACCGGAACTCTTGTGGGGCAGCGGACCCAAAAGCAATGCTCGACAAACCAAGCGCGAGTAAAGGCAGCTTGATAAGTGAGTTTGCAAAGCTCACCAGGTTGAAGTCTGAGGATAACTGTGGTGCTCCAGCCGCTGGTGGTTGCGCAGGTTCAGCAGTAGCGCTCGGGGCGTGGACAGTGACGGCCCCGAACGCGACGGTGCCTGCAAGGGCGAGAGCGGCGATACGTTGACGGGTCATTGTTTCCTCCTCATTGTTCAACAGAAGTCCTCACAACCCATCAATCGCTTAGATAGGCAAAAACGATACATCCCTCCACGATTTTCTCACTTCACCAGCGCGGACACTGTCGCCCATGAATATTTTCCTGTGAGATCATCGCTTAGATAGACACTGCTTGCCTACTTTTGGAGTCTTCGATGAGTAATTACGCTTGGCACGACGGCTTTGTGCCTCGTGATTTCCCACATGGCCCCTTCGATGTTGCGGATTCCTGGCGCCATTCATTCGGACGAACTAATGGGTTAGATCTGCATCTGAAACGCTTCATACACACGGCAGGTCCACTTCCATTGGGCTTCGTGGATGAGATGCTCGCACTGCTTGAACAAGGCGAGCTCTTTCCCCGTATCGCTGCCACGCCGAACCTGCTACTGCTGGATATCCGCCCCGCCCCACCAGCACGCACGGAAACCCGTCTGACATATGTTTCTGCGCCGGACCCACGCGAACACCCTCTGATCAAAGGGCCCGATTTTGGTGCGCTACGTGCTTATCGGTCACTCCATCAAGCGGACAATACCGATGACACGGTGATTACCGCACCCGATGGCTCGATGCTGGAAACCACCACTGGCGCTCTGGTGATGTGGGGCAACGACACTTTGTACGTCCCCGACGGCATCGGGCTGCCCAGTGTGACGCTGCATCAGGTAACAGCGCAGGCGGGTAGCAAGGGCATCAAAGTGGCACCGCGCCACATCACCCCGGAGCTTGCCACCGAACATCCTCTATGGTTTCTCAACTCACTGCACGGAATCAGTCCTGTCAGTGAGATTCACACCAGCACCGGGGTGATCAATCCCCCGCCTCACCCCAACTACGCGCAGTGGCGGGACTGGTGGTGGGACGGTTTCCTCTAAGAAGCCTTACGGCTTCTTAGAGCTTTTTCGGGTTACGCGTGTCCTCGCCCAACTGGTGCACGTGAATCATGTTCGTTGTGCCAGCAACACCCGGCGGGGTGCCGGCAACCACGACCATGGTATCGCCTTCCTTGTACTTCTCAATGGACAACAGCGACTTGTCCACCACGGCCATCATCTCGTCCGTGTCATCAACCTTCTGGCACAAGAACGTCTCCGCACCCCACGTCAACGCCAACTGTGAGCGCACCTCTTGACGCGGAGTGAAAACGAGCAACGGCAGATGGGAACGCAAGCGTGCCATACGTCGCGCTGTTTCACCGGAGTTGGTAAAGGCAACGAGGGCGCGAGAGTTAAGGCGCTCCGCAATATCGCGAGCGGAGTAAGAAATCACACCGCGCTTCGTACGTGGGATGTGGTTAAGCGGCGGAACGTTGCCCATGGACTCCGCTACACGCACGATGCGGTCCATGGTTTGTACCACGTTGCGTGGATCCACACCGATAGATGTCTCACCGGAGAGCATCACTGCATCCGTGCCATCTAGCACAGCGTTAGCTACATCAGATGCCTCCGCACGCGTTGGGCGAGAGTTCTCAATCATAGAGTCAAGCATCTGCGTTGCCACGATCACCGGCTTCGCGTTCTCACGCGCAATCTGGATGACACGCTTTTGCACCAGCGGCACCTGTTCCAGCGCAATTTCGACACCCAGATCACCACGCGCAACCATCACCGCGTCGAAAGCCAGGATGATCGATTCAAGCGCATCAACTGCTTCCGGCTTCTCCAGCTTCGCAATTACGGGCACGCGGCGGCCAACCTCATCCATGATCTCGTGAACAAGATCCACATCAGAAGGCGAACGCACGAAAGATAGAGCGATGAAATCCACACCGAGCTTCAATGCGAAACGCAAGTCTGCCTCGTCCTTTTCAGACAAAGCCGGCACCGAAATATTCATGCCCGGTAGGGAAACACCCTTGTTGTTGGACACCGGGCCACCCTCGACGACCTTGCACACAACATCGTTGCCTTCAACGGCGGTGCACACGAGCGCCACCTTGCCATCATCGACCAGCAAGCGGTCGCCCGGCTGAGCGTCTTCCGCAAGCTGCTTGTATGTGGTGGATACCCGGTCATGTGTGCCCACAACATCATCGACGGTGATGCGAATTTCCTCGCCGGTCCCCCAGTACGTCGTTCCATCGCCTTCGAAGCGGCCGAGACGAATTTTCGGGCCCTGCAGATCAGCGAGGATACCTACCGCCTTACCAGTTTCATCGGTGGCTTCGCGCACCCACTTGTAGTTTTGTTCGTGGTCCGGGTAGTCACCATGGGAAAAGTTCAGGCGGGCGACATCCATGCCGTCACGCACAAGGCCAAGAATTGCATCTTTGCTGGCCACAGCAGGTCCGAGAGTACAAACAATCTTGGTGCGTCTGTCCACTGTCATCCACTTCTTCTTATCTGCGCGAGGGATCTGATACCTCGCCTACGCTACCGAAACTAAACGGGTTTCGCTCTATGGCATTTTAGGCTTCTCAGCGTCGGATTGTTCCTCCGCATCACCACTGTCTACATCCGCTTCTTCATTCATTGCTGCCGGAACGCTCTGCTTAGATTTCATCCATACGAAAACGATCGTGGCAACGAGGAAGATGACGGTCGAAACAACCAAGTTGACGCGCAGCCCAAAGATGAGGTTTGCAGCATCCGCACGCATGAATTCCATAAAGATACGGCCCAAGGCGTAGGACGCGACGTAGAGCACGAAGACGCGTCCATTGCCCAGGCGGAACTTCTTCTCCGCCCAGAGCAGGAAGCAAAAGACGGACAGGTTCCAGATCATCTCGTACAAGAACGTGGGGTGAACGCTCGCAATAACTTCCCCCGTTGACCTACCGGTTAGCGGCGCGAAGGCACCAGTTTCATCCACGCGGTAATAAATATCCAACGCCCACGGCACATCGGTGGGCCGCCCATAGAGCTCCTGGTTGAAGTAATTACCCAAACGGCCAATGGCCTGCGCCAAGATGATGCCCGGGGCCACAGCATCCGCAAAGGGCACGAGTGGAACCTTCTTGAATTTAAACAAAGCCCACACTGCCAACGTACCCAGCGTCACGGCCCCCATGATGCCCAGACCACCGGCGGAGAAGTTGAAGATCTGCTTCCAGTCCTTGCCAGGCCCGAAGTAGCTGTCATAGTCCGTGATCACGTGATAGGTACGACCGCCAATAATTCCAGCGGGGATTGCCACAATCGCCGCATCCCACACGGTGTCCGGATTACCACCGCGCGCCTTGTAGCGTCTCAGCGTCAACACCATGGCCACGATGATGCCTGTAATGATGCACAGCGCATACGCGCGAATAGGCACCGGACCTAAGTACCAGACGCCCTGCGGGGGTGAGGGGATGTTGGCAAGGATCTGCGTATTCACGCCCAATAGTGTGCCACGCTAGCCTCCCCAGCGCGAAGGACAGGCCGGGTGTTGTCCAGCTGCCACGAGTTTGCGTGTCGCTGCTGTGACGTCATTACTGTTCATCACTGCCTCACCGGCAATGACAGCATCAGCCCCGGTTGAGGCAGCTGCCATGAGATCACGTGCGTTGCGCACACCACCCAAACTGATGCGCACCACGCTTTCCGGCAAGCCAGGCTCAATATCGCTGAAGGCCTGACGGTTGACCTCGTTTGTATCAAAGGTCCACGAGTTCACACCGATCACCGTCGCACCCGCGGCAAGGGCACGGTCCGCTTCCTCCGGTGTGCGCACCTCAGCCATACCCACCATGCCCAAGGATTCCACGCGATCCAAAAGGCTTTCCAGCCGTGCTTGTTCTAAAAGCCCGACTTGCAGTGGCACCATATCGGCGCCATAGCAGCGGGCTTCGTGGATTTGATAGGGGTCAACGATGACGTCACGGCACACCATGGGCAAACTCGTGGCCCGGCGGGCTTCTTGCATGTCCTGCAAGGAGCCGTCGAAACGCAATCGCTCAGTCTGGCAGGCAATGAGTGCTGCTCCCCCAGATTCAATTTCAGCGGCGAGTGCGCCCACGGACTGCGCTGTATGCGTCACATGGGTAGGGCCGAAGACCGGGGATGTGCGTTTGATTTCTACGATCACGCCACAACCAGGCCTGAGTAAAGCGGCAAGTGCATCGCGGTTATCAGACAAACTGCGCGAGCGAGCTTTAATCTCCTGGAAAGGAATCACCGCCTCACGGGCGGCAACGCCCGCGAGTACACCGGCGACAACGGGATTTTCGCTCGCCGGTATGACAACCTGTTGATTGCCCTGCACCGCGGTCATGTCTTCAGAGAGTATCCGTTCGTGGTGGTGGGAACGAAATCAGGTGTGGCGGTTATCTTCCGTGGGATCGATGTCCGCATCGATGGCATCCCACAAAACTCGGCCTGATTGGGGTTCTGCTTCGAGGTCCTGCTCGATCTTTTCTTTACGCTGAGAGGACTTCTCGTATTTGCTCATCGTCGCAGCATCTTGCCCTGGACGCACAGCCAGAATCAGGCCACCCGCAACGGCAATGAGTGCCCCCACCACTGCAAGCACAGGTGGTACAACAGCGGTGTTCACCGCGGTGATGTCAGCCCAAGAGGTGATAGTGGCGTCATTGTCTTCAATGTCATACAGCAGCAGGGCGGATACCCGTTCTGGGTCTGGTGTGCCCAGCAACAAACCCAACGGCGCGACTGTCACAGCGGCTGCCGCGACTGCGCCCACTGCGCCCACGATGCGCCTCCCCCAGCGGCGCAGTGCCAAGCCCGCGATGGTTGCGGCAAGCAGCACCAAGACCACTGCAGTGACTTCAGTGGACCATTCCGCGCCATTAATCGGTGCAGATCCGTCACCAGTACGGTCGTCGGCATAATCTGCGGTCAACCATGTCATGCGGGACGCTAGCCAAAGTACGAGCCCGCCAAGCCCCATCAACAATGCGCCAATTTTGTTCATTACTGCTCCAACAGCACATCAGCATCAAAACACGTGCGGTCGCCTGTATGGCACGCGCCGCCGGTCTGACGGACCACCATCAACAGCGTATCCCCATCGCAGTCAAGCTTGACTTCAAGGACTTCTTGCACGTTTCCGCTAGTCATGCCTTTAATCCAGTATTCAGAACGGGAGCGGGAAAAGTATGTGCCCTGGCGTGTGGCCAAGGTGTAGGCAAGAGCACGCTCATCCATCCAGGCCATCATCAGTACTTCCCCAGAATCCGCCTGCACAATGGTGGGAACCAATCCCGCTTCATTAAATCGGATGCGGTCTTTCACCTGGGGGTCGAGGACTGCTTCTTCAGGTTTCACAGGCGTACCTCATACCCAGCCTGAGCTAAGCTCTGCTTCACCTCAGCAATGGATACCTCACCGAAGTGGAAAATGGATGCAGCTAACACAGCATCAGCACCTGCTTCGACAGCCGGTGGGAAATGCTCAGCCTTCCCAGCGCCGCCAGAAGCGATGATGGGAATCGACACCGCTTCGCGCACGCGCTCGATCAGCTCGATGTCGAAGCCTTCCTTCGTGCCGTCACCGTCCATGGAGTTGAGCAGGATCTCCCCCACGCCCAGCTTCTCACCAGTCTTGGCCCACTCAATCGCATCAAGACCCGCCGAGCGGGTACCACCATGCGTGGTCACTTCAAACCCATCCCCGGCGCGACGCGCATCCACAGACAAGACGATGCACTGGGCACCGAATTCACGCGAAAGCTCCGAGAGAAGCTCCGGCCGTGCGATGGCAGCGGTGTTCACAGACACCTTGTCAGCACCGGCGCGCAGCAGTTCACGGACATCCTCCGCACTACGAACCCCACCGCCAACGGTCAAAGGAATGAACACTTGCTCGGCGGTACGACGCACCACATCCAGCATGGTGCCCCGGCCTTCCTTCGAGGCACTCACGTCCAGGAAAGTCAGCTCATCTGCCCCTTGCTCGCCGTAGAGCTTGGCTAGTTCCACTGGGTCGCCTGCATCGCGCAGGTTTTCAAAGTTCACTCCCTTGACCACTCGGCCGTTGTCTACGTCCAAACATGGGATGACTCGTGTGGCTACGGTCATGGGGCCTCCTACTCGTCGTCAAGCAATGCTTTTAATCGTACGCAGTACGGATTCATGAACATCCGGAGACCCTGCGATGACGCCCAAAGAGCCGAGCTCCCACTCATTGCCGTCAATATCCGTGACCACCGCTCCGGCACTACGCGCAAGCAGCACTCCCGCGGCATTATCCCACGGGTGCGGTGAGAAACTCACGGCAGCTTCATACACACCCTGGGCAACAAACGCGAGGTCAATACCCACAGAGCCGCTAATACGCGGGCGCATATTCGCGTACTCCAACGCCTTGATCAACCGCAAGCGACTATCCGGGGGGATCCTGCTTCCCTCATCGGACCCCACGGCCCCAACGCCCACTTGGTTGGATACGTGCGCCGCCATGTTCACGGGCGGCAACAGCTCCCCGTTGAGGTGTACTCCAGAGCCGTGATGTGCAGTCAACCGCATGTTCAACAGCGGAATATCGGTGACAGCGACCACCGGCTGTTTGTCCACCACGAGGGAGATGAGAATCGCACAGCTGGGGTTGCCTGATGCGTAGTTCGCAGTGCCATCGATGGGATCAACAACCCAGCTCGCGTCATTGCGCAGGACACCGCCTTCTTCCTCCCCCAGGACAGGAATACCGGTGGCCGCGATCAGCTGATCACGAAGCATCTCCTCAATGTGAAGATCCATCTCCGTAGCAAAATCACCGCTCTTTTTGTACAAAGCGGGCAGGCTACCTAGGCCGTCGACGAACATCCGGCGGGCTTCGTCGGCAGCTTCCACAGCGATGCGAAGGTACTCGCGTATTTCGTCTTTGGCCATTGGTGCCCTACTTGCCTCTTGCGGCCCGGAGAGCCTCAGGCAGGGTGAAACGGTTCTCGTACAAGGCTTTACCCACGATGACGCTGTCAATGCCTTCGTCTGCATAGCGGGCAATCTCAGCGATGTCGTCCAAGGTGGACACACCACCCGATGCCGTCACAACCGCATCTGTTGCCGCAGAGACATCACGCAACAATTCAACGTTGGGCCCGGACAGGGTGCCATCCTTGCTCACATCGGTGACCACGAAGCGGGAGCATCCAGCTGCGTCGAAGAACTCCAACACCTCCCACAGGTCACCGCCATCAGATGTCCAGCCACGGCCCTTCGTCCGCCACTGGCCGTTTTCCTCGCGCACAGCAATATCAATTGCAATCGCGTCGCCATGGCGGGAAATGACGTCCTTGGCCCACTCCGGATTCTCTAGCGCAGCAGTACCAATGTTCACGCGCCTCGCACCGGTACCCAGTGCACGGGCCAGGCTGTCATCATCACGAATGCCACCGGTCAACTCAACGTTGATGCTTAGCTCACGGGTGATCTCCGCCATGAGTTCATGGTTCGATCCACGCCCGAAGGCGGCATCCAGATCGACGAAGTGCAGCCACTCCGCACCGTCGGCCTGCCACTTAAGTGCTGCTTCAAGCGGCTCCCCGTAGGACTTTTCTGTGCCCGCTTCCCCCTGGTCAAGCCGAACAGCCTTGCCGTCTACAACATCGACAGCGGGAAGCACAGTGAACAAACCAGAGTTTTCCATATCCGCATTCTATGGGGTCTGGTCTACCTGAGTGAATCGACCCAGTTCTTCAGTAGCTGCAGGCCTGCGTCGCTCGATTTTTCCGGGTGGAATTGTGTTGCCCACAAGGGCCCATTTTCTACGGCTGCGACAAAACGGGAGTTGCCGTGCTGCGACCAGGATACTTTCGGCGCTGCGATGAACTCGTCCTCTTCCATCTCCCAGTGTTGCACGCCGTAAGAGTGGACGAAATAAAAGCGCGTTTCTCCATCCAGCCCCGCAAACATCTGCGATTCAGAGGCGATGTCTACAGTGTTCCAACCCATGTGCGGGAGAACAGGGGCATCAAGCTTTTCCACGACCCCCGGCCACTGCCCACACCCCTCCGTATCAATGCCGTGTTCCACTCCACGATCAAACATGACCTGCAGCCCCACGCAGATCCCCAACACCGGGCGGTCACCAGCCAAACGTTGACCAATGATGCGGGGGCCTGCCACCTCACGTAATCCGCGCATGCACGCATCAAAAGCGCCTACACCGGGGACAACTAAGCCGTCAGCTTCCACCGCCACCATCGGGTCGCGGGTGACAACAACATCACCACCGACGTGCTCCAAAGCACGCTGAGCGGAACGGAGGTTACCTGCGCCGTAATCAAGCAGCGCCACGACTGAACTCATAAACGTGATGTTAGTTGGGGCTGCGCGCGAAGTCCGTGAGGGCCCCAATCAAGCCGAGCAGTAGGATCACCGCACCAACTGCGAATGACCAGGGCGCGCCAATACCCACGATGAGGAAGCCGAAGAGGAACGACCCGGCTGCTTGCCCACCGTCAAAGGAGATGTTCCACACAGTTGATGCCAGGCTCATCTGTGATGGGGGGCAACGGTAATACAGGGAGAGCAAGGACTCGTTTTGCACCAACCCAAAACCAATGCCGTACATAAACGCAGTCGCGATAATCCATGCGGGCGCACTGTCTGCATGGAGACACCACGCGAACCCAGCCATACCGGCCGCACCAAACAGGTGCGCCGGGATCATCAGCGCGCCCGGCGCACCACGACGGTCCGCGATGGCGCCAGACGCCAAACGGGCAAACATCACCGCCAGGTTCACCACCGCCAGCACAATGCCACCCAAAGCAGCTGTTTCCGCAACCCCCGATTCCCGGATCGCAGCCGGCAGGAAATTAGAAATGAGGCTGTACGCGCCCGACATGAGCACCAGAGCCAACGCCGGCAGCACCAATACAATCCAGCCCGGCGCAGCACCACGTATCTTGGGCTCAGCTGGTGCGCCCTTAAGCGCTGGAATTCTGAAACAGGCAGCCGCGCCCACCGCCGCAACCAACAGCGCCAGAATCCACACCGGGAAGTACCCAAACCGTTCTGCCACTGCCAGGCCCACAGGAAGTGTGATCATCTGTGCCAGCCCACCTGATGCGCCGAAGATACCGGTGGCTTTGCCCAGTAACTTCCGTGGCACAAGCTCCGGGATAATCGCCGCCTCAGACACCGTCATCGCACCGAAGCCCATGCCGCGAATGATCGACACGAAAAAGACTATTGCCGGCGACATGCTCACGGACAACAACAGCGCCGGCACGCCCAACAAGACTGCGGACACCACGATCACGGAACGGTACGTGAAGCGGCGCAACACCCGTGGCATGAACAGTTGGGTGACCACAGTGGCAACCATGAACACACCAGTGGATCCGCCAGCTAACGCTGGCGACCCAGAAGAATCCAACACCGCCACCGGAATGACCGGCAACAGCATCGCCCACGAACCGAAAGCAGCAGCAACAGCGATAAGCGCCGGGATATATCCCGGCGCTGACCACACTGATGTCACATTTTTATCAGTCATCTAGGGCATCGCCCCAAAGAGCACAATCAGTGCTCCAGCCAGTGCGAGCGCCGCAAGGATACCCATGACAATCGACGGGACTTTCAAATCTTGCCGGTAAAAGGACCACGTCCCGCCCGCTAACAAACCCGCTGCAATGAACAGCATCCATACGGAAATACCGCCAAGAACGCCCACTAGAGCGCGCCCTTCGTGGACGGCACACCGGTGACACGCGGATCCATTTCATAGGCCTCACGCAGTGCACGTGCCACTGTCTTGTATTCCGCTTCCGTGATGTGGTGCGGGTCGCGGCCGTACTCCACATTGATGTGCAGCGTAATGCGCGCGTTGTACGCCAGCGTTTCAAAGAAGTGCCGGTTAATCACCGTGGCGTAGTGGCCACCGATGATCTGCCATTCCATGTTCTCCGGCTCACCGTTCATGACAAAATACGGGCGGTTCGAAATATCCACGATGGCGTTCACCAGGGTCTCGTCCATCGGCAGAGCCATAGAACCGAAGCGGCGGATGCCGTTCTTATCCCCCACTGCGTCGATAAGCGCCCAGCCCAGCGTGATCGCAGTGTCCTCCACGGTGTGGTGTGCATCGAGCTCAATATCGCCCTTTGCCTTCACGGTGAGGTCAAAGCTGCCGTGAGTACCAAATGCGGTGAGCATGTGGTCAAAGAACGGCAGGCCCGTAGCCACATCCACCTTGCCTGTTCCATCAAGGTTGATCTCAACAGAAATATCCGACTCGCTCGTCGTGCGCTGCGCTTTACCAATGCGATCAGCCATTGTTCTTAATCTCCTTCGCCGCGTTCAAGAATGCGTCGTTTTCTTCATCCAACCCAATTGTCACACGCAAATGTCCCGGCACGCCGACATCGCGGATCAGCACACCCCGATCAAGGAATTGCTGCCATGCGGCCGCAGCATCATCAAAGTGCCCAAAGAAAAGGAAGTTCGATTCACTCGGCACAACCTCGTAGCCGTACTCGAGCAGTGCTGCCTGAACTCTTTCGCGTTCGCGCGCAAGCTTATCGACGTTCGCCAGCGTCTCCTCCGCATGCCTCAACGCCACTCGCGCGGCTGCCTGCGAAATCACCGACAGGTGGTACGGCAAACGCACAAGCATCACTGCCTCAATGAACGCCGAGTCGGCTACGAAGTACCCGAGACGCCCCCCAGCAAAGTCAAAAGCCTTAGACATCGTGCGCGACACAACCAGCTTCGTCGGGTACTTCTCCAGCAACGTCACAGCCGATGGACTGGGCGAAAATTCCGCGTAGGCCTCATCGACGATGACGATGCCGGATGCTGCATCAATAATGCGCTCGATGTCAGCTAACGACGTGACATCACCCGTAGGGTTATTCGGGGTTGTCACAAACACAACATCTGGCTGCTTCTCATTGATCGCGTCCAGCGCGCGGTCCATATCAATGCGGAAGTCCGCACCGCGTTCCACACCGATGAACTCAGTCTGCGTACCCGCACTCAAAATCGGGTGCATGGAATAGGACGGCACAAAGCCCATCGCGGACCGCCCCGGCCCGCCAAAAGCCTGCAGCAACTGCTGCAATACCTCGTTGGAACCATTCGCGGCCCAGAGGTTATCCACCGTCACGTGCACACCGGTCTGACGGCTCACATATGCAGCAAGATCCTCGCGCAGCTCCACCGAATCGCGTTCCGGGTAGCGGTTCAGGCGACCGGCAACGCGGGCAACTTCGGCCACCAAATCGTCGATAAGTGTCTGCGACGGCGGGTACGGGTTCTCATTCGTATTCAGCGCATATGGCACGTGAAGCTGCGGGGCACCATACGCAGACTTACCGCGCAGCTCTTCGCGCAGTGGCAGATCAGATAATTCAGCCATTAGTTTTCCTCCGTCCGTGCCTTGATCGCCTCACCGTGGGCCGGCAACTGCTCATCTTCTGACAAAGCGATGATGTGCTGGCCCACCTCCTTCAACGCTGTCTCGTCATACTCAATCAAATTCACTGGGCGCAGGAAGGTATGCGTGGTCAGGCCCGGATTAAACCGCGCGGTCCCCGAGGTTGGCAGCACGTGGTTCGAACCTGCGATGTAATCCCCCAACGGCACCGGCGAATACGGGCCCACAAAGATGGCGCCCGCATGCGTGATCCGGCGCGCCACCTCAGCCGCATTACGCGTGTGAATCTCCAAGTGCTCCGCGGCATAGGCATCCGCAACCGCGATCCCGGCTTCCAAATCATCCACCAGGACGATGCCGGACTGCGCACCGCCAAGAGCCGTAGCCGCGCGCTCCGCGTTCAAAGTCTCCGCTGCATGCCGATCAATCTCCGCATCCACAATGCGAGCAAATTCCTCCGAATCCGTGATCAGGACCGAAGCCGCGTTCTCATCGTGCTCAGCCTGGGAAATCAGATCAAGTGCCACAAACTTTGGGTCCGCCGAATCATCTGCGAGCACCGCGATCTCAGACGGACCTGCCTCCGCATCGATCCCCACAACGCCATTGACCACACGCTTCGCAGCCGCCACAAAGATATTGCCGGGCCCGGTGATCTTGTCCACGGGTTCCAACTGTGCCTCATCATCGCCGTAGGCCATCAGCGCAACCGCCTGTGCACCGCCGACTGCCCACACTTCATCCACGCCGAGCATTGCGCATGCTGCCAAAATTGACGGGTGTGGCCACCCGTCATGCTCCGCCTGCGGGGGCGAGCACACGACGAGGGAATCCACACCGGCCTCCTGCGCCGGAATCGCATTCATGAGTACAGAAGATGGGTAGACCGCCTTGCCGCCCGGCACGTATAGGCCAACGCGAGAAATCGGCAAAAAGACTTCTGTAACCGAGGCTCCTGGAGCCAACTGCGTAGTCTGGCCCGTTGGCTTCTGGTCAGCGTGCACAGCACGAATGCGACGGATCGCCTCTTCCAGGCCCGCTTTCACCTTCGGATCAAGCTGCTCTACAGACGCTTCAATCACGCCCGCTGGAACGCGCACAGCGTCGGGGCGCACCCCATCGAATTTCTCCCCATAGTCAAGGGCAGCGCCTACCCCCGACTCCTTCACCGCATCAATAATCGGCGACACGATGTGAATAACGCTTGCGACGTCCACGCCGCCACGCGGCAATACTCGCCGCAACGCAGATGTGGTTGGTGTTTGGCCCCTGAGGTCGGTCACTTTGAGCATGCCAACCATCCTATTAGATCGGGTTTCTCCCCAGACTCGCGACCATACCTATCCAGTAACTCAACGCCGCGCACAACGGTGCAACAAACCAACCAACACCCGGCTGCAGAATCGGAACCCCCTCAGCCGCCATCACAGTTCCGACGACAAGAAAAGTCCAAGCGCCAAATAGACTGACCGCAGCCACAAAGAGCATTCGCCATGCAGTTTTCACCCCCGGCAAGGCACCAATGATGATGCCTAGAACACCGGTGAGGACAACAAACCCAGCAAAGGAGCCGAACTCCACGTTGTCAGGGCTTGCAAGAACGTCGACCGCCGGATGTCCACCTTCATCTACGAGCACATAAGAGGGACGCAATATCCCCCACACTGCGCCTGCCACTGCTCCGAACACACCCGAAATGAAGATGGTGCCGGCGGCCCAACGTCCTAGTTGCAGACCTTCCACTGGCCGTTTTCACGTGCAAAGCGCTGAACACCAGATTCGGCCTGGCCGTTGGTGGTCACCGTCACCGTTGCGGACGCGGTGTCACCGTTGACGCGCACATCCGTGAGGGACGCGCTCGTGTCTGGCACCGGTGGAATCGGCTGACCGGCAAGACGCGCTGCGTCCACGGCCTGGCGCATCTCACGCTCAGTCTGATCCAGGCTGGTGCCTTGCGCAGCGAGCTCCTGGTTGGTCTTGTCCACCACTGCCTTGCAGGAGTTGTTCATGATCACGCGGGACCAGGAGACAACGTCCGCCGGGTTGTAGATCCGGTTCATGGTCTCGGTCATCGCGTTGATGTCTTCCTGGCTCGCCGGATGGCCACCCTCCACCGGCTTGACCTCAATGGTTGGAAGATTGCCGTTTTCGAATGGGTTGGCCACACCTGCCTCATCCGGATTCTGCTCATCCCCCGGTTTCTTTTCTTCTTCCGGCTTCTTTTCTTCGTCAGCCTCCGAACCAGCAGTGACAACATTGGTCACAGTAGCCATCTCGGATACAACGTTCGAAGCTTCGTCCCCGGAACCGCAAGCGCTCAATGCCAACGGGGCGGCGAGGCAAGCAGCTGCGACAGTCTTCTTCGAGGTGATGGTCATCGTCATGAAAAAGTTTCTCCTCACAACTCGCAATCGGAAGCGCGAGATTGTTGCTTTGTGTAGCTTTCAGTGCACAGCGAATCTTAGCAACCCTTTTTACAGGTGGTTCAATGCCTGCCCAATGAACTTGCCGTGAGAAAGCTGTGAAAACCCAGCCACAGGTGGCGTGTATGGTCAGCTGTTATGCAACTGTCGCGGGATCTCATTGCCAAAGCGGCGGTGGGGATCTTGGATGAATACGGCCTCGCCGACGTGTCTATGCGGCGCGTCGCCGGGCATCTTGGGGTGGCTCCCGGCGCTTTGTACTGGCACGTTGAAAACAAACAAGCCCTGGTCAGTGCGATGGCGGAACTCATACTCGCTCCAGTGCAGAAGCAATCTGACCCACGGGAAATGTGCGCGCAGATTCGCAGTGCGCTCTTATCCCACCGGGACGGCGCGGATGTCGTTACGGCCGCTGTGTCTCAACCACATTCCCCACTCTTTGCTTCCCTAGTCAGTGATCTGCGGGATACTCTCCCCCATTCTGATCCGCGTGCTGATGCTGCCGCCGAGGCTCTCCTTTTCCTCACATTGGGGGCGGCCAACATTTATCAGTCGGGCACTCAGCTGCAGGATGTCACCCGCACTCCGGGCACGCCACGCGGCGGATCAGTGGACACTGCGGTGGATCTTCTCCTCCTGGGTCTTAGGCACGAACCGGATTCGGTTAACATCGAATCTCATGACAACCCCTCGTGAGCACAGCCAGGTATGGCCTGGATCGGCCTATCCCCTGGGATCCACCTATGACGGTGCGGGCACCAACTTCGCCATTTTTTCTAATGTGGCGGACAAGGTCGAGCTCTGTTTGATTGACCCGGACGGAAATGAGGAGAGGATTCCTCTCGCGGAAGTGGACAACCACGTCTGGCACGCCTACCTGCCCGGTGTTTTACCAGGCCAGCGCTATGGCTACCGGGTTCATGGCCCGTGGGATCCGAACAGTGGCAAACGGTGTGATCCATCCAAATTGTTGGTTGACCCGTACGCCCGCGCCTTTGATGGCGAGTTTGATGGGCACTCGTCCCTATTCTCCTATGACATTTCCGCGGAGCCACCAGGTTCGGGCCGGAATGAAGAGGATTCACTCGGCCACACCATGCTGTCCGTTGTGGTCAATCCATTCTTTGATTGGGGCGATGACCGTGCGCCACGTATCCCTGACAATGACATGGTCATTTATGAAACGCATGTGAAAGGCATGACGCAGCTCCACCCAGATGTGCCTGAAAATCTGCGTGGCACCTATGCCGGTCTCGCACACCCCAGTGTCATTTCCTACTTGAAGGATCTGGGCATCACATCTGTTGAGCTCATGCCGGTACACCAATTCCTGCAGGATGACCGCCTGCGCGAACTGGGTCTACGTAATTACTGGGGCTACAACACTTTCGGTTTCTTTGCCCCGCACAAGGATTACGCCGCGGGCGAGAACCCGGGAGATGCGGTAGCAGAATTCAAGGGAATGGTGCGCGCCTACCACGAGGCAGGCATGGAGGTCATCCTTGATGTGGTGTACAACCACACCGCTGAAGGCAACCACTTGGGCCCCACGATCGCCTTCCGTGGCATTGACAATGAGGCGTACTACCGGCTCGTAGATGACAACAAACTCCACTACATGGACTACACGGGAACCGGTAACTCCCTGAATGTCCGCGACCCACACTCGCTGCAGCTCATTATGGATTCCCTGCGATACTGGGTCACGGAGATGCGTGTGGACGGTTTCCGCTTCGATCTTGCGTCCACCCTGGCCCGCGAGTTTTCGGATGTGGACCGTTTGGCAACGTTCTTCGATCTGGTTCAGCAGGACCCCGTCGTCTCTCAGGTCAAGCTCATTGCTGAGCCCTGGGACGTCGGCGAAGGTGGCTATCAGGTGGGTAATTTCCCACCGTTGTGGAGCGAATGGAATGGAAAATACCGCGACACTGTGCGGGATTTCTGGCGTGGTGAGCCGTCAACGCTCGGCGAGTTCGCTTCACGCCTGACGGGTTCGTCGGACCTGTATAACCACAATGGTCGCCGCCCCACCGCATCTATTAACTTCATCACAGCCCATGACGGCTTCACACTCAATGACCTGGTGAGTTACAACCAAAAACACAATGAGGAAAACCAGGAAGACAGCCGGGACGGGGAAAACCACAACCGTTCGTGGAACTGCGGTGTTGAAGGTCCCACGGATGATCCGGAGATCCTTGCGTTGCGTGCACGTCAGCGCCGCAATTTCCTCACCACCCTGCTGCTATCCCAGGGCACCCCGATGATCTCCCACGGTGATGAGTTAGCGCGCACGCAAAGCGGTAACAATAACGTGTACTGCCAGGACAATGAGATTGCCTGGATGAATTGGGAGCACCTAGACGCTGCAGAGAATCTGCATGACTTCACCCGCCGCCTCATCGCGATCCGGAAGAACCACCCGGTTTTCCGTCGGCGCCAGTTCCTCGCCGGTGGCCCGTTGGGCACCGACGTTCGAGACCGCGACATCGCATGGCTGGTCCCGGATGGTGAGCTGATGACGCAAGGCGATTGGGACTTCGCTTTTGGCAAGGCCCTGCAGGTATACCTCAACGGCAACCAGATCGTCGAGCCGGATCAGCGTGGCCAGCGTGTCACTGATGATTCGTTCTTGCTCATGTTCAATGCCTTCCACGAAGACATCGAATTCACACTGCCGCCGAAGAATCTCGGTACCAAGTGGGAAGTACTCATTGACACCACTGAACCGTTGGGTTACCCAGCGGAAACGGAGGAGATTGAGGCGCGGGGAACGAAGAATGTTCCGGCACGTTCCACGATTGTTCTGCGTCAGATTGAGCCGCCGCTCTTCGAGGAGGACGCATCATGATCACTGCCCACGGCGCTCGCCTCGCGGTGACAGGTTCTGCTGTTGAGATCCATCCCGCGCCACTTGAGGCAGCACTGCTTGGTTCCTCTGAACCGACCATCATTCCACTCGTGGACATCGATGATGTGAGTGTTCACGCGGGTGACCGGTGGGATGAATCCACTGTCACCATCGGTACTACGCCGATCCGTTTCGCCCCCGGCGATACGGAAGGCCCAGAACAACTGCGTGCGGTAATCGATGCCGCTCAACGTGGTGAAACAATCAACCTCGACGCAATTGCGGGTTTCAACTTTGTTGCACTCGATGTGGAAACTGCAAACCAGAACTGGGGCTCGGTCTGCCAGATCGGCGTTGTCACCGTCATAGATGGAATCATCACCAACAAACAAGGGTGGTTGTGTCGTCCGCCCGAGCAGCTTTCGCTTTTCGACGATGCCAACGTGGCCTGCCACGGCATCACGGCGGACGATGTGGCCAATGAACCGTCGATAAGCGAAATCCTCCCCCGTGTCTTTGAGTACATCGGCGATCACACCGTCGTTGCCCACAACGCTTATTTTGATGCTTCGGCCCTACGATATGCGGCGCAGGCATCCGGCGTTGAGGTCCCACACCTGAACTTTGCATGCTCTTTGGCGCACGCGCGGGCTGTAAATCTTGATGTGTCCAACCACCGTCTGCCCACGTTGGCTGAATTCTTTGGCATTGCCTTGGATAGACACCATGATGCTGTTGCGGACGCTGCTGCATGCGCGGGGATCATGGTCGGGCTTGCCCGTCGCGCGAAGTACTCGGGACCGGTCAATGATTACGTAACTGATTCCGGATTCCAACTTGGGTCTATCAGTGCTGACAAAGTGACCCCAGTATTGAAGGAATTCCGTGGCCAACGGAAGAAACAAAAGCCAGCTCCCTGGCAGGCCGTAGCAACCCCCGACACCATCCCGGAGCCGAACCCTAACGCCGACCCGAACGCACCACTGTATGGGCAGAACGTCACACTCACCGGCGAATTTGAGCCCTACGACAAAGGTGAGCTGTGGAATGGCATTGCTGCCCAAGGTGGACAAGTAGGCAAAAACGTGACCAAGAAGACCACCATTGTGGTCGCCGGTGCGTGGGCAACCACGACGTCGAAGGAGAAACGCGCCCGCGAACTCATAGAAAAGGGCCAAGAAATTGAGATCTGGCCTGCAGAAAAACTCTACTCTGTACTTGATTTGGAAAGTCAGGGAACCGAATAAAGGCCAGAAGCAGTCTAAGGAAGTATGACTATTGCTACTTCAGTTCTTGCTTCTTCCGACATTGAGACCGTCAAGCGCGCGCACACTGTCCTGAGCCCCGCGACGGATCTTTCAGCCTTCCTCACCCCACGTACGTCCGCCGTGATCAGCGATGAATGGGATGGGCCTGTGACTATTAACCTTTCCCGCGACCACGCCACTAGGCTGTTAGATTCAGTCGGCAACGCTGTGGACCACGTGGAACTTGGGCGCCGTGGGCTCACTGTGCGCCAAGCGTGGGATTCCGCGGCGCTGAAGTTGTTGGCTGCTCAACGTGATCCGTACACAGTGCATTTTGATGTACGTAATTCTAGCTTCAGCCTCGGCCCCAAATCTCCCCGTGGTTTGGAGGTCAAAGGCGAACCCGCCACGTCTTGGCTAGCTCATCCAAAAACTTTTCAAATGTTGCACCGGCATTTCTTGGGTGTTTTAAAGCCCGAGCAGTCCATCACGTATCTCACCCGTGACCACCGTGAACTCTTCGTTCTGGACTGCACCGCGGAGCATGCGGCATCAACGTTCCCTTACGCCACTGTGCTCACGTACTCCCTCGGCTTCCCAATAAAACGCACTATCGTGTGAAAGCATGGACCGGCCGATTACTTCCACTTACCGCCTTCAACTCCGTGGCCCCCACGCTGATCCAGCGGGGCGCGGATTTGGTTTTGCTGAAGCCGCCGCTGTGGTCCCCTACCTAGCGGACCTGGGAGTGTCGCACCTGTACCTCTCCCCGATCTTCACCTCGTATCCGGATTCGAATCACAACTACGATGTAACAGACCCGACGACGATTAATGAGGAACTTGGTGGGATGACCGGCCTCAAAGAGTTGGCTTCCACCGCCCACGCCGCCGGGCTGGGCCTCATCCTGGACATCGTCCCGAATCATGTGGGTGTGGAAACACCAGAGCTCAACGCCTGGTGGTGGGACGTGCTCAAGAACGGACAGTCTTCGCAGTTCGAGCCCTACTTCGACATTGACTGGCATGAGGATAACGGCGCCGGTGGCAAACTCGGCCTACCCATCCTGGGTGACCCCGGTGATGAGGACAAACTCACGCTCACCATGCTGGGGGAGGAACCTGTTCTCGCCTACTACGACCATCATTTCCCCCTCACCCCCGGCTCTTTCAGCAGTTTGGATGATGATCCACGTGAGGTGTACTCGAAACAACACTATCGCCTCAATTACTGGCGTGACGGCGTCATCTCCTACCGCCGTTTCTTCTCCGTCAACGGCCTCGCCGGCATCCGCCAAGAAAACCCCGTGGTGTTTGAGCACACCCATAAAGTGCTGCGCCAGCTTATCCGCGATGACGTGATCGATGGCGTCCGCGTTGACCACCCAGACGGTCTTGCTGATCCTTTTGCCTACCTCAACCAACTCCGCACACTCATCGGGCCGGACCGCTATCTCATTGCGGAGAAAATCCTCGGTGTGGCTGAGCCGCTCGATCCCCGCCTTGCTGTCGATGGCACCACTGGCTATGACGCTCTGCGCGAACTCGATGGTGTCTTCATTTCCCGCGAGGCCGAAGACGCGCTGAGCATACTCTCCCTCGAACAATCTGGTTCTACATGGGATGCCCCTGCCATCGAGGCAGCCGAGCACCAGTTGAAGCGTGAAGTCGCGCAATCAGAACTCGCCGCGGAAATCCGCCGCCTCACCCGGGCTATCTCCGCAGATGGGACGGAACAGTTAGAAGCAACCCTCATTGATCTCATCGCCGCGATGCCGGTGTACCGCGCGGACTACATCTCCCTGTCCCGTACGACATCCACCATCATCGCCGACATGGCTCGCCGCTTCCCCTCCCGCTGCGATGCGCTCAACCTCATCTCCACTGCGCTCATTGCCAACGATGAGGCGAAAACAGGCTTCTCCCAAGTGTGTGGCGCTGTCATGGCCAAAGGTGTGGAAGACACATTGTTCTACCGTGCATGCCGACTCATTGCCTTACAGGAAGTCGGTGGCGCGCCGGGACGCTTTGGAGTGTCCGCGGCAGAATTCCATCTGCTGCAACAAGAAAGGGCAATGTTGTGGCCACGCGCAATGACGACGTTGACTACTCATGACACCAAGCGCAGTGAAGACACACGAGCACGCATCATCGAGATCACGGAGCGCCCGAAAGCCTTCGCCGAGCTGGTCCACCACGTCAGCGCACTCGTGCCTGCCCCGGATCAAGCAACGGCACACTTCCTCATTCAGAATATCCTGGGTGTTTGGCCCGCCGATGGCATGACCGACGATGTCCGCCAGCGGCTTCATGCGTACGCACAAAAAGCAGTTCGTGAGGCAGGTGTTCACACCACCTGGTTCGACAATGACACAGCGTTTGAAAACGCGATCTCCAACTGGATCGACGCGGTTGTGGACGGCCCAGCCACAAGCATGATTCAGGAATTCGTTGAAGAGATCCACCGCGGTGCCGTGCAGGTTTCACTCGGCCGGAAGCTCCTGCAGCTCATTGGCCCCGGGATTCCAGATACGTACCAAGGTCAAGAGTTCATTGATTTCTCCCTGGTTGATCCCGACAATCGCCGCTTTGTTGATTATGTTCACCGTATACAAACCCTCAACCAGTACTTGGAAGAAGGCATCACCGATTCTGCGGACCGGATGAAACAGGCGGTGGTATACGAAGGCTTGCGCCTCCGCCGCGAACGACCAGCAGTCTTTAGTGCCAACAACTACCGTGCTGTTTTTGCCGAAGGTGAAGCGTCCCACCATCTGGTGGGTCTCGCACGCGGAAAAGACATCATTGCGCTTGCTACCCGCTCCCCGCTCGGTTTGGAAGACAGTGGCGGCTGGGGCGCCACCACCGTCACGTTGCCACCTGGAACGTGGACGAACCGACTGACCACAACTACGTTCACCGGAACAGTCAAAGTGAGTGATGTTCTGGGGAACCTTCCCACCGCGCTCTTGGTGGCAGGATCCTAGCGGTCTCTTCCCAACAGGCGGTCAATCTCACGCCGTTCTTTCTTCGTTGGCCGGCCCGCACCGCGATCGCGTTTGGGCATGGAATAGAAATATTCTTTCGGCGGCGGTGGAGGTGAATGGTCGACGTAACAGGTCCGCGCAACAGGGGCACCGACACGTTTGCGTATGGTTTCTACCACTTCGTACTCAAGGTCGCGGTAGTCTTTCCACGCTTTGACGCGGTCCCCGGGCACAACCTTGGCTGAGGGTTTGACCGCGTTCCCGTTGAGTTTTACATGCCCGGCGCGAACTGCATTAGCTGCGTCGGATCGGGTTTTGTACATGCGCACAGCCCAGATCCACACGTCGATCCGGACTGGTTCCACTAGTACTCGTCCTGGTGGTTGATAATCTGCTGGACTTTGACGTAGTTGTACACGCCACCGACAACGGCCACAACGAGGCCAAGGCTAAACCAGAGCCAGAAGGAGGGGAAGATCA
This sequence comes from Corynebacterium tuscaniense, assembly GCF_008693065.1. Lineage (GTDB taxonomy): Bacteria > Actinomycetota > Actinomycetes > Mycobacteriales > Mycobacteriaceae > Corynebacterium > Corynebacterium tuscaniense. The sequence continues at coordinate 74,383 of NZ_VXKH01000001.1, read as the reverse complement.
AGCCAAGCACGACGCCACCGACGACACCTCCACCAATGCTGATTACGGCGTTGCGTGAGTGCTCTCGCACTGCCTGCTTGCGCGCTTCAATCGGATTATGGGGGCGAGGCTGTAAAGTCATGCCGTTTAGTTTAGCGTTCCACCCAGGTCTCGCCGGTTTCCACTGCTTCTGCCGTGCCTTGGGTCAGTGCCGCCAGCAATTCGTTGAGGTTTTCCAGTCCACCCGGATCAATACCCAGCGTGTACGTGGCAGCTGCACCGTACTGGACGTCCACCACATCGATGCCGCTGGTGCGCAGGTCCGCTTCAATTCGGCCGGCTTCAGCATAAGGTAGATCCACAGCCACGAGGTGCCGCAAACGTTTCTCTACCCGCGCGACATGTTCCAGTGTTTCGGACACGGCACCCGAATAAGCATGTACCAGCCCACCGGCCCCAAGTTTGATCCCACCGAAGTAGCGGATCACCACCGCCACGATGTTCTGCATCCCAGAGCCGCGCAGCACATCCAGCATGGGCTTCCCGGCAGTGCCGGATGGCTCACCATCATCACTGGAACGTTCAACGGGGTTCTGCCCGTGCAGGATGAATGCGGAGCAGTGGTGCCGCGCATCCGGGTAGGTCGCTTTCGCCTTCGCAATGACCTCGCGCGCTTCCTCCTCGGATTCCGCACGGGTAATCCATGTGATGAAGCGTGAACGTTTGATGGTGATTTCATGGGTAACCAGGTCAGGTGCTGGTAGTTCGTAGGAAACAAGCATCGTTCCCGCATTTTACTTAGTGTGGAGTTCATGAGTTCCACCGAGCGCTTTGAAGTATGGGCACCGCGTGCACATGACGTCCAACTTGTCGTGGACAGTGCCCACCATCCGATGAAGCGAGCCAAGAAAAGAGGTTGGTGGGTCTCCGAAATCACCAAGGAACCGGGCCAGCGTTACGGCTATCTCCTTCACGATGGGAACGACTGGGCCGGCCCTTTTCCGGACCCGCGCACGCGCCGCCAGCCGGATGGTGTGCATGGGTTATCGGAAGTCTTCGGCACGGACTTCCCGTGGACTGATCAAGGGTGGACACCGAAAAAGCTCCAAGGCCAGGTGATCTATGAGCTTCACGTGGGTACGTTTACGCCGGAGGGGACGTTTGCGGGGGTCGTCGATAAGCTTGCTTATCTCGCTGACCTCGGTGTGACCGCCATCGAGCTCATGCCCGTGCAACCTTTCGGCGGGGAGCGAAATTGGGGCTATGACGGCGTGGATTGGTTCGCTGTCCACGAAGGTTACGGTGGACCACACGAACTGAAGAAACTTGTTGACACTGCACATGCCCACAACATCAGCGTCTTCCTCGACGTCGTATACAACCACTTTGGCCCCGACGGCAACTACAACGGGCATTTCGGCCCGTACACCTCGATGGGCTCGACTGGTTGGGGCGATGTGGTCAATCTTTCCGGCGCACATTCAGATGAGGTCCGCCAGTACGTCCTCGATGCGGTGCGCCAGTGGCTCGAAGAATTCCACGTGGACGGTCTGCGCCTCGATGCGGTGCACTCCTATGATGACCGCGCAGCGTACTCCATCATGGAAGAGATCAACTTGATCGCGGATGAGACGGGTGCCATCATCATCGCTGAATCCGATCTGAATGATCCCCGCATCATCAGTGACTATGAGCACGGTGGATATGGGCTCGACGCACAGTGGCTTGACGACGTCCACCATGCCCTCCACACCCTCATCACCGGCGAAAACAACGCTTACTACGCAGATTTCGGCAGCCTAGACATTCTCGCTGACACCCTGCGCAACGGCTATCGCTTCCGCCGCACCTACTCGTCTTTCCGTGAACGAACCCATGGGAAAGAATTAGACCTCACCCGCATCCCCCCGTGGAAACTGATCACCTACACCACCACGCACGACCAGGTGGGCAACCGCGCAAAAGGTGATCGTCCGTCCCAGAACCTGACACCTGCACAACATGCTCTGAAAGCTGCGGTGATCTTCTTCTCCCCTTTCACCCCCATGATTTTCATGGGGGAAGAGACCTACGCACAGACCCCATTCCCTTTCTTCGTGTCTCACACCGATGAACGTCTGCTGCGCCTGACCAATGAGGGTCGCGCCCACGAATTCGCCCGCTACGGCTGGGACTTAGACGCCGTGCCCGAGCCAGCCGATCCCGCCACATTCGATTCCGCGAAGCTCAACTGGGATTTCGGGGACGATTCTGCACAGATGCTCTCTGCCTACAAGAAGCTGTTGTCACTCCGCAAAGACTTCAACCTTGCCCGTGATGATCTCCGTGAATTGCAGGTAGAGCACGGGGCAGGTTGGCTCACGATGGGTTATGACGATGTCGTGCTCGCCGCAAATTTCTCCGGCGAACCCGTCACCGTGCCCGTCGGCGGCGAGCTTGTTTACTCCTTCACACAGCCGAAAACTACAAACACCTCAACCGTGCTGGATCCCTGGGGTTTTGCGGTGATTAGCCGATAACGATGTAGTCATACTCCGGAGTACCCGGCATGAGCCGCTCACAGTCAAAGGAAGCATCCTCCATACGCTGCAGCAACGGCTCCAAGTCCGTTGCACGCGCCAATTCCAGGCCAACGAGCGCCGCACCGGTTTCGCGGTTGTTCTTCTTCAGGTACTCGAAGAGTGCAATATCATCGTCCGGGCCCAGGACATCGTTGAGGAAACGGCGCAGCTGGCCCGGCTCCTGCGCAAAGTTGACCAGGAAGTAGTGCTTCAGACCGCGGTGGACCAGGGAACGCTCCATAATCTCGGCGTAGCGCAGCACGTCATTATTACCGCCGGAGACCACGCACACCACGGTGCTGCCCGGCGCGAGGTTCACCTCAGCCAGACCTGCCACCGACAACGCACCGGCGGGCTCCGCGATGATGCCTTCGTTTTGATACAAGTCCAGCATGTTCGTGCACACCGCACCTTCATCCACGTCAGTGAGATGAATCCGGCCCTGGTTCTGTTCCACGATCTCGTAGTTAATATCACCAACGCGCTTCACGGCGGCACCATCAACGAAAGGGTCCACGTCCTTCAGCGTGACCGGCTCCCCCGCTTTCATCGCCGCCGCCATCGACGCCGCTCCGGCCGGTTCCAGTCCCACAATGGCAGTGCGTGGCGACATATCAGCCAAGTAAGAAGCGCTACCGGCGATGAGCCCGCCACCGCCGACAGGCACCAGAATGTTGTCTAGCGACTTCCCCAGCGCCGAAAGCTGCGTCACTACCTCTGCTGCCACGGTGCCCTGTCCAATCACAGTGTTACGCGCATTGAACGGCTCCACCATGGTGGCACCGCGTGCGAGAGCATCCTCGTGGGCTGCTTCTGCTGCCTCGTCAAAGTTGTTGCCGGTCAATACAAGCTCAACCGAATCCCCACCGTGCACCAAAATCCGGTCACGCTTCTGCTTCGGCGTGCGCTTCGGCACAAAGATCTTGCCGTCAATCCCCATCGAGCGGCATGCGTACGCCACACCCTGCGCGTGGTTACCAGCTGATGCTGCGACGACACCGGCTGCCTTTTCGTCTGCGGAAAGCTTGGAAATGTTGTAATATGCACCGCGAATCTTGTACGACCGCACATCCTGAAGATCTTCACGCTTCAGATACACCTCCACGCCATACTGCTGCGAAAGCCGCGGGCAGTACTGCAGCGGAGTCGGAGCAATAATGCGGGAAATATCCGCCTGTGCTGCTTGGATATCGGCTGCGTGGACGGGTGCGAAAGTCATAGGCCCATATCTTAGCCCCCTTTATCTCTTGGTTTTACCCCGGCAAGGACGTACACTTTTCGCGGTTAGAAATCTCAAGAAGGAGCCCCCGTGAAGAAGACCCTCATCGCCGCCGCGCTCGCGGCCACCACCGCTTTCTCTGTCACTCCCGCCGCCTTGGCAGAAACCACTGCGGAGGTGAAGGAAAGCCAGGAAACCCGAGACACAAAGGACAATAACGAGCTTGATCCCACCAAGGACCGGTGGGATACGAACGGCGCTTCCAGCGACCCGGCTCCAGACGGGGGATTTCCCGAGAACTCTTCTACCCTGAACCGCGTTGGTGCCTACATGCAGAGCAACCACTTCAAGATGCTCTCTTTGATCGTTGCTACTGTCGCAGCGGCCATTACCATGCTGGCCAAGGTTGGGGAGATTGTTCTCCTGCTCAACCCTGACCTGCGGGCTCGACTCGGCGGGAAATAAAGTTAGCCCAACACCCCAGCGCCCATCGCGGCCTTCAGGTCGCCCATGAGGCTGCCGGACCGCTCCACCCTGAGGTGATCGCCCAGAATCATCAGTTGGGAGTGGTCCCCATTCACCAGGTTCAGGTAAACATCCGAATCACCCGGATTGTTTGTCAGGACCTGTTTTAATTTCTGGATGTTGTCCATCGTGCACTGTTCCGTGCGCAGCGTCAGTCGCAATGGCAGACCAGCACCATTGCCTGGCCCCAGCTCCGGCACCTTCACGTCATCGCCGAAGAGACTCATGCGCTCATCACGGATGGAAACATGCGCTTTGACCAGGATGATGTTGTCCTCCACGATCTGCGGGGCAACGAGCGCGTACACCTTATTGAACAACAGCACCTCGACCTGGGCGCCGTGGTGATCCTCCAGTGTGACAATGGCCCACGGCGAGCCGTCCTTCTTAGAGAACCTCCGGTCCACCGCCGAAATAATGCCGCCAATGGTGACCTCATCACCATGGCGCATCCCACCTTCGAGAATCTTCGGCAGTGGCGTATCCGTCTGTGCCGCAATCGCTTCTTCGAATCCGTCCAGCGGGTGCCCGGACACATAAAGACCCAACATTTCACGTTCGAGCGCCAGCTTGTGCTTCTTTTCCCACTCATCGTCGGGAACCTCGATGGAGAATGCGGCCGCCGCTTCCGCGTCGCCAAGCGATGCGAAGAGATCAAACTGCCCCTTATCCGCAGCCTTCTTCGTGGTCAGCACTGAATCCACCGCATCGTCAGACACAAGCATGAGGCCCTTGCGCGGGTGCCCCAAAGAGTCGAACGCACCTGCCTTGATCAAAGACTCCGTGATGCGCTTGTTGCACGGCAGAAGATCAATCTTGTCCAGGTAATCGGAGAAGGATGTGAAATCGCCCTTCGTTCGACGGGTCTCCCGGATCGATTCCACAACTTCCACGCCCACGTTGCGCACAGCAGCCAACCCGTAACGGATGTCCTTGTCCACAGCGAGGAAGTTCTCCTCCGACTCATTAATGTCCGGTGGCAACACGGAAATGCCCAGGTGGCGGCAATCCGCAAGGTAGATCGCCGACTTGTCCTTCTTATCGCCTACCGACGTCAACAGGGCCGCCATATATTCAGCCGCATAATTCGCCTTCAGGTAGGCAGTCCAATAAGACACCAGCGCATAACCTGCAGCGTGCGACTTGTTAAACGCGTAGGATGCAAACGGCTCAATCGTTCCCCACAACGCATCCACTGCACCCTTGGAATAGCCGTTGCTGAACATGCCTTCGGAGAACTTCTCATACTCCTTAGCCAACACCTCAGGCTTCTTCTTACCCATGGCCTTACGGAAGCCATCAGCTTCACCAGCGGTGTAGTTAGCCACCTTCTGGGAGATGTTCATGATCTGCTCTTGGTAGACAATCAGACCATACGTCTCATCCAGAATCTCCCGCAGTGGCTCTTCCAGCTCCGGGTGAATCGGGGTAATTGGCTTGCGCCCGTTCTTACGGTCCGCATAATCCCAGTGCGCATTCACCCCCATCGGCCCCGGACGATACAGCGCCAGCGAAGCCACGATGTCATTGAAACCCGTTGGCTTCATACGCTTCAGCAGCTCCTGCATGCCTCCGGAGTCCAGCTGGAACACGCCCAACGTGTCACCGCGCGACAACAACTCGTAGACCGCCTCATCATCCGTATCCAGCGTGTCTAAATGAACATGTTCACCACGGTTCTTCTGAATATTCTCAATGGCGTCACCCAGCACAGTCAGGTTGCGCAGACCCAAGAAATCCATCTTCAGCAAACCGATGGCCTCACATGCCGGGTAATCCCACCCAGTGATCAACGCACCATCAGCGGGACGCTTCCACATCGGAATATGGTCCATGAGTGGCACAGACGCCATGATCACCGCACAGGCGTGGACACCCGCCTGACGGACCACACCTTCAAGCCCGCGCGCCGTTTCATAGATCTTGGCCACATCCGGGTCCGTCTCAATCATGGAACGCACCTCGGCTGCTTCCGAGTACCGCTCATGCTCCGGGTCCATGATGCCGGCCAGCGGAATATCCTTTGCCATGATCGCCGGCGGCAACGCTGCATTGATACGGTCCGCCATTTGGAAGCCCGGCTGACCAAAGTTCACCTTCGCTGCGTCCTTGATCGCCTGCTTCGTCTTCACCGTGCCGAAGGTGATCACCTGGGCGATTTTGTCCTCGCCCCAGTTTTCAGCAGCGTAAGTGATCATCTCGCCGCGGCGCCGATCATCAAAGTCAATATCAATATCCGGCGCGGAAGGACGCTCCGGGTTCAAAAATCGCTCGAAGAGCAGACCATGCTCAATCGGATCAATATTCGTGATGGTCAGCGCATACGCCACCAGCGAACCTGCTGCCGAACCACGCCCCGGACCAACCCGAATACCAATAGAACGCGCATGCTTAATCAGCTCGGCGACGATGAGAAAGTAGGACGGATACCCCTTCATGTCAATGACATCAATCTCATAATCCGCGCGTTTGAGGTACTCCTCCGGCACCGTGCCACCGTCAAAACGCTCCTGCAGACCACGGTGCACTTCCTTGCGCAGCCACGTCGTCGGAGTCTCCCCCTCCGGCACAGTTGCCAGCGGCATACGGTCATGCGGGTGCTCTTCCCACAACTCGCCGTAATCCCCCACACGTTCCGCAATCCACAGCGTGTTATCGCAGGCATCCGGAACCATGTCATCCCACACCTCACGCATCTGCTGCGCGGTCTTGATGTAGTAACCAGTGCCATCAAACTTGAAACGGTCCGGGTCCAACAGAGTCTTACCAGTCTGCACACACAACATTGCCTCGTGTGCCGGCGCCTGCGATTCAAGGACGTAGTGGCAGTCATTCGTCACCAACGGCGGCAACTCCAACGCCTGGCCGATGCGCAGCAAATCATCACGCACACGACGCTCAATGTGCAGGCCATGGTCCATTAACTCAAGGAAGTAATTGTCCTTACCGTAGATGTCCTGCCACATCGCGGCTGCTTCAAGCGCCTGGTCATACTGCCCAAGACGCAAACGCGTCTGCACATCACCAGAGGGACAACCAGTTGTGGCAATGATGCCGTCCGCATGTTCCGCGATCAGCTCCGCATCCATGCGTGGCCACTTACCCAACTGGCCCTCATACGACGCAAGAGAGCTCAACCGGAACAAATTGCGCAGGCCCGTCACATTCTCCGCCAACATCGTCTGGTGCAAGTACGCACCCGAAGCGGAGACATCATCGCTCTTCTGGTCAGGGGTGCCCCACAACACACGCTTCTTGTTAAAACGTGACTCCGGGGCCATATACGCCTCAATACCAATGATCGGCTTGATACCAGCCTCCGTCATACGGCGGTAAAAGGCATTCGAACCAAACATGTTTCCGTGGTCCGTCATACCCACGGCAGGCATGCCCTGGCGGTCCACTTCTTCCGCCAACAAATCCACCTTTGCCATGCCGTCAAGCATGGAAAACTCGGTGTGGTTATGCAGGTGGACGAAGGAGGAATTCTTGGCCATAGCTGCTTAGTCTAGCCCGTTTGCCTACTCGTACCTCAGCGCGTCAATAGGCTGCATCTTTGCCGCCTTATTCGCCGGATAAGCACCAAAGAACACACCAATCGCCATAGAGAACAACAACGCGAACAAAACTGCGCCAATGGGCGGAAAAGCGACTGGGCCGTAAGACTCACCATCGATCATTCCGATGAAGCCACTAGCGAAGATGCCTATGCCCCCGCCAAGCACCACGCCGATGACACCACCCAGCAAACCAACCATGACTGCCTCAACGATGAACTGAGTCCGGATATCGCGCTGCGTTGCACCAAGGGCCTTACGCACACCGATCTCACGCGTGCGCTCCGTCACCGTGATCAACATAATGTTCATCACGCCAATACCGCCGACGAGCAGTGAGATACCCGCGATGGCGGCGAGCACCGTACTGATGATCCCGAAGATGCTCGTGAAGGCAGCTAATTCCGCCTGCATATCAATGACTTCAACCTGAGCTTCGTCGTTATGCGCATACCAGCGATCAAGATACGTTTGCAGCTCCTCCCGGAACGCCGCCGGGTCCTCATCACCGCGAGTCATCACAACAAAGTTGAAGACATTCTCGATCTTCTGGCCCACCCGGTCAGACACGCTGACAGGAATGTACATCTGTCCGAATGCAGTCTGCTGGCCAAAATCATCCGCACTCTTCTGCTCACCTTCAGCGACGCCAATAATGGTGAATACACCGGTAGATGCACCTGTGACATCAATGCGTTCACCAATGGCAGAGGCGGCATCACCGCCAAAGAATGCGTCAACAAGCTCCTGCGACACAACCGCAACTGGGCGCTGTGTGGCAATGTCCTGCTCGGTAATAGCGCGCCCGTAAGAGAGCTCCACGTTGCGGACCTTCATCGAATCCGCCAACACCGGAATCACATCAACAATGGCTGTCTTATCCCCGTAGGTTGTCTCCGCGGAGAGCGTTTCCTGAATATCCACGCCCTCAACACGTGGCCCGAAATGATCCTTGATCTCTTGGAGTTGCTCCAAAGAGACCATGTCTTGCTCATCCGTGACCGGCATATTAAAGCCACCGGAAAACGTATCTTCTTGCTGTTCGGACTCTTCCGGCTTCTCCGTGATCAGCACGATGTGCTGCGACGCCCCGATGTCTTCCAGGCCACTGAGAACCTGATTCTGGAGGCCACGCCCCAACGTCATGATGATGATCACGGCCATGATGCCGATGATGATGCCCAGAAGCGTCAGCACCGAACGCATCTTGTTCGTGCGCAAGCTGCCCACGGCGAGGTTGATTGATTCACGCAATTCCATCTAGCGCCCACCTCCCGCATGCACATCGACGATTCGGCCGTCCTTCATCTCCACAATCCGCCGTGTTTCTTGTGCAAGGTCCGGGTTGTGAGTGATGAACACGATGGCCTTGCCGTACTCCTCATTGAGCTGATGGAACAGATCCATCACCATGCGGCCCGTCCTCGAATCCAACGCCCCCGTCGGTTCATCCGCCAGCAACAAATCCGGATCATTCGCAAGGCTGCGTGCAATCGCCACACGTTGCTTCTGGCCACCAGAAAGCTCGTTCGGCGCATGTGAGATTCGGTCCCCCATCCCGACCATCTCCAGAAGCTCGGCGGCACGCTCCTCGCGTTCTTGCTTACCGACGCCCGCGTACATCATCGGCATCGCCACATTCTGCAACGCATTAATGCGCCCAACCAGGTTGAAGTTCTGGAAAATAAACCCGATATTTTGCGAGCGGTACGACGCCAACTCATTGTCATTTTTGATGAAAATATCCTCACCATTGAACGCGTAACCGCCGTGGGTGGGCTTATCCAACATCCCGATCAGGTTCATTAGCGTCGACTTACCGCAGCCCGAAGGCCCCACGATGGACACGAACTCACCGTGCTTGGTATCAAAATCGATCCCATGCAGCACCGTCAGCTCAGTGTCTTTGCCCTGGTTGTAGGTCTTGACGATTCCTCGCATGCACACCAGTTGATCTGGATCAATCTCGACCAGCTCTGGCGTCATACCGTGAACAGAACTGCTCACTGTCTAGTCCTTCTTATCGTTCTTGTCCTGGCCAAAAGACTCATCGGCGATCTGGACTGTCTCACCAACCTTGTCCTTGTAATCATCAGGCCAGGCAACAACCATGTCGCCTTCCTTCAGATCACCACCAGTCACGGCGATGTCCGTGTCATTCTTCACACCAGTTTTCACCGTGCGTTCCTCTACCGTCGCCGTCGAGTCCTCCTCAGGCACAAGCACCAGCACCTTGCCGTCCCCATAGACCGCGTCGCGCGGAATGCTCAACCCATCCTTAGTTTCATCCGTGATGATCTCCGCACGCGCCGAACCACCCAAGCGCAGGTCATTCATGTCCCCGACAACTTCAATCTCCACTGGGAACAAAATGCCGGAGTCCTTCGACTGTCCCTGTCCCTGCCCCTGCTGCATGGCACGTGCCGCTGGGTCTGATTCCTCTGCCATCGGCGCAATTTTGCGCACGCGACCCTCAATTTTCTTATCCCCAGTCACGGGGGTGGTGAACTCAACCCGGTTGCCTTCCTTCACCCTGGCCACGTCAGTCTCACGCACATTCGCCTTGACCAGCAAGCGCGAAGCATCCGCAATAGTCAACAAAGCACCAGCAGCTGGGGCACCTTCTTGCGCCTCGATCTTGGTGACAACACCGTCCATCGGCGCAAAAATCTCACGTTCTTCCATCTGGTACTCAAGAGTGCTCGTATCCTCTCCCATCCCAGGTGGAATACCCTGCTGTGTACCCAGCTGCTCTTCGACAGCGGCCTGAGCTTCATTCTGGCCTTCCACACGCCCTTGTTCATGCGCTTCAACGAGGGCCTGTTCAATCTCCTCCCGGCTCGGACCTGGAGCAGGGGCGGGTGCCGGTGGTGGTGGCGGCGGAGCCCCCTGTGGGAAGATGGAACTAATGCTGTCATGAATGGCCTCACCGGCGTCCTGAACTGCACGTTCGACTTGGCCTGCAGCAGCTGTCATCGTGATCGGCTCACCGGAAGCATTCAGCTGACGCTCGATGGAAGACGTATCCATTGTCACCAGCAGCTGCCCCTGTTTGACACGGTCCCCTACCTGCACATGCACGGTCCCCACCGGAACTGTCAGAGTGCTGGAAATCGCGGCAGTACGTACCGGCTCTACAGTGCCATCAACGACGATGCTGTCCACTACATTTTCACGTGCTGCCACCGCGTAATCGCCCGCTGAAACAGCATCGTTAGCACCCTTCTCACCCGCACCACAAGCGGTGGTGAAAAACAGAGACGTTGCCATGGCCAATGAGACCCCAGCCCGACGTGCCCACATGGTGTGTTGAGATGACAAAATGATTCTCCACTTTCAGGGGATGAGAACAAACTTACTGAAGACACTTTACACACCACCAAACTTAAGATGGAAGGCTCATTCGGCGCTCCATGCTCAGGTCTTGCACCGTGGGCCGATCATCCAATGGGTCCTGTGGAGGTTCGAAATCAGGGTCTGGTGTAGTTGGCGGTGGTGTTGGGTGGAAGGGGAAAACCAATTTGTATTCCGCTTCTAAAGACTCGAGCGAATTCACGCATGCCTCATAGTCCCGATTTTCTTCATACCGGTCCATGATCGTGTGCGCTAGGGCAAAGAACCTTGTTGCATGCCGCCTTAGCTTCAACAGCCCGCGCAATGTTGTCTTCCACTGCGGGTTCTCAGCCAGCACCTGTCTTTGAATGAACCCTTCACGCTCCGACTTCATGTACGTCCCGTCGGGCAAAAGCCACACCACTTCCCCAGTCACCGGATCTGGCAAGTAGTACGCACGTTTATCGGTTTTTATATTGTGATGTCGCTGACACAGACAATAGAGATTGCCCACCTTCGTCCGACCGCCCTCGCGGTAAGAAATTCGGTGATCCATTTGGCAGCTCTCCGCAGGGACATGGCAGCCTGGCCAGACGCAAGTACCGTCACGCCACCGAACCTTTGCTTTGATGTCATCCGGTGCCACATATCCAGCTACAGCACGGTTAAGGTCCTTGCTGTCCAAGTCCACGACCGTGCCATTCGCGTCCGCCATGAAGTGAAACATCGCGGTTCCCGGTGCCGTGGTCCAGCCGAACGAGGGGATATATACCGAGGTGGTGCGATCAATCAAGCCATCAGCATTCTTCGGCGCGTAGCCATAGACCACTACTTTGGCGGCAGGAGCCACATCTCCGGTAAGCAGCTTCACCGTTGCATCCGCCAGGCTCAGTTTGTGTTCACGCGCTGTTTCTTCGACGAATGCGCGGATAGAAGCCATTGTTGCGCAATCCCCAACAACGTTCAGGCGAGCGCTGCCAACATCTTCGTTTTCCGCGCTGAATGAGACCTTGCAGCGCCCCGGCGGTACATCTTCACTCTGCTCGCGGACTCTTTTCTTCTTTGAGCAGTAATCAACATTCGGATCACAGGCTGCCAGAAGCTTCTTCATTCGGTTCTTGATCATCCACGGCGTGGGCAATTGCTGATTCTCCGTGGAGGGACTAAACAGTCCTGCCAGCAGCTCATCAAAAGCAGCGAGCATCTCATCCGTGATGTCGTTGCCCAACCGCGCAAGCTGGTTATCAATGGTGATTAAGCGGGACAGATCGAGGCGCTGTGTCCTTCTTTGAAGGTCCCGCAACATCGGTAGCTCTTGAAGCCGCATGTAGGCACACATTGCATTTTCAATCGCCTTTTTCCCCATCCCTGTGACGGCACTCAGCTTGGCTATCTCCACGTGAATGTCATCACTGGAACCCGCGAAATCCTGTCCGTCTTCGGCGTAGAGCCCAAATAGTCCGAACTGACACTGGCGCAGCAGCGAGGCATATTCCGCATTTTCATTATTCGGACACTCGGTGGCAAAGTATGCAGGTTCTTGCTCCGGTTGGGTGTCCTCCCCGTTCTCTATGATCTTTTCCAATCGCTTTCGCCCATCTGAAGCTGACACGATCTCACCCCCTTCGATACTTCAATTTCCTAGGCACAACAATACCAGAACATATTTTCGATCCGCAAGGGCAAATTCAAACTATTTACAAATAATACTGACTACTTGTTCGAATAGACACGAATACCGAAAGTGCCCCACACAGCATCGGGCGGGAGGACGTCGATGATTGCGATGCGGGGGTCTCTCACAAGCGAACGCAAGACGTCCCCCTCTTCCCAGACCACAACGGCGATGAGTGGCTCAGTGCCGAAAACTTGAGTACGGTCCGGCATCTCCCCCACGGTGATCGGAGGCGCATCCGCGACGATGATCTGGTTCACACGGCGCACATCCCGTAACAAGGTCGCCGCATCAGCCGGCGCGAGAGGCGAAGAAAAGGTGACCAGTGCGAAAGCAGGTTCATTCGCTTCCGCAAGGGAGTCTTGGGATCGCTGTGCATATTCCATCGCGGACTCATTATTGTCAGGGCCAAGCTGATCCCCCATGAGATTCGGATCAATCCCCGTGGTCAGACCCAACATGTAGATGCCGGCAAGGCACGCGAGGCAGCCAAGGGCAGCGAGTACGCGTTTCATCCGCGGAGCACATCCACCGCATGTTGAAGGTCCGCTGGATAAGGTGACTCAACCTCCATCCATGTGCCTTTGCCCGGATGAATAAATCCGAGCTTCGTCGCGTGCAACCACTGGCGGTTCAAAACAAGTCGCGCGCTCAAATTGGGATCGGAGCCATACATCGGATCGCCCACGCACGGGTGCCCCACTGAAGACATGTGCACGCGAATCTGGTGCGTGCGTCCCGTTTCCAGCTGAATCTCTAGCAAGCTCGCCTCACGGAAAGCCTCCAACACCTCGTAATGCGTGACGGAATGGCGGCCATCCGACGTCACGGCGAACTTCCACCCAGACGAAGGGTGACGGCCAATCGGCGCATCAATCGTGCCCACGATCGGATCCGGAAGCCCCTGCACAACCGCGTGGTAGGTCTTATCCACGGTGCGTTCCTTGAACGCGCGCTTCAGTACTGAATAGCCCGGGATGGAATTAGCCACCACCATCACGCCAGACGTGCCCACGTCAAGGCGCTGCACAATGCCTTTGCGCTCAGGTGGCCCCGCATCAGGCAGCTGAAAGCCCATCGCATACAGCCCGCCCACAACAGTCGGCCCTTCCCATCCCAAGGTCGGGTGCGCAGCAACGCCGACTGGCTTATCGACGACGATGACATCCGCATCTTCATACAAAATGGTCAGCCCCTCCACCAATTCCTCCTTTGGCATCGGTGGCGCTTTCGGCTCCGGCAGGGTCACCTCCAAGGTTTGGCCGGTGGAAAGGCGGGTGGATTTGGGGGCCAAGGAGCCGTCGATAAGCACTTCGAGCTCCGCGGCGACCGTACGTGAAACTCCGAATGCTTTGGCAACGGCGGCATCAACGCGCATGCCGTCGAGGCCTTCAGGCACGACAAGTGACCTGTACTTGCTCATTTCTTCCCCGCAAAGAACAGCGAGATGATGAACACGATCACCCCGACATTGATAGCCATATCTGCAAAATTGAACACTGCGAAGGAGCCAATAGAGATGTAATCCACCACATGCCCGAACCAGAAGCCTGGATCACGGAAAAGTCGGTCAATGAGGTTCCCCAAAGCACCACCGGCAATGAGGGCAAGACCGACGAGCTCCCATCGAGTTTTCAAGCGTGGCGCCGCAATGAGCGCACCCACCACAAAAACAAGCTGAATGGTGGTGAACAGCCACGTGGAATTACTGCCAAGGGAGAAAGCAGCACCCGGATTGAACACGAGAAGAAGCCGGAACCAGTCCCCGATCAGGTAGAAAGGTTCTCCTGGCGTCAGTGAAGACACCATGATCTGCTTGAGAATCTGATCGATGATTCCCACGGCGACCATGATGAGGGCCAGATGCGTGCGCTTATGAGTTAGGGAGGTCATTGGCCCCTAACCTTAGTCGGCGGTAGGTTCAAGGAGTGAGTTTGCGTAGAATCACCGCCACTCTTCTTGTGGCCAGTGCCTTGGTTGTCTCCGGTTGTTCCAGAACTGATCCGATTGAGGAGATCCCTGATTTTGCCGTGGACACACCTGACGTGAAGCTCATTTCCGCAGGTGAAGGCGATAAAGAGCAGCTGGTCTATTCATTTTCCCCACAAGAATCGGAGATCACTGTGTCCTACGCCGCGCACCAGGGCGCTGTGGCAACAGACAAGGTGAGCGTGGAGGCTCCCGCCGGAGGCGACGTCGAGCAAGTAACCCTGCCATTATCTGTTGCTGTGGTGGACGGAAACGTCGCTGAGTTCACCGTGGGTGAGCCGAAGCATTCCAACCTGGACACCGGCACTGAGGCGTTGACCGCTGAAGGTTTCCGCATGCGCTGGACCACCGATGTGCAGGGACAGATCGAGGACATCAAACTGTTGCCCCCAGAAGGCAGTTCCGATGAGGGGCGCGCAGTCATTGAGCGCGCGCTGCTGCAGATCATTTCCACTAACCCGGTGTTCCCCGTGGAGCCGGTGGGCGTGGGAGCAACATGGTCGGTGGAAACGCGGACGTTGGGTGAGACGAACATGCGCCGCACAACCACCTACTCGTTGACCTCCCGCGATGGGAATACCGTCACGCTGGATGTTCAGGTCCAGGAGGAACCCGCGAAGAAGACTCTGAATCTGGATGGTGAGGATAACCTGACTGCTGAAGAATGGTCCACCACATCACAAGGGACGATCACGGTAGATCTGAACAAACTTCTTCCCATCGCCGGCGAGAACGCGGCCACCACCCGCACTGTTTACGCTGGACCTAACCCTGATTTCAAGGTGGTCCAAGACATGACCACCGCAACGACGTACAAGAAGTGATCTCACATGCGGCACACCCACATCGGTTTAGACGGAGTTTCCTTTAGTTATCCGGATGGACACCGCGTCCTCACCGACGTTTCTTTTGCGGTCCCCGCCGGATCAGTGACGGGTCTCATCGGTGAGAACGGCGCCGGCAAGTCCACTCTGTTGTCACTCATCAGCGGTGATCTGAAACCAACAGCCGGCACGATCATTACCCCAGAGTTGACCGGATTCATCGCGCAAGAAACGTCGCTGCCATTCAGTGCTCCTGCACAGTCGCTTATCGACGAATCCGTGCACGAACTCCGCGGCGTCGAACGCGCCATCACCGAACTGTCGGGAATGATGGCAGAGGATCCGGACAAGTACTCGGATCAATTCGATGCGGCTCTCGCCCGCGCGGAGAATTCCGGTGTGTGGGAACTCGATGCCCGCATTGCTGCTGTGTTGGCTGGCCTTGGTCTTGCCAATGTTGAGTTGAGCACTCCCCTGGGCGAGATGTCTGGTGGTCAGCGCCGCCGCTTCGCGCTTGCAGCGCTGCTGCTGCGCCCCGTGGATGCGATGGTGTTGGACGAGCCCACGAACCACCTCGATGATGAGGCCGTGGACTTCCTCATTGAAGAATTGCGCGCTTTCAAGGGTCCGGTTCTGGCAGCATCCCACGACCGCTTCTTCTTGGATAGCGCCTGCGATGGGCTGGTTGACCTCGACCCCGGTCTGGGTGCGGAGGGCGGCTTCGGTGAAGAAACCCGCCAGGGTGCGCGTTTCTCCGGTTCCTTCTCCGATTACCTGGTCGCCCGCGAGGCCCGACGCGCACGGTGGGCTACCGACTATGCCGCGCAGGAACACGAACGCGCCCGGCTGGAGAAAGCCGCCGCGATTACGGACGAAGACGTGTTCCACTCCTTCGAGAACAAGACCGAAACTCGCAAGGCAGCCAAGTTCTATGCCGATCGCGCGGCCAAGACCATCGGTGGCCGCCGCAAGTCCGCGGAGAACCGCCTCGAAGCGCTCGAGCGCCGTGAGATTCCTGCACCTCCGAAACGGTTGCGCTTCCAGGGCCTGCCATCCCACACTGCTACCTCTCTCGGTGTGCCCGCGGTAGTGACGAAGGATCTCGCGGTTGAAGATCGGTTAGCACCGCTGACCATCAAGGTGCAGCCTGGCCAGCAGCTCCTCGTGGAGGGACCGAATGGCGCTGGCAAGTCCACACTGCTGAAAATCCTGGACGGTGAGCTCACCGACTATTCCGGCGAACTCCACATGCCGGAAGAGATGACGGTGGCACGCCTCGAGCAGGATGACACCTGGACGGACCCCTCGGTGACGGCGCTGGATATGCTCCCGGAGATCGTCGAGATGGGCCTCATGACACAGGAGCAAGCAGAACAACCGCTGCAGGACCTCTCCCTCGGCCAACGTCGCCGCGTCTCCTTGGGGTTGATCTTGTCCTCCCCGCCGGATTTGCTGCTTCTCGACGAGCCCACGAACCACCTCTCCCTCGCCCTTGCCGAAGAGCTTGAGGAAGCACTGTTGGACTTCGAAGGCACCGTCATCATCACGTCCCACGACCGGTGGGTGCGCCGCCAATGGCGCAGGCGTATCGCTGAAAAAGATCAACGCGCCACGATCCTCACTCTGTCCACGCTGTGGACGGACGAGGTGTGGCGCGAGGAAACCTAAAGGACTAAAGGGCGGGTGCCTGTTCCGGTGCTGGAGCAGGTGCCTGGTCCTCGATCTGTACTTCTTCCGGTGCCTGTTCCGGTGCCTGTGCCCCACACATGGCAGGGACCTGGTCAGGAGCAACGGTGTTGTGGATGAGGGTGCATGCCCAGGACTGGGACAGCTTCCAGGTTCCATCCTCGTAAACGAAGGACACGTTCTCCGCGGTAGTCGGGCCCTGATCCGGCTGGGTGAAGTTCACTGCGGCGAGCACCTCAGTCGGGGTGTACCCCGGCAGGATAGGCTCCACAACCTGGAAATCAGCGCCAGATTCATGCTTTGCCTGTGTCATCACATCGAAGATTTCAACCGCGTTCTCACCGCCCTGAACGGTGCGAGTGCGTTCCTCCATCGGCAGGTTTGGGTCAGTGGCTCGAGCAAGGATCTCATTCAGTTCGGCTGCAGTAGGCGTCTCCGCAGCCGGTGCTTGCTCGGCACCACTACTCGCTGTGGTTGCGGTGGCTTCTTCCTTCCCTGAATCGTCGTTCGAGCATGCCGCGAGAGTCACTGCGGCACCGAAGGCGGTCACGATGGCTACAAATTTGCTTGTTTTCACCGTTTTCACGTTACCGGTTTGGTCACGTGGGTCCAACTGACGCGCCTGTGGCACTCTTGGGAATATGGTGCAAGATTCAGTAATTTCCACTGGTGGGACGATTGCCTGTACACGCGACAGTGAGGGCGGATTAACCCCCACCCTTTCCGCGGCGGACTTGGTGGAGTGCGCGGGTCTTTCGGGGGTTTCGGCGCGTGACATCACTGCGCTCGATTCATCGGCGATGACATTCGCGGATATTGACGCAGTGGTTGAGGCCGTACAAGAGGAACTGGTAGACCATTCAGGGGTTGTGGTGACGCATGGAACAGATTCACTGGTAGATACCGCATTTGCGCTTGATCTCTTCTTCGAACGCCCCATAGTGATCACTGGTGCGATGCGGCCAGCGGATCACGAGGAACCAGATGGGTTTGAGAACCTGAGAACTGCAGTGCAATCGTTGACCCCCGGCGCACACGTGGTTTTTGCCGGGAAGGTTTTGTCTGCCCGCGGACTGATTAAGGCTCATACGGGAGCGTTGAATCCGTTTGTTGCTACCGGTGATGCTCCGACATACCCGTACCATCTTCCGCCGGTGTCATTGGCGGGGATGAACGTGCCCATCATCACCTGTTATCCCGGCGCGCCGGCGAGCATTCTCGATGGGGTTGAGGGGGCTGACGGCATCGTCATCGAAGGCCTTGGAGCTGGCAATGTCTCCACCGAGGTGGGCGAAGCGCTGGCAGATCTGTCGCTTCCCGTAGTCATGTCGACTTCCGTGCCCTTCGGCAAGGTAGATTTTGCCTACGGTGGTCCCGGAGGAGGAAACACCCTGGGGAAGTTCGGGGTGATTCCCTCCGGTTGGTTGCGCGCGGGTCAGGCCCGCATCGCTTTGGCGGTTGCGTTGCAGGCTGGGGTCCATCCAGCGGAGATTATCGGCGCTTGAACAGTAGTGCTCCGGCACCAATCAGGGCGATCACTCCAAGAACACCAGCGATCCACCATGTCTTGGTGTCGTTGCTTTCCTCCACCATGTCTGATTCCGGCTGTTGGATAATGTTGTCAATCCACTCGTATTGTGCTGCTACCGGGGCAACGGCTACCTTCGGATTACTCAGCAGTTCCTCCTCAGACGGGTTGTCTGGATCACTGAACAGTCCTGCAGACATCACAGCCGAGACGCGACCGTCCTGGAAAATTGGTCCGCCAGAGTCACCCGGCTGGATGCGGGCTTCATCCGCAAGGTCGACGACGGCGGCATTGGGGGCGTCGAAAAGCGCGGGCGCTTCATCGCTTGTCTTGGAGGTACCTTCTGCGATGGGTAGTTGAGTGGACCCGCCAGAACCATCGGAGGACCAACCGTAGAGGGTCACGTCACCGTCAGCGAGGGTTTCCTTGGACACCTCGGCGTAGTAGTCCAGCTGCATGTCCTGGACGGTGTGGACCAGGCCGATATCACCAATCGGCGCCTTCTCCCAACGGTCCACCTCGTAGACACGCTGGTCTTCGCCCTGCAGAGTGCGGACGCTGCCTCCGGCCTTATCAAACATTTCCATGCAGTGACGCGCGGTGAGCACCCAGTGCGGGGCGACGGCGGTACCGGTGCAGGTGCCGTCTTCTGGCTCATCGTCTTGCATACGCAGCGAGACAACAGTGTTGGCTTCAGCGGTGTTGCCGGCCATGTCTTTGCTCTCCATAGCAAGAGCAAGAGTTGGGTTGAGCAGGCTAGCCGTTGCTACGAGCGCTGCTGTGCGTGCGAGTTTCATAATTCTCCTTAGCGGTTTTAGTAATGTTCGCGACCACGGTTTCAAGCGGGCCGCGTTTAAAGAAGTGCTTCCACACCACAGCGATGACCGCTGCCGCCACCACCGTGACTACGAAAGACAAGTACTCCGAAGTCACAATGTGAAGGCAGTACAAGGTGAGCGTCATCGAACCCATCGGTTGAAGCACCAGGGATGCTGGGATGGCGGAGTACAGCAGACGGCACATACCGACCACTGCTGCCGACATTCCAATTGAGCCAACAACATCAACAACCCCACCCGTATGACCATTGGCATCAAGCCAGAACGGCAGCACAACATTCATGCGGAGGTACAGATCCGCAATTGCCAAGATCACTCCGACAACAACAGCGCCGCCGAATGACTTGATCCGGTTAAACAGCATGCCGGCAACCATGAGGGCAACCCACATGGCGAGTGGATAGGGCGCGCCGAAGATTCCTCCCAGCTGGCTCGTTGTCGCGCTGAGAGCAATAGCGGCAATGCCCACTGCAGCCAGACGTGGCGTGCTCCAGGAAGGAATGAAAGCGAGAAGCATCATTGAAAGGCCCAGCGGAAGTAGGACCACCTCGATGGTTCCGGCGAAAGGGACCAGCACAAAGTGAAGAAAGATGAGGATGAGCCCGCGCACCAAAAAAGTAACCGGGTGCGGTCGCATCAAGCCCATAGATATTCCTGCGAGGAACGCAAACAGCGCCGCCGGAAACCCGTAGAGCAACTGCCCCGCCATGCCCAAGGTGTTCGCACCAGTCACTGTCAGGTGCGCCGCCACCATGGCAATGAGGGCAATTGCGCGTGCCACATCAATTCCTACTATCCGCATGCTTCGCACGTTACGGAGGGCGATGTTGCGAGAGCGTTAAGATCATTTTTCATGTCCCCTCATGTACTCATCGTTGAAGACGAGGTCTATCTCGCCGACGCGTTGCACACCGCTCTGACCAGGGAAGGAATGCATGCGGAGGTGCTTTACGACGGCTCCGCGGCCGTGGAAAAGCTTGAAAGTTCCGGCGGCGGCATCGACGTCGTGGTGCTGGACCGCGACCTACCGGGCATGCACGGTGATGAAATCTGCGCGCGCATTGTTAGTGATTATCCCCACATCCGTGTGCTCATGTTGACGGCGTCTGGCACCCTCGATGATCGTTTGAGTGGGTTTAACTTAGGGGCGGACGATTATTTGCCGAAGCCGTTTGAGTTACCGGAACTCATCGCCCGCGTGGCTGCACTGGGAAGGCGCAGTTCCCCGAAGCGTGATTCTGTTCTCGTGTCCGGGGACGTGCGGATGGATACCGTGCGGCGGCGCGTCATGCGAGGAGATACAGAGATTGCTCTCAGCCCGAAGGAATTCGCAGTTCTGGAAGTACTCATGGAAGCAGGTGGAGCAGTGCTGTCCGCCGAGGACTTGTTGGAGCAAGCCTGGGATGAGAATGCGGATCCGTTTACAAACTCTCCGCGCGTGACCATTTCTTACCTGCGCAAAAAGCTTGGCGCACCACAGGTGATTTTTACTCGACCTGGTGAGGGGTACTACGTCCCATGAGTCTGCGCTCCCGCATCACAGCAATGTTCGTAGCCACGACGGCATCGGTGGGCCTGGCACTCATCGCGCTAGTGTACGGTTACTTGAAATTAACGCCGGTCCCCTTCCGCGCGGAGTTCCCGGACTCCGCAGTAATCGACGGCGCAGTTCCGGTGACCAGCGAGATTCTGCGCGCCATGTTAACTGCCTCACTGGTGAGTTTGCTGGTGCTGACCATTCTGGCCGGTGTCATCGGATGGTTCGTAGCCGGGTGGGTGATCACGCCGCTGTCCTCGATTGCCTCCACTGCCCGCAAAGTGACCGCGGGCGATATGAAGGAGCGCACCGGATACTCCGGCGCGGCCGATGAGCTCGGGGATGTGTCAAAGGCGTTGGACACCATGCTAGATACTCTGGCTGATTCCATCACCGCGCAGAAGCGTTTCTCCGCGAATGCCTCACACGAACTGAAAACCCCGATCTCCACTATTCAAACCATCGCGGATGTGGCTTTGGCAGGCCAGGACGAGTCCGAACTGCGTGAAGCTTTGGTACGAATCCGTGAGGTCAATGCCGGTAATGCCAAAACAGTGAACGCACTGCTTGATCTTGCCCGCGCGGAAATGCCCACTGTTGATGCGATTGATTTTGGTGCAATTTGCCGTGACTGCGGGATCGAAGCGGAAGCAGTCACCGTCACGGGAGATCCTATTTTGTTACAGCACGCAGTATCGAACCTCGTGCGCAATGCGCACACTCACGGGGAGTATGTCGCGGGTGCGCTGAATGTGCGTAACGGGCAGGCCACCGTGACGGTGGAAAGTTCCGGGCCGGTGTTGACGGAAGATGAAGTAGCCACGTTTGTAGAGCCTTTTACCGGATCTGGTCACGGCTTGGGTCTCACGTTGACAGACAGTATTGCCACCTCACACGGCGGGAGGCTGGAGCTTGCGCCACGAGAAGCTGGAGGGCTAGTCGCGCGTTTTATCATTCCAGCCAGTCGTCCCACGCCAACGAGTCAATCGGGTCGCCTGGTTTAAGGTCTGGGTCGTCCGCACGGAGGTTAACCACTTTGCCAGGGCCTGTCGCGCGAGTTTCAAACCGTACGGTGACAAATCCGTGACCGGTGCCCTGTATCCAACCATGGCCGTACTCCGGGTGCGTGACGTCCTGGGTGGCACGCCAACTTGATTCGGTGTGTGTCGGTTCAGGTATCGGCGTGGCTAGCTCAGCAAGATCAGAAACGCCGGTTTCTTCAGGAATCACCTGGTGTGGCGTGATCTCCTGGTCTAATTCCGGGAAAAGCGTGTCCTGCATGATGGCTTCTAGGCCGGAGAAAC
Source organism: Corynebacterium tuscaniense (assembly GCF_008693065.1). Taxonomy (GTDB): domain Bacteria; phylum Actinomycetota; class Actinomycetes; order Mycobacteriales; family Mycobacteriaceae; genus Corynebacterium; species Corynebacterium tuscaniense. Next base: position 51,827 of record NZ_VXKH01000001.1, on the reverse strand, counting down.
TTACTCCCACTAGACGGATAGGGCCAACCTCGTCAGGGTACCGCGCGATTTTGAAGGCGACAGCGGTCAAGGTGTCTGCATCGTCTGTCGCATACGGCAACGTCATTGAGCGGGATTCAATGCGAAAGTCAGCTAATTTGAGTTTGACGGTGACGGTGCGGGCCCCGCGGCCGTCGATAAGCAACCTGCGATGCGACTCACTCGCAGCACGTCTGATAGCGGCCTCGACTTCCGCTGTAGTGGTCAAATCAGTCGGGTACGTGTGCTCCGCCGAGATTTGCTTGGCTTCTGCGCGTGGCGCGACGGGCCGATCATCAGTGCCGCGGGCGAGCTGCCAGAGTTGCTTGGCCACGACACCCCCGAGCGCAATATCCACTTCTTTCTCCGTAAGGCGCGCGAAATCCCCAATGGTTTCTACCCCGGCGTTGGTGAGTTTCGCGCCAGTGACGGGGCCGACTCCCCACAGTTCATTGACGGGAAGGGGTTGGAGAATTTCTGTCTGACTGTTGCGCGGAATGATGAAAACACCGTCGGGTTTAGCCAGCCCAGAGGCAATCTTCGCGTATTGCTTGCCTGTGCCCGCCCCGATCGAACTGGGCAGGCCTGTTTCTTCCCGGATCTCCTCGCGGAGAAGGTTCGCCCACTGCTCAACATCATCCGGGGCGGCGCCTTGGAGATGAGCGGGCTCCATAAACGCCTCATCGATGGAGAGCTGCTCGAGCACATCAACGTGGCGGGCAATGATCTCGAACACCCGGCGCGACGCCGTGGAATACACGGCGCGACGTGGAGCAACGAGGACGGCTTTAGAGCCGACGAGACGTACCGCACGGTATGTCGGCATGGCGGAACGAGCACCGTATTTGCGTGCCTCATAGGAAGCGCCGGCGACCACTCCCCTGCCCGTCACACCAGCAACGAGCACGGGGCGGCCTTTAAGAGTCGGCCGGGTGAGCTGCTCGCAGGACGCGTAGAACGCGTCCATGTCAATGTGCAACACCCAGCGAGACATTCCTCTAGTTCTTCTGCACGCTTGCAGTCACACCATCGACCACGTCGTGCCCTTTGACCGGCTCGGTGACCACGTCGAAGGAGGTGGCCAGAGTCTCCGCGGCGATGTGGTCGGCGTGAGTGCGTGCCCACTGCTCCTTGTCCGCCGGAACGGACAGGACCACAGAGATGCGGTCGGAGACTTCAAGGCCTTCCTGCTTGCGGGCATCCTGCAGGCCACGGATGACGTCCGCTGCCCAGCCCTCAGATTCGAGCTCCTCGGTGACGTTGGTGTCCAGGACAACCAGACCCACTGCATCACCAGCGTCCACGCGGGCGGTGCTATCCGGGTTCTCTGCAACGAGGCGCTCGGTGTAGAGCTCCGGCGTCAGAACAATGTCACCATCGACGACGACGTTCTCACCCTCGCGAACGTAGTTGCCTGCCTTCACGTTCTTGATGGCGCGCTGAACATCCTTGCCCAAGGTCGGGCCAGCGACCTTAGCGTTCACCACAACCTCGAAAGAACCAGCTGCATCCACGTCAGTAGTCAGCTCCACGTTTTTCACGTTGACCTCATCACGGATGACGTCCTGGAAGCTCTGCAGGGAATCAGCGTTCGGCAGTGCCACCGTAAGCTGTGGCAGCGGCAGACGGTTACGCAGTTTGTTCGACTTCCGCACAGACGATGCAGCGGAGCAGACTGCGCGAGTGGCATCCATGGATGCCACCAGAGCCTCATCACCCGGAATATCCTGTGCCTTCGGATAGTCCTCCAGGTGCACACTCCGACCACCCGTCAGACCACGCCACATCACCTCAGAGATAAACGGCAGCAGCGGTGCGGTTGCGCGGCACAGGATCTCCAGCACCGTGTACAGGGTGTTGAATGCCTCCGGATGTTCGTCCTGGCCAACCCAGAAACGGTCACGGGAACGGCGCACGTACCAGTTGGTCAAGGTGTCGGCGAAGAGACGGACCTCCTCGCATGCGCCGGAGATGTCCGTGGCATCCAGAGCCTTCTTGGTGTTGTCCACCATGTCGTGCAGCTTGGCCAAGATGTAGCGGTCAAGCACGTTGGTGGACTCGGTAGAGAATTCCGCTTCCCTATCCGCGTACAACTGGAGAAAGGAGTAAGCATTCCACAATGGCAGGATTGCCTGGCGGACACCGTCACGGATGCCCTGCTCCGTCACGATGAGGTTGCCACCACGCAGGATCGGGCTGGACATGAGGAACCAACGCATGGCATCAGAACCATCGCGGTCAAAGACCTCATTGACATTCGGGTAGTTGCCCTTCGACTTGGACATCTTCTGGCCATCGGAACCGAGGACGATGCCGTGGGCGACAACCTGCTTGTAGGCAACACGATCGAACAGTGCGGTGGCCAACACGTGCTGCACGTAGAACCAGCCACGGCTCTGGCCGGAGTACTCCACGATGAAGTCTGCCGGCTGACGCACATCGTGCTCTTCGACGTTCTCAAACGGGTAGTGGTACTGAGCAAACGGCATAGAGCCCGACTCAAACCAGCAGTCCAAAACATCCGGTACACGGCGCATCATGGACTTGCCCGTCGGATCATCCGGGTTCGGGCGGGTCAGCTCATCGATGTACGGTCGGTGCAGCGATTCCGGACGAACACCGAAGTCCTTCTCCAGCTCATCGAGAGAGCCGTACACATCCACGCGCGGGTACTCCGGATTGTCAGACACCCATGCCGGAACCGGTGAGCCCCAGTAACGGGTACGGGAGATATTCCAATCACGGGCCCCCTCGAGCCACTTGCCAAACTGACCGTCGCGCACGTGGCTGGGGATCCAGTCAATGGTCTGGTTGAGTTCCACCATGCGGTCACGGATATCCACAACTTTGACAAACCATGCTGGCAGAGCCATGTAGATCAGCGGTTCACCCGAGCGCCAGGAGTGCGGGTAGGAGTGAACGATGACCTTGTCCTGCAGAACACGATCCGCTGCCCTCAGATCGCGGATGATGTCCCGGTTCGCGTCGAAAACAAGCTTGCCCTGGTAGTCAGGAACAAGACTGGTGAACTTACCATCAGCATCAACAGGGATGACCAGGTCAACGCCGTACTTTTCGCACGTAATCATATCGTCCTCACCAAAGGCCGGAGCCTGGTGGACAATACCTGTGCCGTCTTCCGTAGAAACGTAATCAGCCACCAGAACCATGAAGGCATTCGGCTGGTCAGCAAAGTAATCAAAGACTGGCTTGTACGTCAAACCCTCGAGTTCGCTGCCCTGGAAGGTGGACACGACCTCGTACTCACCCAGTTCCTTCACGTACGAGCCGATGAGGGCGGTGGCGATGAGGAAGCTACGGCCGGCGAAGTCACCGTCCCTCACGCGAAGCAGGGTGTACTCAATCTCCGGACCAACGGCCAGAGCAAGGTTGGACGGCAGGGTCCATGGCGTCGTCGTCCAAGCGAGAGCTTCGGCGGTGTGAAGCTCCGGATGGTTTTCCCACGTCTTCGCTGCGGGGAAGCCCTCACGTGCACCGGTGAGCGGCAACGTCACGGTCACCGTTGGGTCCTGGCGTTCCTTGTACGAATCATCCAGGCGCGTCTCCTGGTTGGACAGCGGAGTGTGCTCAGCCCAGGAGTACGGCAGCACACGGAAACCTTGGTAGATCAGCCCCTTGTCATAGAGAGTCTTGAACGCCCACATGACGGATTCCATGTACTCGATGTCCATGGTCTTGTAGCCGTTCTCAAAATCAACCCAGCGTGCCTGGCGCGTGACGTAGTCCTCCCACTCGCCGGCATAGTGCATGACGGACTGGGCACAGTACTCATTGAACTTGGCCAGCCCCATGTCTTGGATCTGTGCCTTGTCAGTGATGCCCAGCTGTTTCTCTGCTTCCAGTTCAGCCGGCAGGCCATGGCAGTCCCAACCAAACACGCGCGGAACATGGTAGCCGGTCATGGTGCGGAAACGCGGAACAATATCCTTCACGTAACCGGTCAGAAGGTGGCCGTAGTGTGGCAAACCATTAGCAAAAGGCGGGCCATCGTTGAAAACATATTCCTCTGCGCCTTCACGGTTCTTCAGGCTGGCCTGGAACGTGTCGTCCTTTTTCCAGTAATCAAGGACGATCTGCTCCATCTCAGGGAACTTCTGTGACCCCCCGGTCGTGTCCACTTTCGGGTACACGCGGGCAGTGTTTTCCATGAATCCTCCACTTCAGCCGCGGGGACGCGATAACTCGCGCGGTACCACCCCGCTTGGGAACGTACAAGTTCCCCACTTCATTAGTGGATTTTCCGGTTCTAATGAGCTTGCGCCGTTCTTCCGGAACGCTCCCCGGTGATAGCCGGATCACTGCGTGACAGTTGGACAGTTGACAGTGTAGCGCACAGAAAAATACCCGCCCTTTCGGGCGGGTAAAGCACCGCGTGTTACTTCTGCTCACCAGATGGTGCGGAAGAACCACGCGTCTCCAGCTCCTCAAGCTGAGACTCCAACAAAGTCTTCAGACGGGTGCGGTACTCGCGCTCGAAAGTACGCAGCTCGGCAATGCGCGTCTCAAGGGCTGCCTGCTGCTGCTTCACGGTGCTCATAATCTCGCTGTGCTTGCGCTCAGCCTCAGAACGCAGCTGCGCTGCCTGCTCCTCCGCCTTGCGGATCTGAGCCTCGGCACGGGAGTTAGCCTCATTCGTGGTCTCCTCAGCCTTACGCTGCGCCTCGGACAGCAGCTGGTTAGCCTGCAGCTCTGCATTTTTGGTAGTAGCAGTAGCGTTCTTCTCCGCTTCTGCAAGCTGGGAGGAGGCGCTAGCACGTGCTTCCTCAAGAACACGGCGGGCTTCCTCCTGCGCCTCGTTAGCCACACGGTCTGCAGTCTGCTGCGCCAGGCCAAGGACACGGGCAGCCTGAACATTTGCCTCATCATCAACGGAAGCCTGCGAAGCGGCCGCCTGCGACTGAGCCGCCTTAGCCTGCTTTGCCTCATGTTCGGCGCGCTCAATGCGGGCCTCATACTTCTTGCGCAGCTCCTCCTCCACCTCGCGGCGGATAGCAGCCTCATCTACCTGATTCCCTCGCGTAGCGCCACCATCTTCGAGGCGAGCGCGCAGTTCATCGTTCTCATCCTGCAATTGAGCAAGAGTATCTTCGACGAGGTCCAGGAACTGATCAACCTCGTCCTCGTTGTAACCGCGCTTGCCAATCGGCGGCTTGCTGAAAGCGACATTGTGCACGTCTGCTGGTGTCAGCGGCATGTGAGTTCCCTTCGGATAGATGTGCTCGAGGCACGTCTTTTAATTGATAGATGAACGATAGCAAGGTAAAGCCTAGCCCACAGCATCCTCACCCTCAACGTGAACCCGAGGGTGAGTCATCCAATTAGTTTAGATTCCAAAGCTGAGTCGCACCACCGCACTCAGCAACATTAGGGCGATGAACAGCACAATTACGCTGACATCTAATGCAACCCCACCCAGCGGAAGGGGCGGGATGAAACGGCGAAGAAATCGGAGCGGAGGGTCTGTGGTGACAAAAAAGAATTCCGCAACAACCATGAACCATCTCGGCGGAGAAAAGTGTTTAGAGAAGGACTGGATCATCTCAATGATGAGCCGGACGATCACCATGAAGGTGTACAACCCAATGAGGGCATAGAGAATAGCGCCGATCATAGTCACGGCAATACACCCTAACGCAGGTGAGCTGCACGCTCCAGCTCACCCACAGAGGTGCGGGCGTTTTCCGGAACGATAGCGAAGACCAGCAGGTCATCCCCGGTGCGGGACAGCTTGTGCATCTTGCCGCGTGCCGCAAAGCACAGTCCTGCAGCGAAGTCGATCAGGCGCATCGCGGTCGGCTTGTCCACAGAGGACAGGTCCATAACCACTGCGTCGCCGTCACGGAATGGCTCACCAATATCCTTCGCGTCGTTATAATCGCGCGGGCGGACACTGATAATGGCCGCGGTGTAGTCGCGGGGAGCACGGCTGTAGGAAGTACCGGTTTCCTCATATGCCGGGTCATCATAATAAGGGTCGACCGAAGGATCGTACTGGCCGAGACCAAAGAATTCTTTCAGGCTATTTGAGAAAGACATAGGGTTAAGTCTCCTGTTCGCAGGCGGTTTATGGTTGTTTTTAGAGTACGGGTCGCGTTCCAAGCAGCTTGGTTCCGACACGCACGATGTCGGACCCAGAAGCTACTGCATCAACAAAATCTGCGGACATGCCAGCGGAGAGCTTCATTGGACGGCCAAGTTCATTTTCATACTGCAACGCAATGCTTTTCGACGTTTCGAAGACCGGCACCGGATCAACACCGATTGGAGGAACGACCATAAAGCCGTCGATAAGCACATTCTCTAATCCCGCGACTTCCTCAACGAGTGCGGGGAGTTCCTCGCGCGCGACCCCGCCGCGGTTCGCGTCATCATCAAAGGAAATCTGAATCAGGCATGGCAGCGGTTCGGTGCGCTCCGCGTTGTCCATGCCACGGTTGAGCGCGCGGGCAAGTTTGACGGAATCGAGCGAGTGGACGGAACTTGCCCACCGCGCCACCGAATTTGCTTTCTTGGTTTGAATCTGGCCGATCATGGCAATCTCCATGAGATCGCCTAGTTCCTCCTTCTTCTGCTTTGCTTCTTGTTCGCGGTTCTCCCCCACCATGGTGATACCAAGCTGCGCGAGCAGCGCAATGTCTTGCGCAGGGTGGAACTTGGTCACCGGCAAAATGGTGACACTGCCCGGCTCGCGTCCGGCCTTCTGTTCTGCCTCGCGCACCTCACGCGTGATGGTGTCCAAGTTGTTTTTCAGTTCCGCTAAACGATCCATTATTTGCCCCCTGTTAACCAGATAACTCCTGCCTGGCGGCCAGTCTCTTTGTCACGCCGGTAGGAAAAGAATGTTTCGTCTGTAATCGTGTCTGCCGGGTGCGCATCAACCTGAGTCACCCCGAGTGATAGGAGTTGCCGGATAAGCCCCGCACGCACATCAATTCCGGGAGTGCCTTTCTTGGTGCGTGTCTTCGAGCCAGGCAGATGATTCTCCACATCCTCGGTCATCTCTTGGGGCACCTCGTAAGATTCCCCCGCAGCAGCCGGGCCAAGCAACGCGTGGATAGAGCCCGCAGCAGCGCCCAGTTTCAGCATTTCTTCCACAGTGTTCTTCACAATGCCATTGCGTGCACCGATACGGCCAGCATGCACCGCAGCGATGACCTTTGCATAGGGGTCTGCGAGCAAGACCGGCACACAGTCTGCGACGAGTACGCACAGCGCAAGGTTCTCAGCCGTAGTAACGATGGCATCGGTTGCCTCAACTGGAGCATCCTGCTGCTTATCGACGACGGTCACCGTATTCGTATGCAACTGCTCCATCCACACGAACTGCTCTGTCTTGAGTCCGAGAGAGTCGGCTAGGCGTTGACGGTTCGCTGAAACCGCTTCTGGATCATCCCCAACGTGAGAAGCAAGATTCCCCGCCGCACGGCCAGTAAAAACCATGCGGACGGGGCGCTTGGAGGTATCAGTGGTGTGCATTAACGCAGAAAGTCCGGGACGTCGAGGTCATCCACATCACGGCGGGCCGGGCGGTACGGCTCGGAGTCACGGGCCCCACGGGAATCATGCTCCGAGTTGGTAAACAGGCCACCACGGTGTTCGTCATAGCGGTGACGTGAAGCATATTCGGTCCGCCGCGGCGCCTCGGGGGCCTTCTCAACCGGCTTCTCTGCTTCGTTCTCGTCCTCGTCTTCCGTCTTCTTCTCGGAATTCGGCTCAGCGTCAAACAGGGAGCTACCGGTGGCTGGCGCTTCCTCCTCGGGGCGGGCATTCGCTTTCTCATCAAAGCCAGTCGCGATGATGGTTACGCGGACCTCATCACCCAGATTGTCGTCGATAATCGTGCCGAAGATGATGTTCGCGTCATCGTCGGCCTTCTCCTCGACAATGGAGGCGGCGTTGTTGACCTCCATGAGCCCCAAGTCTGAGCCACCTGCGACAGAAATGAGCACGCCCTTAGCGCCCTCCATCGTGGTCTCCAACAGCGGCGAGTTAATAGCCTGCTCAGTAGCAGCCATCACGCGATTGTCCCCGCGCGCAGAGCCGACCCCCATCAAAGCGGAGCCAGCATCCGCCATAACGGAGCGCACATCAGCGAAGTCAACGTTGATCATGCCCGGGATGGTAATGAGGTTGGTGATGCCCTGGACACCGTTATACAGAACCTCATCAGCAGCGCGGAACGCTTCCATCATGGACAACTCAGCGTCGCCCAGCTGCAGCAGACGGTCATTCGGGATGACGATGACGGTGTCGCAGACTTCCTTAAGGGTCTCAATCCCCTCCAGTGCCTGACGGGTACGGCGCTTACCTTCGAAAGAGAAGGGGCGAGTGACAACACCAATGGTGAGAGCACCCATCTTCTTCGCGATACCAGCGACGACCGGTGCAGCACCAGTGCCGGTGCCTCCACCTTCACCGGCAGTGACGAACACCATGTCGGAGCCTTTCAAAGACTCCTCAATCTCCTGCTTATGATCCTCAGCAGAGGTGCGGCCAACCTCCGGGTTAGCGCCGGCACCAAGGCCGCGTGTCGCCTCGCGGCCAATGTCAAGCTTTGTATCCGCATCAGTAAACAGCAGCGCCTGGGAGTCAGTGTTGATAGCTACAAATTCAACACCCTTCAGGCCCTCCTCGATCATGCGGTTCACAGCGTTAACGCCACCGCCACCGACACCGACGACGCGGATCATGGCGAGGTAATTGCTAGGAGAGGTCATGGATGGAACTCGCCTTTCAGGGTTCTTGTACAACAATTCGGACAACGCTTTCCATCATGACCAACCGAATGCGAATTTCGGCTAATTTTTTCGGCGTGTCGTTACCCTCAACCTTTACTTTAGGGTTTGTGACCTGGGTCTTTAACGAACAGTGACCAACTGCGGGTTCGTAATGTTGAACTCTGCTCCCTCACGGTGCAGCACAGTATCAAGCGCCAATGACTTATTCCGGTTGTCTTCGGACGCACCCCAGGTGACGGTCCTGCCCTCTTTCACATGCAGGACATAGTCATGCTTTCCACGCGCTTCAATCGCTTCAACATTTTCTCGACCCTGGTCGCTCAATGCGCCAGCGATGTCTACCGCCCCCTTACGCACCGCCTCATCAGTGCCAGCGGCCCCCGTGAGTTCCACAGCATTTTCTGGAGGAACATCCACCGCAAACTCACGCCCGTCCGCATCGAGCAAATGCGCGCCATCTTCCTGAGAGAAGAACGCCACCGCGTCATTCTCTATCACCGTCAGTTTGATCGTTGATGGCCACCCGCGTGACGCGGTAGCGGACTTCACCCATGGCAAGGCAACAACGCCGGCTGCTGCGTCTCGCAGCTTGACCTGGGCAAGAGGTGTACCGGATCGAATTCCGGAGGCTCTCACAGCGTCTTCTTCACTGATGTGAGCGTTGCCTTCAACCTGAAAGTGCTTCACCGACATGAGTGGTGTGAAGTACACCACCGACCACAACACCGCCAGTGCCACCACGATAGCGGCGCTGATCGCCGCTACGCGTTTCACTGTTCTGCCTCCGCTAGGGCAGCCAACAACGGATCTGCGAGCATGGTTACGCTTCCAGCCCCCATGGTGATCACCACATCACCTGGGCGCGTCACCTTTACTACCGATAGTGGTGCGTGTGAGAAGTCCGGATCGTAAATAGCTTCAATGCTCATCTTGTCCGTGATGACACGCGAATCAACACCCTCCACTGGCGTTTCACGGGCACCAAAAATATCCAGAACTACGGCAGCGTCCGCGAGCGAGAGCGCATCAGCAAATTCCTGAGCAAAGTTGACCGTCCGCGAGTACAGATGCGGCTGGAAACAAACCACAACGCGGTCATGCGCAGCCTTTGCCGCGGAGAGCACCGCGGCAACTTCAGTCGGGTGGTGCGCATAGTCATCGTAAACCCGGGTGCCACTTGGCAGCTCCCCACGGAATTCAAAACGACGCCGCACACCGGTAAAACCGGACAAACCTTCAGCCAGCTTGACCGGGTTTGCACCCGCAATGTCTCCCGCCAACAATGCAGCCGCAGAATTCAGCACCATGTGGCGCCCCGGAATAGCCAATGAATACTCAAAGGGCGTGCCGTTCAGATCCACCGTGACAAACGTAGTGGTGTCTTCCATGCGCTCGCTAGTGACACGAGCATGGTTGGGAATCCGTGGGTGCGTCACCGTGCCATACCCAACGACATTGATACCGCGGTCAAGAGCGCGTTCACCACACTGCGCCGTTGCTTCATCATCAAGACACACAACGAGGGTTCCCGTATCCGTAACGCGGTCTGCGAAGTCATCGAAAACCTGGAAATAGGACGCTTCATCACCGAAGTAGTCCAAGTGGTCCGGCTCAATATTGGTTATCACGGCAATGTCCGGCTTGTAGCGCAGCAACGAAGCATCTGATTCATCTGCCTCAGCCACAAAAACACTGCCACTGCCGTGGTGAGCATTCGTGCCAGCACGGTTGAGCTGCCCACCGATGGCAAAGGACGGGTCCTCCCCTGCAGCTTGCAAGGCAACAACCGCCATGGAAGTGGTAGAGGTTTTCCCGTGCGTGCCGGCAAAGAGCATCTGGGTGTAGCCCTCCATCAGTTCCCCCAGAAGATCCGAGCGACGAATAACGGGAATACCCAACTCGGCTGCCGCTACGAGTTCCGGGTTATCTTTCGGAATCGCGGCAAAACTAGTCACCACAACAGTGGGCGGGTCCCCGGCGAGCGTCAGATTACGTGCATCATGCCCCACGGCGATCTGCGCACCTTGAGTGCGTAGTGCACGGACTGGGCGTGAGTCCTTAACATCGGAACCAGTGACAATGCTGCCACGATCAAGGAGGATACGGGCCACGCCGGACATGCCAGCGCCACCGATACCAATCAAATGAACGCGTGAAAGATCAACTGCGTCGCTCACTATGAATCCTTTCCCATGATCCGACGGGCAATAGTCTGTGATGCATTGCCAGCTTGGGTACTGGACAACGCTTGCTTCATTTCTTCACCCTTGCCACTAAGAATCTCTGTGACCGCGGTGACGAGGGCATCGGGGGTGAGCGCAGCATCGTCAATACGCATTGCAGCGCCTGCTTCGACGAGGTGCGCAGAGTTGAGACCTTGCTCACCATTGCCATGCGGCAACGGAATGTAAATCGCAGGCACGCAGGCAGCGGAATTCTCCGCAACTGTCATGGCGCCGGAACGGCATATCACTACATCGGTGACTGCGTACGCAGCTTCCATGTCTTCAATATAAGGCACGGCAGTGTAACCCTCGTGCGGTTCAGGCGCATCATTTTTACGCCCGTATGCGTGAAGCACCTGGTATCCGGCCGCGGTGAGGCGCTCCACAGCCCCGGACAACGCTGTATTAATACTGCGCGCACCTTGGGAGCCACCGGTAACTAGCACCGTTGGTTTGTTCGGATCAAGGTTCCACATCTTGTAACCACGCTCTGCCTTCGCGCCGTCTGCATCCTTCCCCACACCCGGACGAACAGGAACCCCAACAACCTCACCGGGCATGCCGGAATTCGGCACCGCGTTAAAGCCTATGCCTCCGAGACGGATCCCCAGCTTGTTAGCCATGCCGGCTAGCGCGTTTGTCTCAAGGACATAAAAAGGAATACCCAAAGACTTCGCCGCAAGGTAGGCGGAAGCAGAAACATAACCACCGGTACCAAAGACTGCATTAGCCTCACGGCGCTTCAGCGCCATGCGGGTTTGGTTCACCGACTTAATAAGTTTCGCTGGAACACCGAGAAGCTTGAGGGGCTGCTTACGCGGAATCGGCACCGGATCCACAAGATCAAGTTCAAAGCCGCGGGCGGGGATAATGGACGTTTCCAACCCCTTCTCCGTGCCTAGAGCAGTGACAGATGCATCAAACTCATCACGCAACACCTCCGCCACAGCCAGTGCCGGCTCAATGTGCCCGGCTGTCCCACCACCAGCAACAACGACGTTGAAAGACACGTTTCTCCTCTACGTAGCTAGCTTGCGCGTCGAGTGTCAGTGTATTGCGTGCGACGGCGAGCCGTAACCGGGGTCGGTGCTGGCACCTCACGGACACGGCGTGGTGCCTGACGCGGTGCTCGGCGCACAGCAGGACGTGGCGCCTTAGGTTCGGCGAGGAAAAACATCCGGTCAAACAGCGGGCGACCGTAATTTTGCATGAAGGACACTGCATCCGGCTCATGGCGGGCCACGGAGGCAACCAAGCCCATCGCACCAAGGGTGATAACGGCCGAAGTGCCACCAGCAGAGATCATGGGCAACTGAATACCCGTAACCGGCAGCAAACCAATGACATAGCCGATGTTGATGAACGCCTGCGACACGATACCGGTGGTGATTGACGCAGCCAGAAGAGCTTGGAACTGGTTCTGTGCCCGGCGCGCGGTACGCAAACCGAAAAACAGCAACATGGCGAACAAGGTGATCACCAGTGCGCCGCCCCATAGCCCGAGCTCCTCACCGATCACTGCAAAGATGAAGTCATTCTTCGCCTCCGGGAGATAGAACCACTTTGCGCGTGACTGGCCCAGGCCGACGCCGAAGAAAGAACCATCGGCCAAGGACAAGAAGCCTTGATAGGACTGGAACGCCACACCGCGAGTGTCCTCAAAGTGCCCGAAAAGCGCATCAAAATACACGAGGAGACGGTTGGAACGATATCCGCCAGCAGCCATGATGAGAACGAGAAGTGCGGCACCGAAGCCTGCGACGATACCGATGAACTTCCACGTCACACCAGCAAATAGCAGGATCAAAGCAACCACGATAGCGAAGGACACCATCATACCCATGTCACCCTGAGCACCAATGAGGCCCATGCACAGCATCGAAACGATAATGAATGGCGTGAACCCATTGGTCACTTTGAGCAACTTGCGCGGATTCTTATTAGCCAAGATGGACGCACCCCACACACATATGGCCACGCGGGCAATCTCAGACGGCTGCAGCTGGAAGCCAGCAATGTAAATCCACGACTGGGAGCCCACTTCATCACGGCCAGTACCAATACCTGGGACAAGCACGAGGATGAGTAGGAGAATAGCTACTCCCATGAACACCGCAGCGATCTTGCGAATTCTCTCCGGAGGGATTTGCAGGGCAACCCAAAAGGCAACCAAGCCCATAACAACAACTGCGGCCTGCTTGAGGGGTTGGGCCCACACGGATTCGTCATTAAACACTGACCATGTCATCGACGAACTGGTCACCATGACAACGCCAAGACCGGCGAGAACAAGGACGATGGTGCGCACCATCGTGTAATCAATCAGGGGGCGCGAGTCCATCCACGCGTTCAGGCGTGACAGAGCGCGGGCCATGCCCGAGGAGTACTGGTTCCGTGTAGCGCGTGTTGCGGATGTGGCTGTAGTGGTCATCGTTGCCTACTTTGCCCTATTCGTTCGCTTTTTCCTTTTTGGCGCGCGCAGCTTGGACAAAGAGATTTCCACGTTGTGCCATACCGGTGTACATATCCAAACTTGCCGCCGCAGGAGCAAGAATCACCGCATCACCAGGAAGCGCCTGTTCAGTGGCAAAATTTACGACCTGCTCCATCGCCTCAACCGGGTCAGTTGAATCCGTATAAAAGGTGGGAACCGAAGGAGCAAAAGTTTCCACTGCATGCTTTATTTTCAAGCCATCAACACCCAATAGAGCGACCGCACGGAACTTCTCTCCATGGTCTTGAATGAGTGAGCTAACATCCGCACCTTTCAGTTGCCCCCCAGCAACCCACACGATCTTCGACGTGGTTGCCTTCAACGCGGAATCAGCTGCGTGTGGGTTAGTTGCCTTGGAATTATCAATCCAGACGATGTCGTTGTCACTGTCTTTGTGGACAACGGCACCACGGTGGCCTGCCACCGTGTAGGAATGCAGAGCACGATCAATCTGCTCCGGGGCAGCGCCTCGAGTAATCGCGATTGCGGATGCAGCCAGCGCGTCGAGCACGCCAGCACGGCCGGGCGGTTCAATGCCCTCGATAGCGGTGATCCGCACGGGTGTGTCACCGATGCGGGAGACAATACCCCCGTCGATAATGCCCACTTGCCCTGCTTGTGGTTCGTTCACGGTGAAGCCGATGGCATGAGCTGGCGCGTAGTCCCGCACGCGCTCATCGTCGATACCGGCAACAGCGGTGGACGCAGTGAAGACTTTTGCTTTTGCCTGGGCATAAGCTTCAAAAGAGCCATGCCAATCAATGTGGTCTTCCGCCAGGTTGAGCAGCACAGCAGCATCAGGTGTGAGGTGCTCAGACCAGTGAAGTTGGAAGCTAGACAGCTCAGCGACCAGGACGTCTGCCCGCTCCTCCATGATCAACGCATCGCCCACGGCGACGCCGATGTTGCCGCACGCGACGGCCTTTTTGCCGGTATAGTGCGCAGCCTCCTGCATGATCGCAGCCAACATGCCGGTCGTGGTGGTTTTACCATTCGTACCCGTGACCACCAACCAATCACGCGGCGGGCCAAAGACCCCTTGCTTATCTAGCCGGTAGCACAATTCAACGTCACCGATCACCTCGCAACCAGCCTCTTTGGCGGCAACAAGTAGCGGTGAATCCCGACGCCATCCAGGAGAAGTCACCACCGTGTCGTAGTCCGCAAAGGAGATTTCATTGGAGCGCAGTATGTCGGTTTTTGCTGGATCATCGTCGACGATGTCAAACGGCAACCCTGCCACGCGAAGCAATCTTGCGGTGCCTTGGCCGGAAACACCGGCGCCGGCAATAAGGTATCGCGTCATACCAGGCTCACTCCCGTCGCGGTGAGCCAGTCAGCGTAGAAAATTGCCAGGCCAAGGGCAACAGCGATACCACAGATAAGCCAGAAGCGGACCACCACAGTGGTTTCTGCCCACCCACCGTTTTCAAAGTGATGGTGGAACGGGGCCATGCGGAAGACACGCTTACCGGTGGTTTTGAAGGAAGCAACCTGGATAACCACGGATGCGGCCTCCATGACAAAAAGTGCGCCAACGATGACCATGAGTACCTCAGTGCGGCTGGTGATGGATACTCCGGCAACCAGACCGCCCAGTGCCAATGATCCGGTATCCCCCATGAAGATCTTGGCCGGTGCAGCATTCCACCACAGGAAGCCAACGCATGCACCAAGACCAGCAGCGCATAGGACTGCAAGGTCAAGCGGGTCGCGGACGTCGTAGCAGCCAGGACCGGGTGTAACAGAGCAGGAATTTCTGAACTGCCAAAACGTCATGATCATGTACCCGAACATCACCAAAGCAGTCGAACCCGCAGCCAAGCCATCCAGCCCATCCGTAAGGTTCACGGCATTCGACCAAGCGGCAATGAGGAAGTAGACAAAAATGAGAAAGAGGAAGGTGCCAACTACGGCCCCGCCGACAGCGACATCAAACGTCTCAATATCGCGGATGAAACTTACGTGCGTGGAGCCCGGTGTCAGGCCTTGTTCGTTCGGGAACTGAAGCAGCAGGAAACCGAACAGCAGGGCAACAGCAAGCTGGCCAACCAGCTTCGCGGTCTTATTCAGGCCAAGGTTGCGGTTAAAAAAGAGCTTGATGCCATCATCGGCGAAGCCCAGCAGACCCAGCGACACGGTCAAACCTAGAACAAGTAAGCCCGATGCAGCGAACCCACCGTGGCCTGTAGCCATGCCCCAAAACCCAACGACAAGATAAGCGACCACGATGCCCAACAAGATGGCAATGCCGCCCATCGTTGGGGTACCGCGTTTACGGATGTGTGACTTCGGACCGTCCTCACGGATCTCTTGGCCCTTACCCGCTGAGGTGAAATACCGGATCAGTAGTGGTGTAGTGAAGATCGCTACTAGGAAGCTAATCAGCCCCGCCATAATGATCTGGGTCATGGTGAATACCTTTTGCTACCTTTCCGTTTTCAACAGCTTCTCGGCTACGCGCCACAATCCGGCCGCATTACTTGCTTTCACAAGCACGACGTCGCGGTCGGTCCGCTCGTACCAGTGGTCCTCGCCGGGTGGAACAGTGCTTAGAATACCTGTGACGATTGCGGTCGCATCATCAACATCAATTGCCTGCTCCACCGCAATTCCATGGTCCGCAGACGCGGTCATAAGCGCATGAATCTCAGGCGTATCCCCCACCGCAATCAAGTGGGTGATGCCGTATCGGCCAAGGTCATCTGCAAGCGCAGTGTGAGCTGCAACGGAGTCTTCACCAAGCTCCCCCATCTCTCCTAAAACCGCAATGGAGCGCACACCGGGGCGGGCGGCAGCAGTGAATGCGAGTGCTGCAATGCCAGCACGCATCGAGTCGGGATTGGCGTTGTAGGCATCATTGATCACCGTCACGCCGTCAGCACAGGTGGACACATCCATACGGTTAACAGACACGCTGTGGGCATTGCTCAATGCTTCCGCCACCGCCGCTGCATCAATCCCAGATTCAATCCCCACGGCGGCAGCAGCCAAAGCATTGGATACTTGGTGGGCGCCGAAGACTTTCAAGGAAACCTCATGCTCCCCACCAGGAGTGTGCATGGTGAACGTCGCCCGGGCCACATCGTCGAGGACGATGCCCGTGGCGTAGTAGTCTGCTTTGGTCTGTGTAGAAAATGTTACGACCTTGGCGTTAGTGCGCGAAGCCATGCCGACAACTAACTCATCATCGGCGTTGAGTATCGCAATACCATCCGCCTGAAGCGCTTCAACGATTTCGCCTTTGGCCACCGCTATGTTGTTGCGGGAGCCAAATTCACCGAGGTGAGCACTGCCAACATTGAGCACCACGCTCATCGCGGGAGGCGCGATATGTGTAAGTTTTTCAATGTGCCCAATGCCACGCGCGGACATCTCCGCCACGAGGAATTTTGTGTCCTCTGTGCAGCGCAGCACGGTGTACGGCAGCCCAATCTCGTTGTTGAAAGAGCCAGGTGGTGCGACGGTCTCACCGCCACACGCCAAAACGTTCGCAATAAGATCCTTCGTCGAGGTCTTACCGGCAGAGCCTGTCACGCCGGTAATTAAGAGCCCATGCTTATCGACGAGCTCCTGAGCCACAAATCGCGCCAACTTCGACATCCCGGCCACAACCGCTCGGGCCGTACCATCCGGATCACCCGCTGCGAGGTCCGAATTATCGCCCTCCACCTGTTCCACTGGCGGCAGAATCACCGCTGGGACACCGATATCGCGAGCAACAAGTGCACCGACCGCGCCGCGCTGCATGGCTGCCTCCGCAAAATCATGGCCATCAACATTCGCGCCAGGAAGTGCGACGAACAGCCCACCGTCAGCGATCTTGCGGGAATCAAACTCAACATATCCAGTCACGGTTGCGTCCGGATCAGCGGAAGGACTTAAGGTCCCGCCGGTGACGTGCGCAATCTGACGCAATGTCATTGGAATCATGGTTAATCCTCCTTAAAACCCACGCCAGCCAAGGCCGAACGGACTTCCTCACGGTCATCAAAGTGGTGTACTTCATCCCCGATGATCTGCCCCACCTCGTGGCCTTTACCCACGACAATGACAGCATCGCCAGGTTGTGCCCATGCCACGAGTTCCCGTATCGCCTCCGAACGTGAGCCGACCTCACGGACCTCAGTCCCTTGAACCTTCTCCGCGCCGGCCTTCACAGCCGCCCGGATCGTTGCTGGGTCCTCACTGCGAGGATTGTCATCAGTAATGATCACGAGGTCAGCGCGCCGTGCAGCCTCTTCACCCATGGGCGCCCGCTTCGACTGGTCGCGGTCACCTCCAGCCCCCACAACAACACCAATGCGGCCTGAGACCTGCTCACGCAACGTCGTTAATGCAGCGGCGATTGCGGCAGGCTTGTGCGCATAATCCACAACCGCGATGAACTCCTGTCCGCAGTTAATACGTTCCATACGTCCTGGAACCGCAGCCCCCTCAATACCCGAGAGGAATTTCTCCACATTTACACCAACAGCCTGTGCCAATGCAGCAGCCAGGGCAGCATTCGCAACATTGAACGCGCCCGGAAGTGGAAGGCGAAATTGGTGGACAGTGCCATTCAACTCAAGCTCCACATCCTGAGCACCAGAATCAGTGGTACTGATGAGCCGTGCAGAACAATCAACACCCGCCTGATTGCGCGTTCCCACGGTGATCACATTGTGTGCACGAGCAGCCATCTTCTCCCCCCACTCGTCATCAACGCAGATGACGGAGGCCTTCAAAGAAGCGTCGAAAAGCAATGCTTTTGCCTCAAAATAATCCTCCATCGTCGGGTGAAAATCAAGGTGGTCCTGCGAAAGATTAGTAAAGCCAGCAGCGGTGAACTGCGTCCCACCAACGCGCCCCAAGACGAGCGCATGGGAGGAGACTTCCATGACCACGTGTGTGACACCGCGAGTGACCATCTCTGCGAATAATTCTTGCAGTTTCGGTGCTTCCGGGGTGGTCAAAGAGGTTGGCACATCTTCGCCCATGATGCGAGTGCCCGTCGTGCCGATCAGGCCGACCTTCTTGTCTGCCGCCGTCAGACCCGCTTCAAGCATGTACGTTGTCGTCGTCTTACCCGACGTCCCCGTCACTCCCAGAACCGTGAGCTTGCTCGAAGGATTCCCATAAACGGCGGAAGCAACACGACCCAGAATCGGCCGCACGCTCTCCACAACAATCACGGGACGTATCTCCCCCGCATCCTGCAGAAGCGCCCAGCCCTCCTCATCGGTAAGGAAAGCTGAAGCTGCCGAATCATGCGCGAACATCGCCCCATGCGTGCGAGTTCCTGGCAAAGCCGCGAATATCGCGCCCGATCCCACAGCACGCGAATCAAGACTGATACCGCTGATCTCTACTGCGGCATCATTTTCAACGCGACCACCCGCAATCTGCGCGATGGTGTTGATGGATATGTGATTGCTCATTTTCTCTCCCCCTCTACTGAGCCTGAAGGACCATCAGCTCACCCGGGTCCCGGCTAGGTGAAATGTTTTCGCGTGCAATAAGCCAGCTAGCAATCTGGGTGAACACCGGCGCCGAAGATTGGCCACCAGCGCCACCCTCAAGTGGCCCACGCTCCGGATCATCAATCATGACAGCCACAACAAAACGTGGATCATCCGCTGGGGCAATGCCAGCAAAAGTAATCCAGTAATCCGAGTTCGAATACGCCCCCGTATCCGGGTTCACCTGCTGCGCAGTACCGGTCTTGCCTGACAGCTGGTAGCCCGGAATGTTGTTCCCCTGCGCCGTACCACTGTTAAAACCAGCTGGGTCTTCCTGGAACGGCGCACGGAACATGTTCACGATCGTGCGGGCCGTCTCCTCGCTGGCAACCCGGGTGCGACGAGGCTCCTCCTGCGGAATCTCCTCGCCCGTCGCGGATGTCACATGTTTGATGATACGGGGTTCAATCCGTTCACCACCATTAGCCAACGACTGATAAATACTTGCCAGCTGCAACGTCGTCATAGACATTCCCTGCCCAATCGGCAGGTTGGCAAACGTACCACCCGACCACTGCTCACGGGTAGGCACTAAACCAGCCGACTCATTAGGCAGCTCCACCCCTGTTGCCTGGCCAATGCCGAAGCGTTTCAAATAATCATCAAAGCGCTCCTCCCCCACGCGCTGCGCCAACATGAGCGTCCCCACGTTCGAGGACTTACCAAAAATACCCGTGGTGGTGTACGGAAGCACACCATGCTCCCACGCGTCAGCCACCGTCACGCCAGACATCTCAATCTGGCCGGGGACCTGGTGGACTTCATCCGGGGTTGTCAGGCCTTCTTCAATCGCCGCGGTGGCCGTAATGATCTTGGCCACGGAACCCGGCTCAAATGGATGCGAGATCGATGGGTTGTCAAAACTTCGCCCGTTCTTGAGTTGCTTTTCAAGGTCCCCATTCGGATCAATCGTGTCCGTATTAGCCATGGCCAGCACCTCGCCGGTAGCCGCATCCAGAACAACCGCCTCCGCACCCTTAGCCCGGGAGTTCTCCTTCGCCTGCTCCAATAACTGTTGAACGTATGCTTGCAAATCAAGATCAATCGTAAGGTCGATCTTCGCACCATTGACGGCCGGCACAACATCGCGCAACGTACCCGGTATCACCTGGCCATGCACAGAAACATCCTCCGTGGAGCGGCCATTAATACCAGTCAAGATGGAGTCGCTCGAAGCCTCAAGGCCGAACTGCCCCTGGCCATCCATGGACACCCGGCCAATAATGTTCTCCCCCACAGCACCGTTCGGATACTCGCGGATGTCCTGGTGATCAGCAGCAACACCGTGAAATCTCTCAGCCACCTCGGCCGCCACATCTGGATCCACATTGCGAACCAACACTTCATAGTCAGTCGAGGCATGCAGCTTCTCCAGAATATCCTTGGAGTTCACTTTCTGGGTTTTGACCTTGTTGTCGCCGTCTTTCTTGTCTTCTTCGTTGTCTTCCCCCTGACCAATCATGCGGGGAATCTCATTGGCCATTTGGCGGAGCATATCCTCCACGCGGGCGCCTTCCTGAGCTTCAGCCTCCGCGCGGGTAGCGCCTTCCTGGTACATCTCATTCCGCGCGTTTTCCCCCAGCTCACGCCGCAGAATCACCGGCGAGACAGTCAAAGAACGCGCCTGCATGGTGTACGCGAGCACATTGCCTTGCCTATCGACAATCTCTCCTCGCCGCGCAGGATCCACAAACGTGCGCGTCCGCTGGTCAGCAGCAACAGTTTGAAGCTGCGGCCCCCACTTCAGCTGCACCCAAGCAAGACGTCCAACAAGAACTAAAGCGACCACGAGAAACAACACGGTCAGCAGTTGAATGCGTTTAGCCGTGATGACTTTCTGTGGCTCACCACGTTGTTGGCGCCGCTGCGGGTCCATGCGTGTCACGGCGCAGGTCACCTACCTCTCAAATTTCAGGCTCAATCGCCCTTCATTTTGCCTGGCTCCCGCACACCAGAAGTTCACCGCCACACGGCGACGGGAAACAAATCGGATTACTGCACACCCGGCAAGGACTGCAGCACTGCAGGAGCAGGCAATGGAGAGAGGTTATCAGCAACATTATCGGTGGCGCTGCGGTCACTGGTTGCACGGTCCACACGAACAGTGTCACCGTTCACATCCACCACACGCAGGGTTTTTTCCGGATCAGCCGGACCAACCTCAGTTGCCTCACCATGGCTATTCACCGTGATGATGCCAGCCTGCGACGGTACAACCATTCCCTCCTGCCCTGCTTTGGCAGCAACTTCCGCAGCGGCACGAGAGTCTTCGACATCACGGTTCAGGGTTTCAATCTCATTCTTCAGCGCACGCTCTTCACTTTGCAGCTGCTGAATAGTGAATGTCTGCTGCGTGGACAACGCAGACAGTAACATAGCCCCAAAAATGCCCAGCAGCAGGAGCGGAAGCGACAGAATAGACATCCGCGAAAACTTCCGCTTCGTTTCCGTTGTGGTTACCCGGCGCCCACGCACCGACACGACCTGCTTCGACCCCAGCCGACTTGGCCGCGGGACATGCGGCGCAAAACGGGGCTTCGGCGGGGTGAGCGTAGTGCGTCCTCGTCCACGTTCGAGCAGTGCGGTGCCAGCGTAGCCTGCAGTGCGATCTTGGCTTGCTCCCATTGTCCTTGTTTCCTTCACAGAGCTCATCGTTGGTTCGGTTGGTTAGTTACTGATCTTTTCTATGGCCCGCACCCGGACCGGTGCCGCTCGCTTGTTTTGTTCTATTTCTTCTTCACTGGCTTTCTCCGCCCCATGGGTGACGGCCTTGAACTTGGCCTCCATCCCTGGCAGCTCAGTGGGAAGCCCGGGCGGGGTTTTAGAAGAAGTGAGCTCAGTAAACGCCTGCTTGACCAGTTTGTCCTCGTGGGATTGGTAGCTCATAAACACAGCACGCCCACCCGGACCGAGAGCCTCAGCCACCATGGGAAGAACGTTTTGCAGTGCATCAAGCTCACGATTTACTTCCACGCGCAACGCCTGGAAAGTTCGCTTCGCTGGATGCCCGCCCGTGCGCCGCGTCGCCGCTGGGATGACCCGGTACAACAGCTCAACCAAACGGCCGGACCGTGTGAACGGTTCCTTTTCACGTTCGGCCACCACTGCGGATGCGATCTTGCCGGCGAAACGCTCATCCCCATACGTCTTCAACACTCGCGCCAGATCCCCGTGCGAGTATGTATTCAGAACATCAGCTGCAGTGATCCCCTTGCTGGAATCCATCCGCATGTCCAAGGGCGCATCAACCTTGTATGCGAAACCGCGTTCAGCTTGGTCCAGCTGCATTGAAGAGACTCCGAGATCGAAGAAAGCACCTGCAAGCCCATGCTCCCGCGCTTTCTTTACAATCGCCCCTTCATCATGTGCCAGCGAATCTTCTAAGCAATCAAAACGACCTTGCACTGGCAGGAAACGATCCGAGAAAGGCGCAAGCCGTTCAGCGGCCTTGAGCAGTGCTTTCCCATCACGGTCAATTCCGATTACGGAAGCATGCGGGAAAATTTCCAAGAAGTATTCAGTGTGACCCCCGGCTCCTAGGGTGCCATCAACGATGACAGCGTTCGTACCGAAAGCTTCCACCGCGGGACGCAACAGCTCCCCCATGCGATCGCGCATTACAGGGACGTGCCCGTGGTTGACATGATGTGCCATGTTTGTTGCCACCGGGTCACCCCCTTCATTCGCGGCTTGTTGTTCACTTACGTGCACTCGCGGGGAACGTATAGAGCCCTACCCGGGGCGGTCATTCTGATATCGGGGAAGTACACCAGAACGACTCGCGCCCCGAGCAGAGGTCATACACGCTCTCCGCTAATCGCCCACTTTCTAAAGCAGGCCTGAGAGAATGTCGTCCTCATCAGCCGCAGAGAAAGCGGCTTCCGTATTTTCTTGGTATTTCGCCCAGGACTCGGCGTCCCAGATTTCCAAGAAATCCACTGAACCGATGACCACGCACTCCTTAGATAGTTGCGCGTAATCCCGGTGCGCCGGCGACAGCGTGATGCGACCAGATCCGTCGAGCGTCTGCTCATCCGCACTTGCCGCCAAGTTACGAATGAAGGCGCGCGCCTTCGGATTCGTGCGTGAAACCGCGGCTGCTTTACGTGCACGTGCCGCAAATTCCTCGCGGGGATAGACCGCCAAAGAATGGTCCTGCCCCTTGGTCACCATCAGCCCGTCCGCCAAACCCTCACGGAATTTAGCGGGCAACGTCAGGCGCCCTTTGTCATCCAGCTTTGGGGTGTAGGTGCCTAGAAACATCCGGCGCCCCACCTTTCTTGCTCGATGACTCCGGTTGTGAACTTTTATCCGCGAAAGGCCAGAAGTGCCCCACTAACCTCTCACTGCGCCCCACTTTAACCCACAATCCCCCACAAATTCCACTCTCACGTCAAACTTTCTTTCCACTTCCAGAAAAATACGAGGTCAAGAGGCATAAAAAATGTGGCAGACACGTCCGCATTTTTGAATAACAACCGTTAACTAGATTCTCTTAAATGCCAATTCTCCCCATCAGATCGCGCTCAACGCCGCGAACAAAACCATAAATTCCCAGGTGCCGTTTAAGGGTGGGTGATAGTGGGGGACATAGGTGGGAGAAAGTGGGCGCATAAAAAATCCCCGCCAAGAGGCGGGGATTGATGCGCTACTTACTGCCCTTCAAACCTGCGACGGAAGTTCTCCTCCATTCGAGAACTCATGCCACCGCGCTGCGAAGGATGCTTGGCGCGGCCCGTCTGGCGTGCGTTCGGTTCAGCTGGAGTGTGGAGGGCCCAGACGCCACCAGCAAACATGACAACGAAGCCAATAATGCTCAAGCTCACAAACCACAGACTTTGAGCCGCCAAAGCCACGCCCCCAATAAGAAGGCACAACCCCAGCACAATGAGAGCCACAGAGCGCATTGTTAAGCGCCCGGATTCAGGACCACCCTGGAAGCGAGACGCGGAAGCAACGGATGCCCCAAACTTCGGGTCATCCGCAAGGAGCGACTCCTCAATCTCGCGGAGCTGCTGCTGTTCTTGCTCAGAAAGGGCCACGATTCCTCCAGCCGTGCACTCGATGTCCACTTTGAGGATATAACGATTCAGTGGGCAGGTTTGTTCCTCAGGATAACAGTACCGCCCGAAAAACGCCCCTAAGCTGCAGCCATACCGTCCCCCACACCGGTGACTTCTGCGTAAAAATCCGCAGCATCAGCAACAAGCGCAGTCGCTTTCACAGGATTCGGGCGAAGCTCAATACCCGATGCAACCCGGCCACGCAGTGCGGAGTATCCACTAAAAACATCAGCCCACACCTCGCCCCGGGCGCCAGTAATGCGCAGCTTGTCCCAAGCGCTCGTAGGCAGCCTCTTGCGCTTGGCCACGGCTGCTGATTCCGAGATAGCAGCGCCCGCGGTACGCAAAGCGGCGCGATAAGCACTTTCAATTGCAAGGTCATACTCACCACGAGCGATGCGCAATTGGGCATCCGCGAGAAGTTCCCGTGCAGAATCAAGAAACGCTTCATACTGGGTTACCCGTGGAACCGTGCCACAAGTAGCACCTGTCGTGGCAGAAATAATGCTGTTCATCTTTAACACCTCACTGTGATCTGCTTTGTTGCCCTCACATTAGAAAACCCGTGCGACACCCCTTCTCACATGTTCGAACACTTGTTCTAGGTTATGCATTTTTACGCCGCTCAGGGTCGCGTCATGGTTCGATGGTGACGTGCCTATGACATTCCGCCACCTCACTGCACCACAGTTCACTGAGTCGGTGCCGGAACTCGTGGATCTCTACATCGCAGCCATGAAGTATCCGCCTGCAATACGTGAGCAGCGCATCGCTGTGTGGCGCCGTGATGCCACCTCTCCCGGTTTTGTTGCTGTGACTGCTTATAAAAACGACACACTGGTTGGAATCGCCTATGGCTTCAAAGGCACACGTGACCGGTGGTGGGACCTCCAGCTAAGAAGAGGTTTATTTCAGCGGCAGGCGATGACACCTGCCATGATCACGGTGATACGGAACTACTTTGAGGTCGCCGAAATTCATGTCGCACCCGATCTGCAATGCAAGGGCACTGGCCGGAAACTCATGCACATGTTGCTGGAGAAAACCACGGAACCCTACGCTTTGCTGTCCACACCGGAGGTGCCAGGTGAGAATAATGCTGCGTTCGGGCTTTACCGCTCCCTCGGCTTCCTGGACGTTTTGCGCCATTTCACCTACGCCGGCGACAGTCGCCCCTTTGCCATCCTGGGCAGGAAACTGCCTCTGACCTGACTGCCCGCACCTAGCTGTAAAGTGAGCGGTATTGCTAACCGCCCGCAACTGGTTAAAGGAGCCATGTTTCGTGGAACAAACCCCTTCCGGTTCCGCCCCCACCCTCGATGATGTTCCGGCGGCGGTGGAACGCCAACTGAACGCATTTCTGAATCAGGTTTCCCCACCTGTTGCTGAGATCGGTGCCCCCGTTGCAAACGCCGTGGGCCTTTTGCGCGACTTTGTTCTGGGTGGTGGAAAACGCATTCGCCCGACTTTTGGCTGGGTTGGCTACACCGCTGCGGGAGGTTTGGAAAAGGGTGAGGAGGACCCCAGAGCTGTTCTGCGGGCTGTCAGTGCACTCGAGTTCATCCAGGCATGTGCGCTTATCCACGATGACATCATCGATGCTTCCGATACCCGGCGCGGCAACCCCACTGTTCACCGCGCAGCGGCAGCCAACCACCGGTCACAGGGATGGCACGGTGATGCGGAGGTCTTTGGGCAGAACGTGGCCATTCTCATTGGTGACCTTGCACTGGTGTGGGCAGATGACATGTGGCATGGCTCGGGACTGAGCACCGCTGCCCGGGACCGGGCGCATGAACCATGGCACGGGATGCGCAGTGAGGTTATCGGTGGCCAAATCCTAGATATTTCCTTGGAGGCAGCCGGCTCCGAAAGCGAGGAACTAGCTAACGCAGTCAATGTGTACAAGACCGCCGCGTACACCATTGAACGCCCACTGCACTTGGGTGCAGCCGTGGCTGGTGCCGATGAGACAACGATTACCGCGCTGCGTGGGTATGGTCGCGACGTCGGCGTGGCATATCAGCTCCGCGATGATCTGCTGGGGGTCTTCGGCGACCCAGAGGTCACCGGCAAGCCCGCCGGTGATGATTTGCGGGAGGGTAAGCGCACCGTTTTGTATTCCCTGGCTTTGCGGGCCGCGGACCAGACCGATCCGGTGGCGGCGGAGAAACTCCGCTCCGGAATCGGCGTGGTGCAGGACCCGAAGGATATCGCGGAGCTCGCGGCGATTATTGAGGGAACGGGGGCGGTGGAGGACGTCGAAAAGCGAATTGCGCATTTAACGGAAACCGGGCTTTCCTCCCTTAACCATGCGCAGCTGGACCACAATGCCGCGGAAGCCTTGAAGACAATGGCTGAAAAAGCCACTGCGCGACGTATGTAAAGGATTGTTCGTTGGCAGCTCGCTCTTGGATTATCCCGCTCGGTGTCGTGGGCTCAACGCTGATGATGCTGGGCTCTTTTGGCGCAGGCGCGACACGTAACCGGGGAGGCGTGCTAGACGCGCTCGGCTGGTCATCGTTGAGCTATGGCCACGCGCGCGGTCTCATGGACGTGGCACTGACAACAGGTGTATTCCTGCTGGTAGCCGCATGGGTATTGCTGGGTAGCGAACGTCGGGAGAAGGTTGTTCACACGGCACTGTGGGCATGGACAGCTCCTTTGATTCTTGCTGCGCCGCTCATGTCGCGCGATGTGTACTCCTACCTGATGCAGGGCGCGATGGTGCGCGATGGATTCGACCCGTACTCGGAAGGCGCTGCCGTCAACCCTGGCCCGTACTTGTTGGAGGTGTCTCACGACTGGCGCAACACCACAACGCCGTACGGCCCCCTTCATTTGTGGATCGGCGACGGGGTAACCACGCTGGTCGGCGATAATGTCACGGCCGGCCTCATCGTGTACAAACTCATCTCGCTCATGGGTTTTGCTGCCATCGCGCTCGCTGTCCCCCGCATCGCGGAGCACCTTGGCGGCAATCCCGCGCTCGCACTGTGGCTCGGTGTGGCTAACCCGGTGATGATCATTCACATGGTGGGGGGCATGCACAACGAATCCGTGATGGTCGGGCTCGTCTCCGTGGGGTTGCTGGCCTGCCTGCGCGGGCGTTTTGGCTTTGGTGTCGTACTCATCGGCGTGGCGGTATCGCTGAAGGCCACCGCAGCTATTGCGTTGCCTTTTGTCGTGTGGATGGTGCTGGCCCGATACGCACCGCAGGGCACTCCCCTTGCAAAACGATGTGGCGTGTTCTTCCTCGGCGGAGCTGTTACCGTGGGTTTGTCTGTTGCAGCCGTCGCCGCGGTGACGTGGGCGTCCGGAACATCGTGGGGCTGGTTGGCGCAGATCTCCGGCAACTCGAAGGTGGTCAACCCACTCTCAGGCGCCACGCTCATGGCCGATGCGGTCGCGCCGTTTATTCAGCTTGTCGACGAAACCTTTAGGTACAACACCATCCTCACCGGCGCCCGCACCGTCGGCTCCTTACTCATGCTTGCCGGATTGGTGGCGGTGTGGGCAATCTTCCGGCAGTCTGACCGCCGCGCGATCATGGGCATCACCCTGGCGTACCAAGTGGCCTTCCTGTTTAACGCCGTCACGCTGCCGTGGTACTTTGCCTCATCCCTCACGCTGGTAGGCACATTCAAGCCCCGGCCATGGCTGATCAAGCTCACGGTGGCAGCGTCCGTCGTGGTTGCCCTGTCCTTCATGGGAAGTGGTAACCACCGCTTCTACGACGGCTGGTGGATGCTGCTCACCGCCATTGCTGCGTGGTTAGCGGCTAGAAGGCCATTGCCTGAGCGCGCCGAATAACCTCACGCGCCCCATGCCCGTGAAGCGCATCTATCGGCCGGCCCGGCAAACTCTCATCAGCGGTGAAGAGGTAACCCAGGATCTCGTCCTGGGTGAAACCGCCGTCCAGTAACACGGTGATGGCGCCAGAGATGAATTTAGAAAGGCCCCCTTCTTCGTCGAGAAGCGTGGAAGGCACGACCTTCTTTCCTTCCTTCTTCCAGGACAGAAGCTTGCCCGCATTGACATAATCGTGCACTTTGGTCACGGGGACACCTAGCTGCTCCGCAACCTCGGGAAACGTCAAAAGTGACTCGCCAGCAAGCAGCGCATCCAGGTCGTAATTTTCTGTACTCACGGTGAACACTCTACGTCAGCTACCACTTCATTCCACCCGTGCGCCATACTTAGAAAACATGAGTGAACTTGAGTCCGGCCATGTGCTTGAAGGCCGGTACGTCATCGACCGCCCCATTGCTCGGGGCGGAATGTCTACCGTGTATCGCTGTTTAGACACACGCCTGGACCGCGAAGTAGCAGCCAAGGTCATGGACTCCCGCTACCTCGATGATGAGGTGTTTCTCAACCGTTTCTCCCGCGAAGCCCGGGCAATGGCGCAGCTCAGCCACCCCAACCTGGTGGGTGTGTATGATTTCTCCGCCGATGGTGAGGAAGTTTTCCTCATCATGGAACTCATCACTGGTGGCACCTTGCGCGAACTCCTCGCTGAACGCGGCCCCATGCCGCCACATGCAGCCGCGGCGGTCATGCGAGGCATGCTCACCGGACTTAGTGTCGCGCATAACCGAGGACTTGTTCACCGTGACATCAAACCCGACAACATTCTCATCGCCGGTGATCACACCGTAAAGTTGGCAGACTTCGGACTGGTGCGAGCCGCCAGCGAATCAAACCGCTCCACCGACCAGATCGTGGGCACCGTGGCCTACATCGCCCCTGAGCAGGTTGATGGCACACCTCTGAGCCTGGCCACGGACGTGTACTCCGCCGGCATTGTCCTCTTCGAATTACTCACCGGCACCGTGCCCTTCCACGGTGACACCCCACTTGCTCACGCTTTCGCGCGACTCCACTACGATGTACCGCCACCCAGCAGCCGCATCGCTGGAGTACCCAAGCTTTTCGACGAACTAACGGCCTCCGCCACCGCCCGCAACCCACGCAACCGTTTCACCGGTGCCCGTGAATTCCTCGACGCCATTGAGGATGTCTCGGCGAACCTGCGCCTGCCCCACTTCGTGGTCCCTCTGCCCACACAATCAGCCGCGCACCGAGTTGCTGCGATTCCCACGAGGATCACACACGTTGCGGAGCAAGTACCAGAAGTCCCGTCGGTTCCAACGAATCCTCCAGTTCCGAAGCGAGTTCCCGTGGCCCCTCCTCCACGCAAACCTCGCCCGATACCAAGACCGGAAACAAACAGATCCGGCTTCCGGCTCTTTCTCGCTTTACTCCTCATGACAGCAGCCACCACTGTCGTCGCCGTCGGTGGCTGGTGGTACGGATCCGGATTCTACGGGGAGCTCCCCGAACTCATCCGACCGGTGTTCTAGTTGCGGAGCATCTCCGCCACTAGGAACGCAAGCTCCAACGCCTGCTCAGTGTTCAAACGCGGATCACATGCGGATTCGTAGCGGCCCGGCAAATCAATATCCGTGATGTCCTGCGCGCCACCCAAGCATTCCGTGACGTGCTCACCCGTGAGCTCAATGTGGATACCGCCCGGGTGAGTACCCAGGTGACGGTGAACCTCGAAGAAGCCCTGAACCTCATCGATGATCTTGTCAAAGTGACGAGTCTTGTAACCATTCGAAGCCGTAAACGTGTTGCCGTGCATCGGGTCAGACTGCCAAATAACCTTATGGCCCTCACGCTCAACTGCCTGGACAATGCCCGGCAGGACATCGCGCACCTTATCGTGCCCCATGCGAGCCACAAAGGTCAGGCGCCCCGGCTGGCGGTTTGGATCCAACTTCTCGGCGTAACGGACAGCCTCCTCCGGTGTCACGGACGGGCCGAGCTTCAGACCAATCGGGTTATCAATAAGTGCGGCGAAATTAACGTGGAAGTCATCCAGGCCACGCGTGCGCTCACCAATCCAGAGCTGGTGTGCCGACAAGTCGTAGAGCTTCGTGTCACCGTTCTCATCCTTGGCCAGACGCAGCATCGCGCGCTCATAATCCACGAGCAGTGCTTCGTGGGAAGCGTAAATCTCCGAGGTACGCAGTTCACGGTCATTCACGCCACACGCATCCATGAAGTGCAGCGAACGGGTGATTTCACGGGACAGAGCCTCATACCGTGCACCAGCAGCGGAATTAGCCACAAACTCACGGTTCCACGCTTCCACCCGGTACAGGTCAGCCGTACCGGAGTTGGTCAGTGCGCGCACCAAGTTCATCGCAGCAGACGCGTTCGCGTACGCACGGATCATTCGCGCCGGATCATGCTCACGTGACTCCGGTGTTGGGTCCACACCATTAACAATGTCACCACGGTAATTGGGCAAGCCGTTCTCATCCAGATCAGATGAACGTGGCTTGGCATACTGGCCAGCAATGCGAGCCAACTTCACCACTGGGGTGGATGCACCGTACGTCAGCACAACCGCCATCTGCAGCAGCGTCTTAATGTTGGCGCGAATGTGAGGCTCGGTGTTGGACTCAAAAGTCTCAGCGCAGTCACCCCCCTGGAGCAAGAAGGCCTTACCCTCTGCAACCTCTGCCAGCTGCTTCTTCAACTTATGAATTTCCGGCGCCACAACAACCGGTGGCACAGATTCAAGGATCTTACGAACGTAAAGGGCAGCATTCTCATCCCAAGTGGGCTGCTGCTTCGCAGGGAGGTTCACAACCCCCTGGAACGATTCAAAAATATCGCCCGGCAAGGGAGGAAGATCAGGGAGTACTTCTTTGGGGATGTCTACTGTCCAGCTCATTCTATAAGTTCTAGCACGTCGCAGACGGTATGCCTATCTATTTAATACAAACCCTCGCCGATCGAGGGGAAGTGCACGCTGGCATGCTCGGAACTTGTGAAGATTGTGGCGCGCATCTACGAGCGCATCATGGTTATCTCTAGGTGTTCGTGGCAAGGACGGACGGCCCGCCATATCCCAGTACTGTTTCAGCTCCCGGGTGTAGCGTGGCAAATCCTTGGGAAGCTTGGTCATGTCCCCCCAGAGCTGTGCAAACACAACGTGGTCATAGGCGCCCACCCATGCCCACAGTTCCGGACGGTGCCCACCGAAAGTGAGAAATTCGAACACCTCATCCCGGATCTGACGCTGTGGTTTCCACACTGGGCTATCCAGATTAGGCAGCTTAGCTAGTACATTTTCCCGCACCCAACGATTTGCGCGCGCACCATCAAAATCGGTTGACACCGCGTAGTACTCTCGTCCATCCTCCGCAACGATGCCGATGGATACAAGAGTGATGGTGGCGCCATCCTCGATGAATTCTGTGTCGTAGAAGTACCGCACAAGAAGCCTTAGCTCAGCTGGTCCCCCGTAGGCTCAGTGCCTTTCGGGTAGCCCTTTCCTGCCTCGAGAGACTTCTTCACATCAGCTGCATACGCATCCACATAGGGGTAACCCGACAGCTCGACCAGTTGCTCCATGAAGAAGTCCGTGAACGGACGCCACACTGCCGGATCATGTGGTTCAAAGCCGTTATCGCGCGCCCATTGGTGGGGGTCCACCGGCTCACCAATTTTCACACGCACCTTGGTCGGGCGGGGGATCCAGGAGCCAATCGGGTTCGCGTCGCGGGTACCAATCATGGCTACCGGAATACACGGCATCCCGGATGCCATGGCAACACGAGCCATGCCGGTCTTCCCCTTGTAGATCCGCCCGTCCGGCGAGCGCGTGCCCTCTGGATAGATGCAGAACAGGTCACCGTTGTCGAAGACCTCTTGCGTCACTTTCAACAACGCCGAACCCGCGTCCTTCGATTCACGGTCAATGGGGACTTGCCCTACAGCCGTCATAAAAAACTTTTGTACAGCACCAGAGAAACCCGGGGATGTGAAGTACTCCTTCTTCGCCGGGTGAACCAGTTGACGCGGGCACACGAGCGGGAAATAGAAAGAATCCATCACAGCTTGGTGGTTAGACACCATGAGCGCCGGCGTGCCCTCCGGAGGGATATTGTCCAGCCCCTGGGTTTCGGGGCGGTTCCACAAACGCAGCCACGGCCCAATCAGGATGTACTTAAAGAACTTGTACCACTTGTTGTTCATATTTCCTCTACATCTGGTGTCGGGCCAAGTCAGCAACGCCGATCATACCTGCCTGCGAGCCCAAATCGGCCGTTTGAAGTGCCGGCAATGGCCGAAAGCCTGCACCTACCACTGAACGTGCCATCGTTTTCTGCGCTGTGTCTAGGAATAAATCCGCATCGCGGCTCACTCCCCCGCCTAGAACGATGAGCTCTGGATCCAAAACATCGCACACCAGGGAAAGGCCCTGCCCGAGCCACTGGGCAAAGTGATTCATGGTAGCTAATCCCAATGCGTCGCCCGTGCGCGCTGCAGCCACAACATCGTTGCCCGTCGCACGCTTGTCCACGGCCTTCCGGTACAGGCCACAGGATTCAAATCCTCCATTGGTGGCAATCGACACAGCGGTGTCTACCAGCGCTGTACCCGATGCGTAGCGCTCCAAGCAGCCTTGTTTACCGCACGAGCACGCACGTCCGCCCGGAACGACAGTTAGGTGACCAAACTCTGGAGCTGTGCCGAATGCACCGCGGTAGATCTCCCCGTTGTGCATGAGAGTCGCGCCGATTCCTGTGCCAATGGCGAATAACACCCACGTCTTCGCATCTTGTGCCGCCCCAAAGCGATACTCCCCCCAGGCCGCTGAATTCGCGTCATGCTCCAATCGCACGGGAAGCCGTAGTTCATCTTGCAGAATCTTCCTTACAGGCGCGTTGTCCTGCCAAGGAAGATGCGGGGCAAAGCGAACCACTTCGCACTCTGGGTCGAGGAATCCGGCGACGGCGAGACCCACAGAACCAATCGCACCGGAAGGGTATCGCTGGCGCAGGCGATCCACCATCCCCACGATTGCACTGCGGAGATCTTCAGAGGTGTGCGGGGTTGCCGTGGATTCAACAGCAAGGATGCGGCCGCCCTCATCGACGACACCGGCACGGGTGTTTGTGCCCCCGATATCGAACCCGATGGTCAGCTTTGCCTCAGACATAGGGCATTATTCTAGCCCCGCCCCTCGAAGAGTACGCTTTCGAGCCTGTCACCCAACGCTTGCCAGGAGAAAACTCCGCCGACATGTTCACGTCCGCTGAGGCCCATTGCTTGTCGACGTTCCCCGTCCCCCAACAACTCCACCACCGCTTCCGCAACCGCTTGAGTTCGTGTTCCATCGACAACAATGCCGGTCTCCGGCGTGACCGTTTCCGGCGCTCCACCAGAGGTGCCAGCAATGACTGGGACACCACACGCTTGCGCTTCCAAGTAGACAATGCCCAACCCTTCCACGTCCAACCCACCGCCGCGGGTGCGCGCCGGCATAGCCATGATGTCCGCCGCTGCAACAAGATCACGCATGCTTATGCGTGGCAGACGCCCAAGGAACGTCACTGCATCCCCCAACGGGTCTGCGAGCTGCTCAAGTTTCTTCCGGTAGGGCCCCTCCCCAATGACGGCAAGGCGTGCTTCGGGGAACCGCGCCTGCACAGTGCTCCACCCTCGGATGAGTTGATCTTGGCCTTTACGCGCAACGAGGCGGGAAGCCACGACGACGAGTGGTTCATCCCCATAGCCGAACTCACTACGCGTGCTCTTCTTTTCCTCAGCTGTTGCTGGCCGGAAAAACTCCGTGTCCACTCCGGAGGGCAAAGCGACATAGTCCGGGTGTGCACCAAACGCGGAGGCAAACCTCCTGCGGGTGTATTCGGATACATACGTAAGCGTGTCCGTCGTGTTTCCAATACGTCGCAGTATTCGCCGAGCAACAGGCAACATGGACCACCCCACCTCATGCCCGTGGGTGGTAGACACAATCCGCATAGCACCAGCCTTGCGCGCCGCCTGCGCTAGGAGCGCTAGTGGTGCCGCAGCACCAAACCACACAGTGTCAATCTGGTGTTCACGGATAATCCGCTTCATCTCCCGCGCCGTCGCCAACGTAGGAAGCATGATTTTACGAGGCCAGCGGTGAATGGTGTGATCCCGGGCAGCGTCGAAAAGCTGTGCAGCCTTCGTATCTTGCGTCGACGCGAACACGACGATGGAATCGCTCCCCCGTCGCGCGACAATCTCCGCGACGAACCGCTCCAAATACGACTGAATCCCGCCAACTGTCGGCGGGTAATCATTCGTAACCAGCAGAACCCGGCTAGTAGCGGACAGCACCCTGCACCGGCATTGAATTCAAGGGGACAACCTGAACCGGAATACCGTAATCCGACGCATGAACCACCTGGCCATTGCCAATGTACATGCCTACGTGCGTGATCCCCGGGTAGTAACCGATGATGTCCCCTGGCTGGAGCTCAGACATAGACACACGCGTTCCACCCGCAAGCTGGGCCTGGGAGGTACGCGGAATCGACTTGCCGTTCTGCGCGTACGACCACACCATCAAACCTGAGCAATCGAACTGATCCGGACCAGCTGCACCCCAGCCATAAGGCGAGCCCACCTTTGACAACGCCGCTGACACCACGCCCGAAGCATGAGCTGACTCGGGCACATTAACCGCAACTGGGCCATTCTTCGATTCCCAACGCGCGCGCTCCTCCGGAGTGAATCCATCAACCTTGGATTCAATCTCCTTGACCTTATTGTCCAAGTCCTCCCGCTCACGCTCAAGCTTGTCACGCTTGCCCTCGAGCTCGCTCTGACGGAAATCAGCAACTGCCACAGCAATATCGGCATCCGTTGCGCGGGATGCAGCAATCTCATTCAGGCGCTGAGACTCCTCCAACGTGCGCTGCGCTGAACGCGAAAGCGAACCAAGATAGGAAGAACGGTCAATCGCCTCTTGCGGGTTAGCCGACTGAAGTGCGTTCAAATGCGCATCATTGGACAGGTTGCGATACTGGGTTCTTGCGGTGCCGTCGACTTCACCCTGCGCACCGGAACGCGCCGTCTTAGCATCCTCAGCGTCACGGCGTGCATCCTCTGCCTCTCGGCGCAGAGAAGAAACCTCCTCCTCCCCCTTGGAGATCTCTTCCTCAATCTTCTTCACTTCCTCCGACTTAGCCGTAGCCTCCTCGGAGATAGAGCTGAGCTCATTAATTATCTGCTCAATCTCATCAGCCTGTGCGGGCACCGACAAGTGCACCGCCGAAAAGCCGGCAATGAGACCCGCCACAACCATCGGACGGAAACGGAAGGAAGCGTGACACATGCCCACTTAAAGCGACCTCTTTCTCGGACAGACCAAAGAGCCTGAAGTTCTCAAACCTTAAATAAATTTATAGCGCTAATTCTGCTCGGTCAAGCAGTGTTTCACACCAAACTCGCAGCGTGTTACAGGTGTGACAATTGAGAAAACCCGGCCGAAGCCGGGTTGACATACTCTCTTGCTTAGAAACGCACAGCCGAGTGAATCGGCATGTAGTCCAGCGGACGGTAGCCAACCGGGGTGCCAGAGTTCAGTGCATCGATGATCTGACCGTTGCCAGCGTAGATGCCAACGTGAGAAGCGCCACCGTAGTAGACGACGATGTCGCCCGGCTGCAGAGCATTAATAGCCACACGCTGACCGGCGGAGGCCTGCGCACCAGAGGTACGTGGGATGGACTTGCCAGCCTGCGCATAAACCCAAGAGGTGAAGCCAGAGCAGTCAAAAGCCTGCGGGCCGGCAGCGCCATACACGTATGGGGAACCAATCTTGGACTTAGCGATATCGACGATGCGCTGGCCCTGCGGCTGCACCGGTGCCGGAACGGCACCCTTCGCAGCAGCGTTGAAGTTCACGCCCGGGGCAGCCTTTCCAGCGAGGGAGGGAACCCACTGATCGATACCCGGCACGTTTTCAATACCTGGCACATTTTCAATGCCCGGGACGTCAGCAGAGAGGTTGGTGTTCGGTACACGAACCTCTGCAGCGTCAGCGTTAGCCGGGTTCACGAGGGTGGCGCCGGCAATAACAGCGGATGCAGCAGTAAGACCACGCTTGGACGCGGACGTGGTCTGGCGGCGATGCTTAGCCACTATGTAACTCCATATCTTCCAGTCGCCTACCGGGTTAGCTGACGGGTTCGGTGCTAGAGGTCACCGCAGGAAACTCCGGCGCCATTCTGGTGCCCCTTGCCTCCCGTTCACCCCAGGGAAGTTCTCGGTTCCCCGGCTTCCTCATGTCATGTGATCAAACATAAGGAACTCGGCTGTATGTATTTACGATGTCTAGGTTTCGCTTGCCGCCTTGTGGCTGCAAGGTCTCAACTAGGTTACGAAATGGACATGAAGAATGTCTAGCGGCGCGCCCGTTATTTTCCCGTTATTTAAATTTCCTCGCAATCACACAACCACACCAGAGATAGCGGCTTCAGGATTTCATTGCGCAACACAACCCTCTACCAGCAATTACGCAATATATTTCAAAAACTCTCAACACTTAGTTGAGGCATTTTTCCTCAAACAAAATCCGTAGTGTGATTCTAATCACATGCTAAAGTTTATCGTTCTGTTACATACGAGAAGCCCCTTTCCCGCTGAAGGGAAAGGGGCCTTGACGAGACAGAACTACTTAACTGTTCTACTTACCAGCGTCACGGTCAGTGGCAGATTTCTCTGCCTCGAGTGCACGCAGTGTCTCAACCTCTTCATAGTGGTTCTTGCGGGCAATCTCGTTGCGACGAGCTGTAATCGCCGGGTCATCGGCCTTGAACACACCGGACGTCTCGGAATCTGCGTAGCCAAGCTCGTTGAGCTGCTTGGGCACGCGTGCACCGCCGTACTCCAGAGGAATCTGGTTCCCGTGCCCATCCACCGGACCAATCGGCTGGTGGACTGCCACGAATGCACCGTTAGGCAAGGTCTGGATCACACCGGTTGCAATACCGTGCTCCAGGACTTCACGGTCGGAACGCTGGAGACCGATGCAAATGCGGTAGGTGATGAAGTATGCCAACGGTGGCAAAACCAACAGACCAATACGGCCAATCCAGGTCATGGCGTTCAGCGAGATCTGGAAATGGTACGCGAAGAGGTCGTTACCACCAGACAACGTGAGCAGCAGGAAGAAGACCAGGCCCATAACGCCGATACCGGTACGAACCGGAACGTCGCGCGGACGCTGCAGCAGGTTATGGTGCTCATCATCGCCGGTGACCTTCTTCTCAATGAAGGGGTAGGCAATCAGGGCGACAACCATGGCGCCTGCGAGCAGAGCCACCCAGAACACACCAGGAATGGTGTAGTTACCGAGGTAGAGCTCCCACGCTGGCATGACACGCGCAGCACCATCAGTCCAGAGCATGTAGATATCCGGCTGGGAGCCAGCGGAGACCTGGGACGGGTTGTAGGGGCCAATGTTCCAGATGGCGTTAATCGTTGTGACACCAGCCATCAGGGCCAACACCGCGAAGACGACCATGCCAAAGCCGATTGCCTTAACAGCGAACACCGGCATAATGCGGATGCCCACGACGTTATTCTCGGTACGACCAGGACCCGGGAACTGGGTGTGCTTCTGGAACCAGACAAGCAGCAGGTGAGCCGCAATGAGAGCCAGGATGATGCCCGGCAGAATCAGCACGTGCAGGATGTAGAAACGATCCAGCATGAGGTCGGACGGGAAGTCGCCACCGAACATTGCCCAGTGCAACCAGGTACCGATGATCGGCAGACCCACGATGATGGCGGACATAATGCGGAGGCCAACACCGGACAGCAGGTCGTCGGGCAGGGAGTAGCCCATGAAGCCTTCTGCCATACCCAACAGGATCAGGGTGGAACCAATAATCCAGTTAGCCTCACGTGGGCGACGGAATGCACCCGTGAAGAAGATGCGCATCATGTGGGCAAACATCGCCATCATGAACATCAGTGCAGCCCAGTGGTGCATCTGGCGAATGAACAGACCACCGCGCACCTCGAAGGAGATATCCAGGGCAGTTGCGTAGGCGCGAGACATTTCGACGCCATTCAGTGGCAGATAGCCACCTTCGTAGATGACCTTCGTAATGGAAGGGTCGAAGAACAAGGCCAGGTAGACACCGGTCAACAGCAAGATGATGAAGCTGTACAGCGCCATCTCACCAAGCATGAATGACCAGTGGGTCGGGAAGACCTTGTTCAGCTGTGGGCGGAGAACGCCCGCGATTGTGAACCGCGAATCAGCGTTGTCCGCGGCTTTTGCGAGTTTGGTGCTCATTAGGACTTACGCTCCCAGAATGCCGGGCCAACGGGCTCAATGAAGTCCCCGCGGGCGATGAGGTAACCTTCTTCGTCGATGTCGATCGGCAGCTGCGGCAGAGCGCGTGCTGCTGGACCGAACACCGGTTTGCCGTGCTGCAACGCGTCGAACTGCGACTGGTGGCAGGGGCAAAGAATGCGGTTGGTCTGCGCCTCATAGAGAGACGTCGGGCAACCGATGTGGGTACAAATCTTCGAGTACGCGTAGTAGTCACCGTAGTGGAAGTCCTCCTGTCCTTCGCGCTCAATAGCCTTCTCGGCATCGGCGGAACGCAGACGGATCAACATGACAGCATTACGCGGACCGTGCAGCGAGTGCATGTGCTGCTCGTAGACATCGCGCTCGGCGTCGTATTTGTCGCCATCGTTGACGTCTTCCTCGAGGAGCGGGAAAACCGTCTCCATCGAAGCAGCGTCCAAGTCCTCCGGGCGCATACGCACCAGGCGAGAAACGCCTGCAGTGCTGTAGTGGTCACCCTTGCCGGTCTCATGCAGCTCAGCAATAGCGCCGGTATCACGACCGAGGTACAACTTCGCACCATTACGGGCCATGGACCAGCCCTGGGTCCACAGAGTGCCATCGCCGAGGTAGTTCATTTCGTGACGAACGCGCCAAGGATTCTTGATGAGACCACCCATCGGAGCGATGATGGCCAAACCAGCCATCAAACCAGCACCACCAAGCAGACCCTTCATAACCTTGCGGCGGCCCAGGGTAGAAGTCTGCCATGCGTCATTAAGCAGGGCAGTCGTCGTGCGACGGTCCAACTCGGAAGAGCGACCATCGTGGCGGCGCTGAACTGCGACTTCTTCCGGGATGAACTTCTTTACGTACTGGATGATGGCGAAGCCAAGTCCAGCAAGGGACAGTCCAGCGGTCAGACCCAGCAGCGGGGTGTAGAGCGAGAAGAGCAGCAGTCCTTCATCGCCATGGAATTTAGCTTCCCACGGCCAGAACAGGTAGACACCCAAAAAGGCGATACCCATCACAATGGAGATGATCAGCCACGTCATGATGCCAGCAGCAGCACGCTTTTCAGCCGGATCATTCTCAATCGGCCAGCGCTCCTTGCGGTACGCAACCGTCACGTCATCGAGCTCGGTGCCCAGGGCAGCCAGCTCGGCATTGCTCATCTTATCGAGCTCAGCCTTGGTGTAGTTCTTCTTCACTTCATTGCTCATGAGCGCGATCCAATCCACATAGCAGCGGCGCCAACGAGGGTGACACCGATAATCCACATTGCCAGGCCTTCAGCAACCGGGCCGATGCCACCAAGTGCCCAGCCGGACGGGCTCGGGGTTTCCTTAGCGGACTTGATGAAGGCGATGATGTCGCGCTTCTCATCAGCCGTCAGCTGGCGGTCGGAGAACTTGGGCATATTCTGCGGGCCAGTCAGCATAGCCTGGTAAATCTCCTGCTCATTAGCAGGATCCAGAACCGGCGCGTACTTGCCAGAAGACAGTGCTCCACCACGACCGGTGAAGTTGTGGCAGGAGGCACAGTTCAGACGGAAGAGCTCAGAACCACGGGCAACGTCAGCTGCCTGAATCGTGCCGTCGTAGTTCTTGCCGCGGAGTTCCTCCATAGCAATGGAACCGTCCTCGTTGTACACGAGCTCCGGGCCACCGCCGTTTGCTGCAACATACGCGGCGATAGCGAGGGTCTGCGCCTCAGTGAAACGCGGCTTCTTACGCTCAGCCTGTGCGTCGTTGGACTTCATCGGCATACGGCCGGAGTTGACCTGGAAGTAAACAGCGCCTTCACCAGTGCCGATAAGCGACGGTCCGCGATCCTTGACACCCTGCAGGTTTGCACCGTGGCAGGTAATGCAGGCGTAATCGTAAAGATCCTTGCCCTCTTGGATCATCGCCTGGTCGTCGCGCTGTGCGGTGGCAACCTGAGCATCCGGAGTCAGGGCTGCGGCCAGAAGGCCGGCACCCGTGAGACCGAAGGTCAGCGCCATGGCGCCAGCAGCGGACCGGCGCAACTTGCGGCGGTTCCGCGCCTTCTTGGGGGTGTTATCCATGTTGATCCCTTAGCGAAAATCGGTGTTCAGTTCAATCACACACAAGGTGCTATTACTGAACGAGGTAGAGAGTAACGAACACGCCGATCCAAATAACGTCGACGAAGTGCCAGTAGTAGGAGGTCACCATGGCCGCAGTTGCCTGCGCCGGGGTGAACTTCGACTTAGCCACGCGGAGCATCACCACGATGAAAGCGATGATGCCGGCAGTCACGTGAGCCATGTGGAAGCCGGTGATGATGTAGAACACGGAGCCATACACGCTCGATTGCGGCGTCACACCGTGCAGAACCATCTCGGTCCACTCAAAAGCGACGAGCCCCAGGAACACCACACCAAGAAGAATGGTTACGGTGAACCACTTGCGAAGTCCAAAGACATCGCCCTTCTCAGCGGCGAACACACCCATCTGAGAGGTCACGGAGGAAGTCACCAGCACGATCGTGATGATGAGTCCGAAGACCACGTTCAGATGGGCAGTCTGGTTAGCCCAATCGCCAGTTTCCATGCCGTTCGCACGCGAGGTGAAGTACATCGCGAAGAGTCCGGCGAAGAACATCAATTCTTGGGCGAGGAACACGATCGTTCCCACGCTGACCATGTTCGGACGGTTCAGCGCAGGAAGACGATCAGGTGAAGTCGCCATACCTGGGTTAGTTGTTGCAGTCGTCACGGGTACCAGTATCTCCCTTTCGAAGCCTAAAGTCACCTTGTTCACCCCCGAGTTTTTCATGTGAACACCGCCGAAAACAACGGAATTTTCTTTCCACATCGAGCGTGCCATCGTCCAACTTTTGATCAAGAAGTTGCTGGCATGAGTTTTTTAAAGCCATCCACGCAGGTCATCGTGCGCCAAAAATTGACTCACATCCCCAGAGACCTTTTTGGCGTTTCGGAGTCTCCCAGAAACACAGTTCCTCAAAAACGAAAGTAGTTCCCAAGTGTGACGGGATTCATATTTTTCGCCTGCGGAAACTGTGAATTATGCGAACTTTCGGTTGACCCCTTTTCCCTCCATCTTTGGTTGGGCGCAAGCCTGCAAAATACAGAAACCCCCACACCACATGGGGTGCGGGGGTCAGCGTTCGCGTTCAGTCCTAGTGCTTTTCGCGGGGGATGCCGTACTGAAGATTCAGCATCGTCGTTGCCCAGATGAGCACAACGGCACCGAGAGCCAGAAGCCACAGCTGCCAGAAAGCGATACCCAGGGCCATGAGACCAACGCCACCAGTCATAGCAGCTGGCCAGATAGAACCCGGAGAGAAGAAGCCAAGGACACCTGCACCGTCCTCAACCTCAGCTTCCTCCCAGTCCTCCGGGAGGATATCGATGCGACGCTCGGTGAAGTGCAGGTAGCCACCAAGCATGAAGGCGAGTGCAGTGGCGAGGATCAGTGCGACACCGCCCGCCCACTCATAACCCGAGAGATAAGCATCGTCACCGATGTAGCTGGTTGCCACTGCGTAGATGACAGCCATGATGACAAAGAAGGTGCCGAGCGCGTAGAAGATCTTTGCTCCAGTTCCCATTTCTTTTCCCTAGCCTCTCTTAGACGTTCTGCACGGCGTTGTTGCCATCGCGGGTGCCGGTGCGGTCAGAGTTGAACGGACGGGTGGACGTTGCGTACGGAGCTTCGCCGATTGCCTCGAGGGCGTCAGCATTGGAGGCCTCCGGGTTCTCGTTACGGAAGCGCATGTACTCGCGGAACTGGTCCGGCGTAACCGCCCGGATCTCAAAATTCATCATTGCGTGGTAGGTACCGCACATCTCAGCACAGCGACCGACATATGCGCCCGGCTTCTCAATCTGCTCAATCTGGAAGCTACGCTGCTGCTGGTTGATTTCCGGATGCACGTAAGCATCGCGCTTGAACAGGAACTCCGGAACCCAGAATGAGTGGGAGACGTCGCCGGAAGCGAGGCGGAACTCAACCGGAGTCTCGGTCGGCAGAACCAGAACCGGAATCTCCTCAGTAGTACCAACCGTCTCAATCAGGTTGTAACGCAGGAACGACTGGTCACTCATGGAGTGGCCGTGGATCGGGTTTGCGTTGGGGATCGACTCATCGTCGAACTTGGACTCGTCCGCGAGCTTCTGACGCTCTACGTCCTGTCCGTCGTAGTCAGAGCCCGTCGGCGACAGCGAGGAACCAACCTGTGCGTAGCCGAACTTCCAGTTCCACTGGTATGCGGTGACGTCAACCGTCACCTCAGGGTTCTTATCCAGGGCAACGACCTTGGTCTGTGCCTGAACGGTATAGAAGAACAGCACCATGACGATGATGATCGGGACGATGGTGAGTCCAAGCTCGAGCGGCACGTTGTACTGCAGCTGCTTCGGGAACTCGCCATACCCCTTCTTCTCACGACGCTTGCCATTCCAGGCAAAGATCGCGTAGATGAAGATCGCCCACATGATGATGCCGATGATCCAAGCTGCGAGCCAGACCCATACCCAGAAGTTGTACATGCTGTGAGCCTCAGGGGTCACCGGGTCCGGGAAGCCCATGTCGAGCAACTTCGACATGGAACTCGGCGGTGCAACCTCACAGCCGGTAAGAGCAATGCCAGCCAAAGCCAGAAGGCCGGCGACGCCGAACTTCTTAGCTAGACCGCGGTTTTTTACCGTTTCCACGTGTGTCTGCCTTCCTGTCCACACTGATGAACGCTGTTAAACGCTTTTGAACGCTGTATGCCAGCTAATTAAAGCTGTGAATATCGCCCATGCTGCATGCAATTCCCCGCAATAGGAGCTGCGCGTAGCAAGACAGAATATTCGTACCCCGTCAGAATAGTTGATCACTCGCCCATGTTTAACCTGCGTCGCACATGGGTTGCCCCCGCCGGCCTCTCCAAATCACACTTTCCGGCACACGTACACGCCCGACATGGACAGATGACACACTTTAGGGACCATTACGTAACCGCAATCACACATACCCAAAACAACATCATCCGGAAGTTGCACCCCTATCGGGGACGGGCTAAAGGTGGTGCGTTCTTCCCCATTCACCTGCCACGCGCACGGTGATTCCCATGTGTGACTATCCGGCTTCTATTGTTGGGAGAGCTATCCACCTATTTCCCATCACTTTCGTGAGTTAAGGAGCACCCACCCATGTGCGGTCTACTCGCCATGCTGACCAGCAATTCCGATGCGCCTCGCTTTGTCGATGCTGCACAGCGGGCCCTCCCCTGTTTCCGCCACCGAGGCCCGGACGCAGCAGGGACGTGGAATGACGATGATGCAGTTTTTGGCTTTAACCGCCTGGCCATCATTGATCTTGAGCATTCCCACCAGCCACTGCGCTGGGGTCCGTCCGATAATCCCGAGCGCTACGCGCTGACCTTCAACGGTGAGATCTACAACTATGTGGAGCTACGCGAGGAGCTGTCTGGCTTCGGCTACACATTCAATACTGAGGGCGACTCCGAAACAATCGTGGTGGGCTACCACCACTGGGGTGCGGATGTAGTCAATCACCTGCGTGGCATGTTCGCCATTGTGATCTGGGATACGCAGGACAAGGTCATGTTCGCCGCGCGTGACCAGTTCGGCATTAAACCTCTCTACTACGCCACTACGGAAGCCGGCACCGTCTTCTCCTCCGAGAAGAAGGCCATCTTGGAAATGGCCCCAGAACTCGGACTGAACCTCGACTTGGACTACCGTGCCATCGAGCATTACGTCGATCTCCAGTACGTCCCAGAGCCTGAAAGCCTGCACTCTGCTATTCGACGCGTCGAGTCCGGCTGCACTGTCACCCTCAAGCCCGGTGGCAATGTCGAGGCAAAGCGCTACTTCGCACCGAAGTTCAACGTCATTTCGGTGAAGTCCGGGGAGGAACAGAAGCTGTTTGACAGGATTGCGGCGGTGTTGGAGGATTCCGTCGAAAAGCACATGCGCGCTGATGTCACTGTGGGCTCCTTCTTGTCTGGCGGCATTGATTCAACGGCAATTGCAACGCTGGCCAAGCGCCATAACCCGAATCTTTTAACCTTCACCACTGGCTTTGAGCGTGAGGGCTACTCCGAGGTCGACGTGGCTGCGGAGTCCGCTGAGGCGATTG
Organism: Corynebacterium tuscaniense; assembly: GCF_008693065.1. Taxonomy (GTDB): domain Bacteria; phylum Actinomycetota; class Actinomycetes; order Mycobacteriales; family Mycobacteriaceae; genus Corynebacterium; species Corynebacterium tuscaniense. The sequence goes on along the minus strand of NZ_VXKH01000001.1, from coordinate 7,463 downwards.
GTGTAGAGCACATCGTGAAGATTGTTTCGCCTGAAGAGTATGCCGACGCGATCCCAAAAATCATGTGGTACCTCGATGACCCAGTGGCTGATCCCTCGTTGGTGCCGCTGTACTTCGTGGCGCAGGAGGCCCGTAAGCACGTGAAAGTAGTGCTATCCGGCGAGGGTGCGGACGAACTTTTCGGTGGCTACACCATTTACAAGGAGCCACTTTCCCTCGCACCGTTTGAGAAGCTCCCCTCCCCTCTTTTAAAGGGGCTGAACAAGTTGAGCCAGGTTCTCCCGGAGGGAATGAAGGGTAAGTCCCTGCTCGAGCGTGGCACAACCCCGATGGAGACCCGCTACTACGGCAATGCGCGCTCCTTTAATTACCAGCAGCTGAAGCGTGTTCTGCCGTGGGCGAAGCCGGAATGGGATCACCGTGAGGTCACCGCCCCGATCTATGCGGAATCCAAGAATATGGACCCAGTTGCACGTATGCAGCACCTAGACCTGTTCACCTGGATGCGCGGCGACATTCTGGTGAAGGCCGACAAGATCAACATGGCGCACTCCCTTGAGCTGCGCGTGCCCTTCCTGGATAAGGAAGTCTTTGCCGTTGCAGAGACCATCCCGGCAGATCTGAAGATCGCCCACGGCACAACGAAGTACGCATTGCGCAAGGCCATGGAGCAGATCGTTCCGCCACACGTCCTCCACCGCAAGAAGCTCGGCTTCCCGGTGCCTATGCGCCACTGGCTAGCCGGCGATGAACTGTACGGCTGGGCGCAGCAGACCATCAACGAGTCCCAGACCGAGGAGATCTTCAACAAACCTGCGGTGCTGGAGATGCTCAAGGAGCACCGCGATGGAGTCTCCGACCACTCACGCCGCCTGTGGACCGTCCTCGCCTTCATGGTCTGGCACGGTATCTTCGTGGAACACCGCATCGACCCAGGTATTGAACAGAAGGATTACCCTGTGGACCTTTAAGTCCGCCCGGCTTCGGCGCTAAGCGGCGACGCGACAGGTTGTCCGTACCGCGGCCCCGAGCCACCCCGAACAGACAAAAACCGGGGCTGCCCCAATCACAAGGACAGCCCCGGTTGCTTAGTTTTAGTTGAAGGAATCACCGCAGGCGCAGGAACCGCCGGCGTTCGGGTTATCAATGGTGAAGCCCTGCTGCTCAATCGTGTCCGCGAAGTCAATCTTCGCACCAGACAGGTAAGGCACGCTCATCTTGTCCACGACAAGACGTACGCCTCCGACAACGTCGGATTTGTCGCCGTCCAGGTCACGGTCGTCGAAGTACAGCTGATAGCGCAAGCCAGCGCAACCACCAGGCTGGACGGCGATGCGCAAAGACAGGTCATCACGGCCCTCCTGATCAAGCAGCGCCTTTGCCTTTGCTGCTGCAGCCTCAGTGAGCTCTACGCCGGTGGCGGAAGTCGGTGCAGTCATGGATCGTCTCTCCTTAGCCTTTATCGTGTTGGGTCCCGAGCCTACGCTGGCTTCCAGCCCGGATGCTAGTCCACCCTAACTTGTCCAGGTGAGACCCCTTTGTACCCCATAACGCATCTGCCCTTGCCCCATATTCCCAACCGGGTGAAATGATTTTGTAGCCTAGAGAGCGTGAAACTCCCCTGGCAAAAATCTGATGCGCCCAAAGCCCCCGCAAGCACTAACTCTTCCACTGCTGAGCCCACCACAGCTAGCGAGCCGGAGAAGAAGCTGCCGAAAGGCTACACCCCGCCGAAGGGGCGACCGACTCCGAAGCGCCATGAGCAGGAGATTAAGCGTGGCATCGTGCGTGATCCGAATGCAATGAGCCGGGCTCAAGCTGCTCAGAAACGCAAGGAAATGAAAGCTTCCATGCCCAAAGAGGAGTGGAAGGAATACAAGAAGCAGGAACGCGCTGAGCGTCGTGCTCAGAATAGGGACATCCAGGCGAAGATGGATGCTGGCGATGAGCGCTACTTGCTCGACCGCGACAAGGGCGAGGTCCGCCGCTATGTACGTGACTGGGTTGATTCCAGGCGTTTCCTGTCCAACTTTGTCATGCCGGGCGCGCTTGTCCTCCTGGTAATCATGCTGTTGGGCCAGTTCTTCCCAGATGTCGCTGCGGTGTTGTCTGTGGCTGCGATGGTGTTCATCCTGGCCACGTTCGCGGAAGGCATCTTCATTGGCAAGCGCGCAAACAAGGCGGTGCGCGCCAAGTTCCCGGATTCCACAGAGACTGGTTTCGGCTTGGGTATGTATGCTTTCTCGCGCGCTTCCCAGCCGCGTAACTGGCGTACGCCGAAACCGCAGGTTGCTATCGGCGACAACGTCTAGGACCCACCGTGCGTTTCACTGACGGCTTCACTTTCCCGCCGGTTCCCTCCCCTGACCTTTCCGCGCAGGCTCAGGTGAAGGAGGCGATGACGCTCAACCCGCGGGCCGCGTCGTTTGGGCGTTTGGCCAGTATCGGTGCGTGGATGGCTGGGTGTCAGGGTGAGGCTCCTCCACGCCCAATCACAACGTCACGTGTCATCATTTTCGCGGGTGATCACGGTGTCGCCGAGCGCGGTGTTTCGGCATTCACGCCGGAAGCGTCCATCGTCCAGGCACAGGAGATCAGCTCCGGTGCGGCCCCCGTCAACACGTTGGCGCAGCGCGTAGACGCTTCCGTGCACCTCGTTGATGTGAGCCTGAAGCATGATGCCGCTGCCATTCGCGCTGGTTCCGGCCAGATTGATGTCGCCGATGCCATGACGCAAGAAGAGTTCTTCGCCGCCTCTGAGCTCGGTGCCGCCACGGCGGATCGGGAGATTGACTCTGGAGTTGACCTGTTAGTCGCCGGTGACCTCGGCGTGGCTAACACGACGGTGGCGGCCGCCGTTCTGGGCACGCTCACATTCACCGAACCAGTTGTCGCGGTGGGGCGTGGCAGCGGAATCAATGATGAAGTGTGGAAGGTCAAGGTGTCCGCGGTGCGCGATGCGATGTTCCGCGCGCGCGGTTTCCACAATGATGTTGCCCGCGTTCTGCAGGCTATTTCCGCGCCAGATTTCGTTGCGCTGACCGCATTCATTGCGCAGTGCGCGGTGCGGCGTACGCCCGTGCTTATCGGCGGCGCCTATACCGCCCTCGCCGCCTACGTCGCCGAGCGCGTCGCCCCAGGCACCAAGCAGTGGCTTATAGCGGGACAGGCCAGTCCCGAACCGTGTACCACTATTTGTCTGCAAGCACTGGACCTCACACCGGTGGCCACACTCAACATGTCCACCGGCCAAGGTGCAGGTGCTGCGGCCGTTCTGCCGCTGATCATCTCTGCCGTTGAGTTGGTCGGCGATGAGATGCGCAGCCAAACCGCCTAGCCATGCTGACTAGATTTAGTTAGAAGGAACGAGGGTGTGCAGCCACCCGTGGGTGTCTTCGAACTCACCACGCTGGATAGACGTCAGGCGCTCACGCATCTTCATGGTGATCTCCCCTGCCTCGTTGCCGTTGATGGTGAAGTCAACGTTATTGCCCACAACGTGCCCAACCGGGGTGACCACCGCAGCGGTACCGCACGCCATGGTTTCGGTCATAGCGCCGGAGGCAACATCGTTTTTCCAGTCCTCAACAGAAATGCGGGCTTCTTCGGTGGCGTAACCAAGATCCTTCGCAACCTGAAGTAGCGACTGACGAGTAATGCCTGGCAGCAGAGAGCCGGACAGAGCCGGGGTGACCACCTTGGCGTCATCGCCGGAGCCGTAGACGAACATGAGGTTCATGCCGCCCATTTCCTCAATATATTTGCGGTCAATCGCATCGAGCCACACAACTTGGTCGCAGCCCTTGTCTTCCGCCTGCGCCTGAGCAAGCAGTGATGCTGCGTAATTACCAGCGAACTTGGCAGCACCGGTTCCTCCCGGCGCGGCACGAACATAATCTTCACTGATCCACACCTTGACGGGGCTCACACCACCGGAGAAATAAGCACCGGCGGGCGAAGCGATGAGGATGTAGGTGTAGCTGTCCGACGGGTGTACACCCAGACCGACCTGCGTGGAGATCATAAAGGGACGCAGGTACAGCGATGCTTCCCCACCTGCAGCGGGCACCCAGTCCTGGTCGATGTCCACGAGCTGACGCAGGGATTCAATAAACACATCCTCCGGCAGCTCCGGCATGGCCAAGCGCTCTGCAGACCTCTGCATGCGCTGAGCATTCTGCTCCGGGCGGAAGGTCACAATGGCGCCGTCGGCATGGCGGTAAGCCTTCAGGCCTTCAAAGATGGCCTGGCCGTAGTGGAACACCATGCTGGCCGGATCAAAAGAAAGGTTTTCATAGGGGCGGACCTGTGCGTTGTGCCAGCCCTTGTCTTGGGTCCAGTCAATGCTGACCATGTGGTCGGTGAACTGCCTACCAAACGCAGGGTTGGCAAGGATAGCGGCGCGCTCTTCAGCGGTGGCCGGGTTTTCATTCTTCGTCACGGTGAAATCCAGCTGTGTCATGCCTTTGAAGCATACTCCGCGGGTGAACACGGTCACCGTCAGTAGTATCGGGGCGAAGAAGAAAGACCTTTATAACAAGGAGGATCTAGCACCCCATGGCTGTTTTGCCCCATTTCATTGACGTTCTGCCCTCGCACGGCCGTCTTGCCCAGATCGAGTTTGCTATCGACGTTCCCGAGGACGCCGCACGCATCATCCCGGTGTCATCCGGCGAGGGTCTAGAACTGCCGGTTTCTCAGCTGACCAAGGAGGGTCTCCTTGAGGCCTTAGAGGCTCTTGGTGCGAAAGGTTCCGCGGGTGAAGTAACCAAGGTTGTGGTGGACGGCACCCTGTTCATTGCCGTGGGACTGGGTGATAATGATGGGTCTCATTCCACCGACACTGCTGTGCGGCGCGCGATGGGTGCTGCTGCACGTGCGCTCAAGGGAACCGAGCGCGCCGTCGTTAGTGCTGATTTTGGTGTGCGCCCCGTCGTGGAAGGCCTCCTGCTCGGCGGATACGCCTATGACGGGTTGAAGAAGAACGAGGAGAAGGATGAATCCTCCCTCATCACCGTCGTGGGCAAAGAAGATAACCACGCTGAGTTCGACGCTGCAGTGAGCATCTGCCATGCGGTGACACTTGCTCGTGATTTGGTCAACACCCCCTCCAATCTGCTCTACCCCTCCAATTACGCGGAACTCGCGCGCACCGTTGGTGAGGCATCCGGCCTGACGGTAGAAGTCCTCGACGAGAAAGAACTGGAGGCGAAGGGTTTCGGCGGCATCACGGCCGTAGGCCAGGGCTCTGAGAACCCACCGCGCTTGGTGCACCTCACCTGGGCGCCGGAGAGTGCTACGACGTCTGTGGCGCTCGTCGGCAAAGGCATCGCTTTTGATACCGGCGGTATTTCCTTGAAGCCGGCTTCCGGCATGGAGCAGATGGTCATGGACATGGGCGGATCTGCTGCTGTATTAGCCGCAACGTGTGCTGCCGCTGCGCTGAATATTCCGGTCCGCATTGATGCGTGGATGGCCATGGCGGAGAACATGCCGTCTGGATCCGCCCAGCGCCCCGGCGATGTGATTACCCATTACGGGGGGATCACCAGCGAAGTGATCAATACCGATGCGGAGGGCCGTTTGGTTCTGGCTGATGCCATTGCACGCGCTAGCGAGTACAACCCGGACTATCTCATTGAAACATCCACGCTCACCGGCGCACAGATGGTGGCCCTGGGTAAGCGCACCTTCGGTGTCATGGGTTCGGATGACCTGCGTGATGCTATCGCAGAAACTGCCCGTGAACTGGACGAGCCGGGCTGGGCCATGCCGATGTTGGAGGAGCACGATGAGGAGATCAAGTCCGCCGTCGCTGACATCAAGAACACCAACGCGGACCGCTTTGGCGGCATGGAATTCGCCGCAACATACCTAGCCAAGTTCGTGGGTGAAGGTATCCAGTGGGCGCATATCGACGTTGCCAGCCCAGCCTGGAACACCGGTGGCGCCCACGGGTACACACCGTCCCGCGCAACGGGTGTTCCGGTGCGCACCATCGTGGATACGCTCACACAGCTGGCTGAAAAATAACTATCTAAACCACTACAGGTTGGGGTCTTCGCCGCGCTCAAACTTAGCGCGGCGTTCCCTTTGCTCAGCGCGTTTACGCAGGATGCGTTCCTGTTCAATGCGTTTGCGCATGCGGTCGGGGTAGCCGGTCTCCTCGACGTCGTAAAGCGGAATACCCAGCAACTTGCCCACCGCATCAATCCCCTTCGGACCCCCAATTTTGCGGCGCGTGTACTCCCCATTTTCAGCGACGAGAACAACAGACATCTCGTTAACCATCGTCTCTGGCTCCACAAACCCCTCCACGAAGCCTTTATCCGCCACCCATTCCTTCAAGTACTGGGCGTCGTGCGGGCGCACGGTCTCCCCCGGACCGCGCGGCGGCTTGAAGGCAGAGGGCTTCTTGCGGGAGCCAAAGAGATTGAACACGCACCACATCTTATGTCACGTGATTCCTAACCCCTCACTAGTCGAACGCGAAAACAGCGAAGCGGGTACGCTAGGTGCGGATAAACGTCTGCAAAGTTGTAGAGGAGACTTAAACATAATGGCTCACTCAGTTGAGATGCCCGAACTGGGCGAATCCGTCACCGAAGGCACCATCACCACCTGGCTGAAGTCTGTTGGTGACACCGTCGAGGTCGACGAACCGCTGCTCGAGGTCTCCACCGATAAGGTCGACACGGAAATTCCCTCCCCTGTATCGGGTGTTCTGCTTGAAATTAAGGCTGAAGAAGATGACACCGTTGAAGTGGGTGACGTCATCGCTATCGTGGGAGACGCGGATGAGAAGCCTTCCTCCGATGACTCCGGCGATTCCGCCAAATCCGACGAACCTGCTGAGGAAGCACCGAAGCAGGAAGCACCGAAGGTAGAAGAGAAGCCTGCGGCTGGTTCCGGCGACGCTACCGATGTGGAGATGCCGGAACTCGGCGAATCCGTCACCGAAGGCACCATCACCACCTGGCTGAAGTCTGTTGGTGACACCGTCGAGGTCGACGAACCACTGCTCGAAGTCTCCACCGACAAGGTCGACACCGAAATCCCCTCCCCGGTCGCAGGCACCCTCGTGGAAATCCTCGCCGAGGAGGACGACACCATCGAAGTCGGCGCAGTCATCGCCCGCATCGGCGACGCCAACGCAGCACCCGCCAAGGAAAAGCCGAAGTCAGACGAGCCCAAGACCGAAAAGCCTGCCGAGGCAGAGGAACCCAAGCAGGAAGAGAAGCCTGCGGCTGGTTCCGGCGACGCTACCGATGTGGAGATGCCGGAACTCGGCGAATCCGTCACCGAAGGCACCATCACCACCTGGCTGAAGTCCGTCGGTGACACCGTCGAGGTCGACGAACCACTGCTCGAAGTCTCCACCGACAAGGTCGACACCGAAATCCCCTCCCCGGTCGCAGGCACCCTCGTGGAAATCCTCGCCGAGGAGGACGACACCATCGAAG